>JBBKWP010000022.1:0-5366 GCA_037968995.1 Candidatus Xenobia bacterium
CTCTCGGCAACAAGATCCCCGTGCTCGACCAAGTCTCCTAAGGCCTTCCTCACTCCGTGCTCGGTGACCAGATCGCCGGTGGCGCCAAGGATGACGACGGAGGCTTTGGGTACAGGGGAAGATGGAACAGAGAGGAGTTTTTCAAGAATGTCCATGAAGACTGATCGGCGATTTTTTGGGAATCTCCTTTCGTTTCACCTAAGGTTCGCTTCGCCGCGCTCCTTCTTGAGGAGCAAACCCTTCTCGATCTCTTGGGCTACCCTCAGTCTGCCGGCCTGATTGAGATGTTCGTCGGGCTTAGATTCTGGGTAGTGGAAGAGTCCGCTTTCGGCAATGTCGCTGAGGTCAACCCAATCGACGCCTGATTCTCTCAATATGTTGCGGAGTCTCGACAAATTGGACTCCACGGCCTCAATTTTGCTCTCCGGGAGATGTTTTTTGATAGTGTCCCAGTCGATGGGAGTTATGTAAAAGAGCGTAGAGAATTGAGCCTCTTTCGTCAACGATGCATTGGCGGCCAAATACGGCAGCGATTGCGATTGGTCCATATCATACGCGTAGTTCGCGATGCATTCCGATTGAGTATTGGTTTTAGGTTTTTTCGGATCCGTGGGCTTTCTCATTGGGGTAGGAGTTTTTTCTTCGAGGACTCGGTAGGCTCTTTGCGTGAGGTAGAGGTTGTACGCTTCAGACAGGTAGGTCTCTTTGAAATCCCAGGTAGGGGTCGTTTCCCAACGTGGACTAAAGCTACGAAGATTCACGGGGATGACAAGAGAATCCACGGATGCCTTGTCGCGAATAAGGCGTCTAAGTTGAGCATAGAACATCTTTTGCCCGTAGGCTCCGTGGGATAGGTCCCTTGTCGGTGTTTTAGAGATGTCTTCAAGCATCCGCGCGATACTTCGCTCATCACTTTCGCCCTCCACGAAAAAGTCCACCACAGAGTCTCCCATATAGAAGACGCCCCCGTCTTGAGCTTCCGATTCTGACGCCGGGTCGTCCAAAAGCAGGGCACCGGGAAGCGACGCCAAGATGCTACGGGGAACGAAATGGTCGGCGCAGCCGAGGGTCAGCATGACAGCGAGAACTAGCAGAAAGATCTGAGCGCCCAAAAGATTGGGGTTATCGATTGGTCTTTGTGATGTTTGGCTCAATTTACTAGCTCCTAAAACTGAAAATAGATGAAAGTACTCTGGCCCACATAGCCGAAGATCAGGGTTAACAATAACAGGAGATAGCATATCCCCCAGTGGGCAAGAATGCTGCGGTCACTCATCTCGAGCAGATACTCTCGATCGCGCCGTAAATACTCCAGCACTATCAGCGAGCCCATCAGCGCCAACTTGGTCAGCCCGTCAAGTGATAAGAAAGTCGCTGATATCTCCTTGAAGGAACTGTCGGGAGCGTGGAGAGCCCAATGGCCATGGACCCAAATATCCCACGTCATGGATTTGAAAATATACTGGGCTCTTGAAACATCTGGAGCGCGGAAAAAGACCCAGGCGAGGCAGACGATGTGGAAGGTAAGGATTCGTTTGACCAGGGTCGTCAACTTCGGAAAGCGTCGCGTGGCGAAATCGAACGTGGACCACCGTTTGCTTTCCCCACTCAAAACAACACTTGTGCCATGAATCAGGCCCCAGACGAGGAAGGTCCAGGACGCTCCGTGCCAGAGTCCACTGAGAGCGAATGTTATAAAAATGTTGAAGGCGTGCCTCGACCGAGACACTCGATTTCCCCCCAGTGGTATATATACATAATCACGAAACCAGGTGGATAGTGAGATATGCCATCGAGACCAAAAGTCGGAGACGGACGTTGCGAGATAAGGATAGTGAAAGTTTGCGCAAAGGGTGAAGCCGAGAAGTTTCGCCGACCCGATGGCTATGTGGCTGTACCCGGCGAAATCGGCGTAGATCTGAAAAGCGAACTCGTAGGTAGCCAACCAGAACCCCCAACCGGTCGCGTCGGAATTGTAAGCGGCGTCCACATCGACTCCAAGATTGTTTGAAACCACGGTTTTTAAGAAGAGTCCGTAGAGAATTTGCCGCAGGCCGTCGCGGGCGAACGCCGAGTTGAAGACTCGTTTCTTTTCAAACTGGGGGAGTAAACGTGATGCGCGCTCGATTGGGCCGGCCACCAGTTGCGGAAAGAAAGAGACAAACACCAGAAACTCTAACAGGCTACGAGTGGGCTCTAGCTTCCTGTGGTAGACGTCGATGGTATAACTCAGGGTCTGAAAGGTGTAGAAGCTAATCCCGACTGGAAGAACCCATCCCAATACAAAGGAGTGCTGGGCGAGTCCCCAATCGTTGAGCATGCCGAAAAATGAGGTGGTGAAAAAGTCGAAGTATTTGAACGCGCCTAGAACACCGAGGTTCGTGGTCAGACTGACGAAGAGAAATCGCCGTCGTTTGGTCGGATCTTCGTTGGCTCCAATTTGACGCGCCGCCCAGTAGTCGACAAGACTTGACCCGATGATAAGACCGAGGAATTTCCAGTCCCACCAAGCGTAGAAAAAATAGCTTGCCATGAGAACCAGAAGATTTTGAGCCACGCGACCCAATCGCCAATATATGAAATAGACGGTTAGCAGTAATGCAAAGTAGGGGAGAGAGTCAAACTGCATCCATACTATATCCTTCTGAGAGCATTCGACCTGGCCGTGCTTTGCCTTCTAGAGGCCGATTACTGAGGCCTTCCCCACGAAAAGCGCGTTAGATATAATTCCTTGGCAGCATTTTCAGCGGGTTTCTCCAGGTTCCCCGAGGAATGGTCCAAAATGAAGAAAGTACGTTGTGGTAATCAGGGTTTGATGGTCTCTCGGATGGGCTTGGGCTGCATGGGGATGTCCCAGTCCTATGGGGAGGCCGATGAGGCCAAGGCGCTCGACACTCTCTATCTCGCGCTGGAGCTAGGTGTGACGTTTTGGGACACCTCCGATGTTTACGGTGAAGGACGCAACGAGCAGTTGTTGAGTCGTGTACTAAAAATAGAACGCGAGCGGGTCCAGTTGGCGACCAAGTGCGGCATCGTACGTCACTACAGTGACGGTTTGGTGGTGAACGGTCGCCCCAAGTACATCCAGGATTCTTGCAAGGCCTCACTTCGACGCTTAGGCACCAGCGTTCTCGACCTTTTCTACTTGCACCGGGTCGATCCTAACGTGCCCATCGAAGAGAGCGTGGGAGCGATGGGGGAACTCGTGACTCAAGGTCACGTTCGCTTCATCGGATTGTCGGAGGCGGCTCCCGAAACCATTCAGCGCGCTCACAAAGAGTTTCCTTTGAGCGCCGTACAAAGCGAGTACAGCCTGTTTAGCCGAAACGTTGAGGACGAAGTGTTGCCCCTGTTGCGCGAACTCAAAATCGCTCTTGTACCCTACAGTCCTCTTGGTCGAGGGATGCTGACCGGTGCCATCACTAGAGAGACGGAGTTTGAGGACAACGACCTGCGCCACATCATGCCGCGATTTTTCACTGAAAACTTGGCCAAAAACCTCAAACTCGTGGAGGAAGTTAAGTCCGTAGCGAAGTCTCACGGTTGTTCACCGGCTCAAATGGCACTTGGCTGGGTCTTGTCCCAAGGCGAGGACATTATTCCGATCCCAGGGACCAAGAGAAGCTCCTATCTAAGAGACAACGCCCAAGCAGTGCACCTCGACCTATCGGCTCAGGGTCGGGAAATTCTGGAGTCCACCGCCAAGTCGGTTTCGGGGGAGCGCTACTCCAAAGAGATGATGAAAGCCGTCTCGCGCTAAGCGCTCCCTCCCAAGAGGCATCCTCTGGATTACAGTTTCGAGAGATCGCTTGAACTCAAAGTCTCAACGGTCACTTCCTCGATGGGAATCCCTTTGTCGAGGGCCCGCTTGAGTTCGAGAATGCTGCCGGTGCTGTGGTCCCACCCCGGCGCCAAAACCAGCTTTGAGGCCAGTTGAAGCACAACTTCGTCCCAGTGGGCGCTGTACTCGGCCTGCGACCAGCGCGGTATGGTGATTTCACTCGGATCCATGACCACCCCGTAGGAACTGTCTTCTCTCAAAGCCTCGGCGACGTGGAAAGCAGAGTTGGTATTCTTTACGATGACGTCGTCAAGGAACCGTTGCTTTCCCGCAGCGTCGAAGTCGGTTTTGTCCTTCACCCGAAGCTCATCGAAGAGGTCGAACTTCGCGGTTCCCCCCGTAATGGGGGTGCTGACATAGGTCAGGGGTCGACCGTTGAGTTGCTCTCGCGTTTTCTCCAGATACAGTTGGGTGAAGGTCGACTGAGTGAGCATTCCCGCTTGTAAGGCTCCATCGTTGGTGCTTTTCTCGCGACCACGTAAGGTTCTGCCCACCACATCAGACAGGTAGCCCGCCGGGTCGGTCAGGGTGCCCTCCGTCGTAGAAGCTTGCCCAGCCTGGTCGTCGAGATAATTATGATCGACCGCACCGTTGAGGGTTCCCACCAGATTCTGGGGAGGGAAGCCGCGCTGGGTCAGATCGTGATCTACCTCAGTCAAGCGTATCTCGATTGCGGCTCGGTCGAGACTTTTCAGCTCATAGCTTTTGGTGGGGATGCCAAGCTCATGAGCCTGCTTTGCCGCGTCCACGCAGTGGGGACTCTGTTTCCAACCCGGGCCCATTACCATCTGCAGGTCCTTTGCAAACGCCCTACGGACGTCAGACCAGTGGGCGGAATAGTCTTTCGCCGACCAGCCTTTCATACTCATTTCACGAGGGTCGAGGACGATTCCGTAGTCTTTGTCTTCGAGTCGGAAGCCTTCGGCGATATTGAATCCCTGTTTTTTGTTCTGTGCGGGGGTGGAAACGAAGGTGAGTTTAGCCTCGCCCTTGCTTTGCCGGATCCGGGTAATGAAGTTTTTAGTGAAATCCGCTCGCGGCTCACTCACCGCTTCTTTTTTCGCCATCATCGGCACATCGTCATGGCCTTGAATGGTGCGCATCGTGACACGGTCGAGAATGCCGGCATCATCCATCTCAAGTTGAGCCAGAGGCGCAATCGCGGACTTGAGCGCCTGGGGGGCGCGGCTTGTCTGGAGTAGTGGTTGATTGACAGAGATCATACTAGGGTTCGTGAGGCATCATACCACATCCCTGGGACTGCATGAAGCCAGGTTTCGCAAGCTGATTTCCCCCGTTTGATTGAGGCCTTCCAGGAGGTCAGGATAACATCGCTTTGGTTGCTGTCTCCCACACCTAGCGCCAAGAGCCCCGAGTTATGAACTCAAGTAACAACGGAGTTTCACGCATAAAGACTTCCCGACATCGTCCTGTGCGTAAACGGTGCATAAGCCTCGGGAAGCCCTTCATTACTAGTGTCTAGCGGTGCAGAACTGTTTTCGTGATGGGGTTGACACGCCGGGGC
>JBBKWP010000023.1:0-28290 GCA_037968995.1 Candidatus Xenobia bacterium
GAGCAGACCCCGGAGAACGATCGTCGAGACGAGTCCAAGGAGAGCATACAGCGGGAAGTCTCTGATTCGACCAGGGACGGGACGTTTGGGAGCCTGCCGCCGCCAAGAGTCCAAGAAAACGAGAAGCAAACCGGAATAGAGTAGCCCTTGGTAGAGTTGACGGGCGGAGGTGTCTCGAGAGACTTCGGCCAAAACGTAATCCACATCTCCAACCCACAGGCCGATCGGAAGCCAGGCCAGTAGCCAGACCCCAGCCGCGAGGATGAGAAATCTCTTTAGTGGTTCCAATGCCCGGCGATGACCTCGGCCATTCTCTGAGTTCCGCCGCTCGGCCCCATGCGCTCGATACCGATTCGAGCCCGACGACCCCGTTCGGCTTCATCGGTGAGAAGCATATAGAGTTCCTGAGAAACGTCACTGATAACGTGAGGCACCACCGAGACGGCCTCTCCCAGCAATCCTTTCTGGCGCTTACGATACCAGCGCAGACCGTGGCCCGTTCTCGAGTCAAAAGCCACCACCGGCACGCCCGCCCCTGCGGCCTGCTCGTTGGCGGTACCGGCTTGGCCCAGCGCCACCGTGCTACGGGCCAAGAGGTCTCCGAGACAGCCCACCAGCACGGGAACGCGCAGGCCGTCGCGCTCAAGGGTTCCTAAACAGTGCGACTCCGAGCCTGCACGAAAGACCCAGCCCTCGGCCTGGCTGGGAGCCAAAAACCGCACAAGGTCGGTTCCCGGGGCGGCCGCGATACCTGCTTCGACACGTTTCAACCGCTCGCGCACCGACAACACCGCCTGAAGCTGAAAGGGCAAGACCTCTGGCGCCTGGTCGCGCGAGCCAGGAAAGAGAGTAAGGACCTGACTGTCCGGATGAAAACGCAACTCCACCCCGATAGGCTCGACCTCGTCCATCATGGCGTTACCCAGCCAATCGGCGGCCACGCCGTACTTTCTCAACTCCGTGGCTGTCGGCTCGTCGCGCACCAGCGAAATGGCAGCAGAGTTTCTAAGAACTCTACGTTCCACAGCCGAATAGGGATGATGGTGAACCGACTTCGCCGTTCCTACGAAAACGACGGGACCCAAACCGGCCCATTTCGCCCAAAGCACTGGAAATAAGTCTCCCACGGCCAGCACCAGCGCCACCTCGCTGTGATGGCGACGAAGCCAAAAGAGTTGCCTCAAGTGCCCAGTGACAACTCCTTGCAGCAGGTCTCGCAACGCCAACCGCCAGGATTCACGAAACAAGCCTCCACTGGGCGGGAGAACACGAGGACCCGCCAGTTCGAAATGCGCCGCCAAGGCCGAACCGTGTCCTACCAGTGGGCAACAGACAACCTGGGCGCTCACTTCTGGGGGCAAACGTTTGAGAATCCGGGAAGCGATGGCGTCTTCGCCGGCTCCATTGCTCAGCACCAGAAGACGCTTCCTCGGGACTGGGCTGGATTCGACGTACAGCCCCTTCACCTCGAAGAGTCCGTCTTGTGCGTAGTTTCGGCCAAAGAGACGGGCTCGAAGTGATGGCTCCATTGCTCAGACTTATCGCGTGTCCAGACGCCGTAGCCTGCACTGTGGGACCCAATATGACTCAGCCAGGTGTTGCCGTACCTCTCCGGTTCCTGGAATAGAACGTGGGTATGTCCTCCCAGAATCAGGTCGAGCTTGAGAGCCGGACGCTGCACAAGCCGTTTGGCCAAAGCCCTGTCTTTATCCAGGCCTAGATGAGAAAGAAAAACCACCACATCGTGGTCGGCTTGGTAGCGCCTCACCAGATCGTCGATCAAGGTCTCCGGTGGCAAGAAGCGTAAGCCCAGGAACTTCTCGTAAAGCGAACCCACCGGATATTGCACCACGGTCATGCCAAAAACACCTATACGTAAACCGCCGCGCTCTATGGACACCCCTTCTTGCCAAGTTTGAGGTCGTCCCCAAAGGTCGACGAGGTTCGCCGCGAGCAGAGGGAATCCGCGCTCGGCGGCCCGTTGTTCCAGAACCCAGTGAAGATAATGGAGTTCTCGATTGCCCATGCTCATGGCGGCGCATCCCAAGAAGCCGAGCCGTTCTAGGTTCGGCTCGTGCCGACGGAACGCGGTGTTAGACCCCAAAAGCGCGTCGCCCGAATCCAGCAAGAGGTCATCGCTCGACGGGAAGTGTCCTTCCAGGGCTTGATAAACGGCCGTGGTGCCGTGAACGTCAGCAGTGTGAACGAGCCGGAGATCGCTCACGCACGTTGCAGGTTCCGATAAGCCAAAAAGACGGGAAGATGACCCAGGAGGACGGCCAAACCGGTCAACCAGAGATTGCCGGTGAAGGTCATTGTTCCGATTCCCAAGACCGCCGAACTCAGCACACCGATACCAAGATCTCGCGGGTTCGAGAGAGCCGAGAAGCCTAGACATCCCCCGATGGCAAGTCCCGCGAACGCTGCCGCTGCACCGGTCACGAAGTCGAGGTGCGGGTCGCCCAAATAGGCTGCCAACAACAACGTTTGCGGGACCGCGCCAACCGCACCCATGCTGGGGAAATGATTCAGTCCTGTCATCAGTCCGGCCAGCAGGCCGGCGGTAGAGAAGCAGAAGGTGGAAAGAGTACGAGGCTCAGAGATCGCCTTGAGGATCCTCTTCGATTCTGAGGGTTTAGCGGGAGCTGACTCCGCGACCACGGGGTTCTGTATCTTCTTGCGATGTGCCGCCCGGGCGCCTGCTTTACTCATAAATCTTACCTACCAAACTTTCCATTTTCCAGACCAAAACCGACCAGATGAGAACCTGCCACACCAAAGTCATTCTCTCGAAAGTTAACGCGCGGGCCAGGGAAAAGTCGCCCACTCGAATCTGTTCCACGGTTCTTTGCTTCCAACTCGTGGGCAGCAGAGAGGGCACCGCTCGGCAGTACAACTGATAGTCCTCTCCAAACTGTTCGGCTAAAAACTCTTGTTCCAGACAGATGATGTTGCAGTAGACGAAACCCAAAAATGTGGCGGCGCCCAACCACAGTAGAGCCGCCTGAGATGATGGCATCCCGCCGACGGCCGCGGTCGCCACAGCCATTCCGTTGAGCAGATTTCCTAAATAGAGCGGGTTGCGAACCAAACCGTACGGACCCGTGGTGACCAGCACTGGGGCGTCAAGCTCTTGCGAACGTGTCGGTTCACCCGTATATCCTATGGCCCACAAACGAATTCCCTCGCCAAGGCACGCCAAAACGGCTCCGGCCATCAGGCTCAGTGGACTGGGATTTGCCAGGACGAGAAAAACCAAGGCTACCGGGGCGACCAAGCCACCTCGCCATTTAAAAAGAAAGCCTCTAAGCGTTTGCAACAACCGATTCTACCAACTCTACGAATTTTTCGGCGGCGCCGGCCGGGCCCATCACGGAACGGGCCTCCTCGCCGATGCGCTGGCGTTCGGCAGCATTGTCTAGCAACTGGCTCAGAAAGTCAAACAGGTCCGACAGGTCGTCGCGCACAAAAAACTCCGGCATGACCACTCTTCCGGCCAACTGGTTGGGAAGGGCCAGATGTTTGAGCCGCTGATATTTGTGCTCTTTGAGATATCTCTTAAGGAATCCGAAGCCAAGGACGCGGTCCAGCAGGCCCAAAAGACCTCCACCGCCTACCGGAACACGGTAGGAAAGGGGAATTACGGCAGGCTTTGCAGCGATCGCCAGTTCGGCGGTGTTGGTGCCCGGCAGGCTCAACGCCAAATCGCATTCCGCGATCACGCGGTAGGGATTCCCCCAAACCAGTTCCACGGTCGCCCCTCGCTGGGTGATCAAGGACTCTCCACGAATCTCTGCTTTGGAGGCCGTCAGCCCCAATGAAAAAGGCTTGGCCGCTGCGTCAGCGAGCTGGCTCCTGGAGACAAAAGGTGAGACAGAAAGGATGAACCGGCGGTCCGGGCGTTCCTCGTGCAGTCGGTCGACGACCGACAAAAATGGTGCCAAAATCGCTTTGAGATGAAGCCAACGGGAGCCCGGGAAAATGGCCAAGGTTTGGGGTCTATCTCCGCTCGGTAACGACGAAACCAACGCCTCCAGCCGATTTCGTACCGCGTCGACCCGAAGGTCACCAATAAAACAGCCGGGCCGACTCTGTGGACCGCTATCCGTTGGTTCCCGCCGTCGGTAGCCTAGGGCGACTTCGTCAAAACCTCCACACCAGTTGGTCTCCTCCCAAGAACTGGCTTCTGGGAAATACGCCACCGCCGGCTGTCGGAATCTTCGTTTGAGAAGCAACGCGTGCCACGGGTCGCCTCCTAGAAAACAGATGGCGCCAGGACCTTCGAGGTCCCCCCCTCGCAACCAACGCCAAGTGGTTTGCGCGGGGCCCCAAACTTCGTCGGCCTCTCCCCACGACCGGACAACCTCCACTTCAGCCCCTGTCGCGTAGGGACAAGGAACCATCGCCACACGTCTTTTCCAATCGGGGTGTCGCTGAGCCAACACCTGCAAAACCGGTCGCACGAAGGTCGTCACCTCCCCGGGAGAGTTCGTCACCAAAGTGATCGTCGGCGTCACTGCGATCCCCGTCGGGCCAAATTCCAAACTAGGTCCGCGACTTGAGACACAACGGGAGGCGCACCGAGGCATTCCCGCGCCCGTTGCAGATGAGATAGCATCACCTCACGTTCAGGGCGGCCTGCCAAAAGCTTCTTTGCCTCCTCAGTCAGGCGTGCTGGATGAACCTCTTCCTGAAACAGTTCCAAGATCGCGTCGTCGTTGAGTAACAGATTGGGCAACGAGAAACGTGGAATGTGCAGCAGTCCCAGTTTGACGAGGAGTCGTCCAAGGAAGGCATCCATCGCGCTCACCTTATAACCCAGCACGATGGGACAATCGAAGTAGGTCGCCTCGAGCGTCACCGAACCTGAGGTCATCAACGCCACCTCGGAGACGGCGAGCATTTCCTGGACCCGACCCCTGTACAAGATGACGTCGGTTTCCTCTAGAACAGTCTGAAGCTTCTCATAAACTTGCTCCGTCGCGGCGGGCAGAAGGAAAACAAGTTCGGGAAGTTCCTCCCGCAGGCGCCGCACCGTCTCGAGGAAGACGGGGGTCATCAGGCGCACTTCTTGCATTCGACTGCCCGGCATCAAAGCCACGTAACGTCCTTCAGAGAGCCCCAACGACTCCAACGCCTCCGAGCGTGTCCAGCGCCGCACTACGTCCACGATGGGGTGCCCGAAGTAATGGGATCTCACTCCGGCCTTTTCATATGTCTGATGCTGGCGCTGAAAGGCGCAGACCACTTCATCCACTCGGGCGGCGATGGACTGGGCCCTTCGAACGTTGTCTGACCACGCCGAAGGCGGAAAGTAGTAGACCGTGGAAAGATTTTGAGCGCGAGTGAACTTCGCCAGACGCATAAAAAGAGCCGGAGAATCTAGCATCACGGTAACATCAGGTCGCCGCTTACGAAGTTCACTCTTGAGTTTGGCGTAGGCCACAGCGATGCGAGGCAGCTTCGAAAAAACTTCAAAAGGACCGATGGTCCCCCAACTCGAGGTGTCGGCGACCAGTTCTACCCCGGCGCCTCGAAGATGTTGACCCCCGATCCCGATGAATTCAGCATCGGGATCTCGTTCTCTGATCCAAGGAACTAACGCCGCCGCATGGAGATCGCCGGACGGTTCCCCGGCCAAAAGAGCATAGAGTCGATGTTTCACAAGAGTCTATTTCGAACCGAAGAGCGCTTTAACAGTTGGCCGCTTCAACCTTGACCTTGAAGGGACGGGCCTTTTGGCGCTTTTCTCGTCGATGTTCCGGTTCACGGATACAGACGCCCATTTTTGAGGGGTTCTCAAGGAAGCGAATGAGATGGCGAACCTCTTCCGCGGGTTCCACGCTGGCGCGAATGGAATTGAGAGCCTGAGTCAGGTTGAGCCCCGATTGTAGGATCAGGCGATAACATGCTTTCAAAGCTTGGCGACTCTCCTTGTCGATGCCGCGACGCTGCATTCCGCGAATGTTCATTCCGAAAATTCTGGCCGGCTGACCGTCAACCATGGAGAAGGGGGGAACGTCTTGGCGAATCTGGGCCATTCCGCCGAGCATTGCTAGTTTCCCGATCCGAACAAATTGGTGCAAACCGCACATTCCGCCAAGAACCGCTTGGTCTTCGATCTCGACGTGACCAGCCAAGCCGCATGAGTTCGCGATGATGATCTGATTGCCGAGAATACAGTTATGCGCCACATGGGTGTAGGCCATGATGAGATTGTCGTCACCTACCGAAGTCATACCCTCGGCATCCGATGCGCGATGGATGGTGACGTACTCTCGAATCACGTTTCGCGACCCTAACCTCGTGTAAGCGCGCTCTCCGCTGTAGCGCAAGTCCTGCGGCGCGACGCCGATCACGGCTCCGGGATAGATCTCGTTGTTTTCGCCAATTTCGGTCCATTGTCCGATAACGACGGAAGAATGGAGCTTGGTGCCGCTGCCTATCTTCGCATCGCTATGCACGATGCAGAACGGTCCGATTTCGACACCTTCGGCAATTTCGGCACTTGGGTCTATGACAGCTGTTGGGTGAATTGATGCCATGGTGGCGGTCCTCTCTTAGCCTGCTAAAGCTATCAGTTCTTTCCCAACGGGCGCTTTGGACTTCACCATTTTCATTCTCGCGAGCACCTGCATGGCCAACTCTAGAGCCCTCTTACCGTCATCTCCGGTAACAATGGGCGTGCGATGATTAGCGACGCAATCGGCGAAGTGAGAAAGTTCAAGCTTGAGAGGCTCATCTTTTTCCACCGGCAAAAATTCCGGAGGCACTGGATGCCCAGATCGAGGGGGCCGCATCGCACACAGTGTTTGGTTCATGAAATCTAACACGAGGGTTCTACCGCTGTCTTCGGTCACCCGCAGGCTCCGCTGCTTGTCTCCACCGATGCGCGACGCGAGAAGACTAGCCGCGACACCGTTCTTGAACAGCAGGTGAACTTGAGCGACGTCCTCAAAATCAGAGTAGACCGAGACGCCCATAGCGTGAATTTCCACCACCGGCGATTTAACGAGGTTGATGAGAATATCGAGGTCGTGAATCATCAGGTCCCAAACAACACCAACATCGAGATTCCGTTTGGTGGGATACCCGATTCTTTGGGATTCCAAAAAGACAGGCCGACCCATCACCCCACGCAGTCGACGCACGGCTGGGTTGAAGCGCTCGAGGTGCCCAACCTGCAAAATGCAATTTTTCTGCTTGGAGAGATCGACAAGGCTCTTCGCCTGAATCAGATCAACCGTGATCGGCTTTTCCACCAAGACGTGAACACCGTGCTCCAAAAAATCTACGGCAAGGGGATAGTGCAAACTCGTGGGAACGGCGATATTGACAGCCTCTACACCCAACTCGATGAGCGAGCGATAGTCTGTAAGAAATTTTGTATTGAACTGCTCTGAGCAGAGCTTACCGATCGACTCGTTAATGTCTACTAGACCTATGAGTTCGGTGTTTGGGAGTTCGGAGTACACGCGTGCGTGATGCACGCCCATGCTTCCAATCCCAACGACGCCAACTTTTACTGGCTCCACGACCCTTACCTCCTTTCCCCGAAACACTGGAACTGACCGCGTCTCGAGGGTGTTGAGGGAATCCGCCCCACCGACTCCTGGACCCCAAAAGGCCAACGAACGGTTCCCTGGGTTATATCACAGGCCAAACGACAGCGCAACTAGGGCCTGCGCCCTTGGAACGTATGCACGGAAGAGAAGTTCAGACTACGATTCACTGTTCGAATTTTCTTCAATTTCCGAAAGAAGTTTCCTTCTCCAGCGCGATGCGGACGGCGCACTTGGCCGATCATTGCGCCGGAACCTCGTCCTGCTCACCTTTGGCGAAGACGAGACTTCCTGCTACCGCCGTCAGTCCGTCAACGGAGGCGGTGGCCCGGAAAGTCACTTGTCGCTCGTCTTGCTCCAACAGTTCCAGTTCCAATCGGAGCTGATCGCCAGGCAAAGTAGGGCGTCGAAAGCGAAGTTTCTGGATCCCGGTCAGGCGTACGCCTGTGGTGCCTCCAGCCCAAACCCACGCTAATTGACAGAGGCTCTCCATAACCAGAACTCCCGGCATCACCGGAGCTTTGGGAAAATGCCCCCGGAAATAAGGTTCGTTCACCGTCACGTTCTTCCACCCCACCGCACTCGTCGCGGTGATATGCTCAACCCCGTCAAGCATGATCATCGGATAGCGATGAGGAAGTCTCTGCAAAACCTCTAGAGCATTCATGTTCAGTCGGACTCCTTGCGAACTTTCTTGGCTGCTTCGATGTGCCATCGATGCCCCGCCTTCACAGCGAGCACTCTCGCCTGGATCCTTGCGTTCAAGAGCGCGAAGTCTCCTATCAAGTCGAGGCACTTGTGACGAGCGGGTTCCTGGGACAGTCGCAGTTCTGAGGAAAACCGGTCAGGATAGACGACCAAGGCATTATCTAGACTGCCTCCTTTGGCTAAGCCACGCTCCAAAAGCGGTTGTACTTCTTCCCACAACGCAAAGGTGCGAGCGGGAGCGATCTGCTCTCCGTAATCGGTCTCCGAATGCCGGTAGTGGCATTCCTGATATCCAAGCATCGGATGAGGGTAGTAGAGGATCGACTCAAAAATTGTCTCATTCGACGGAAATACCAAAACCATAGGTCCGTCGGCGTCTCCCACGGCTAACGGCTCTTGTGGAGCCAAAACCTTGGCGGGGGTGTCTTGCTCCCGGCGTCCGACGCTCTTGAGCGCATCCCAGAAAGGCTTCGCTGAGCCATCGAGAATCGGAATTTCAAGTCCTTCGAGATGGATCTCCACGTTATCGATTTCAAAAGCGAACAGAGCCGATAACAGATGCTCCGGAGTGTGGACCCTGCTTTCCCCAATTCCCAGGACAGTCGACCGGTCACAGCCGACGACATTATCGAAATGGGCTAGGATCTCAACCCCCTCGGAAGTTATGAAAACCCTGCCACGGTTCGTGGAAGCCGGCTTGAGTGTCAACCGGCAATGACTGCCGGTATGGATCCCAAGACCCGCTAAATGGATCTCTCCCCCTATGGTGTGCTGATGCAATTCCCGTGGCTTCAACGGCGCACTCGCATCTCAACGTGGGCCGGATAGTTGGAAGAGGCCTCAGGGAGTGTCACCAAGTCCACGGTCCTCTCGCCTTTGGCTTCCACGCGAAACATTCCCAGAGACGTCTCCATCCCGCCCTTTTTGAAGGGGGCTTCGAGGATATCACCGTCGACTAAAAAGGTTCCCGCCGCCGGGCCCGAGGTCGACCGAAAAACCAACTCAAAGTCTACAGGGCGTGCGGACTTGTTGGTCAGCACGAAGTGATACCGGTAGACCACACCAAAATTTCCGTTATTGGGAAGTCCCGTCTCGAAATCGATCAACCAGGGAGAGATTCCGAACGGCACACTGACCGGTTCTGAGGTCTCCGTGAGGTCGACCCACTCTTCAAAATAGGGTTGAGCGAACACTCCATGGGGGTGGATCTTGAAGGGGTTAAATGGTCCGCCGATCCGCGTCACACCGCGTGTTTCGTTGCGGGCCGGCGAGAGGGCCGAATAAACCTCGGCGCGCAACTTGCCTTCCCCCACGATCTGAAAGTTCACGAAACCCGAGAGAAGATCTTTTCTGCTCATAAGGTGGTCGGCGACAACGAACCGCTTGCCCGCTGGGATCTCCACGATGTAACCAGCCTGAGCACCGAGTTGGCGCAAGAATCGCACGGCCGCCATGTGCCCGGTGTGAACCTCACTCCGATTCGGTCCAGCGAAACTCGAACCGATCCACACTTCCACGGGCGCGTTCGTCTCATTGTAAAGATTGACCCAGAGATCTCGGTTCGCCAAAGTTTCGTTGAGATGAGAGTACATGAGACGAGTCGGCTCGTGGTCGCTGAAAGTGTACTCCATGAGGACGCCGTCCACTTCCACGCGCTCCGGCCGGTTGGACACCACGAGCAGGTTCGACTCTTTGACCTCAAGGTCGACAGATTTAACCGAAACATTCACTTTTGCGTTAACAGGGTAGTAGTCATCCCCGGCGACGATCTCAATGGGAAGCGTGAAACGCAACGACTTGCCTTCACCCACCGACGGAATGCTGGGCATCTCCTGGGGGAATCGAAGATGAGCGCCGGGGTTGAGCCGAGTGGAACCTGAGACAGCAGTCAAAGAGGCTTCAGCAATGATGGCGCCTGGGGCCGGTCGGCCGGTCACCTTAATGGACACTTCCTCGGGGGGAAAACCCGCCCAATCTTTGACGCGCACGGGAATACGAACTTTGCCTTTACCGCGGGAAACAACGATCGAAGATCGTCCCACTGCCGCAGCGGTGACCGTCACTGTTTCTGTATTCTGATCACTCACGGCGTTGACCACCCCGTCGCCGCCTTCCGCGACAATAGTCCCTGTAGCGATACCGCTTATCTGTAGCGTCGCACTCTTGCCAACGGGGAGCGCTATGCTTTTCGGCTCTACCATAAAGTATCCGGGACCTACCAGGTCGTAGAGACGGCGTGCCCAGACAACAGCCAGACCCTCTGGAGTGCTCTTGTTTTCCAAGGCCAGCGCTTTATCGACCTCTATCAAAAGGGTCGTGCCCCAGAACACACCAAACCCGTGCTCGGTCTTCTTGGCTAAGATGCCTTCGGGGTCCGTTCCCTGCTCCAAAAGTCGGTCGATCAGCGCTTGGACGCTTGCCGCTTTCCCGGCGGGCAGTCTCATGACTGTCTGTCCACCCACCATCACGCTCTGAGCGTTAGCGGCCGGAGCGGCCAAACTCATCAGCATCATAGCTAAGAGCAGCCACAGTGTCATTCTGTTCAATGGGTGAGCCCAAACCTTCATCTCGAACCTCATTACTTAATTGTGCTGGCTACAATACGGGCGGGATAGCCGGTCCAGTGGGAACCTGCTGGGATTTGAGTCTTGGTGATGCCAGCCCAGTCGTCGGCCTTCACTCCCTCACCGTAGTGGGAATGTCCAGCGACACCCACACGGTCTCCAAACCTAGCTCCGTGGCCGATGTGGCTGCTTCCCGCCAAGCCGCATCCTCCGCCCAAATGGCTATCGTCGCCGATTCGACAGTTGTGCGCAACCTGAGTCAACGCCCCGATTCGACAATCGTTGCCAAGAGTCGTGTCATCCAGCGCCGCGCGATCGAGACAGGTGGCCGGCCCGATTGCCGACCTATCACCAACGACAACTCCTCCAACTTGAGGGATGCGCCGATGCTCTCTACCATCAAAAATGTATCCGAAGCCTCGGCTTCCGAGAACCACCTCGCCTGCGATCACACAATCGTTCCCTACCGAAACCCCCGACAAAATCACGGCTCCGGGACCGATCGTCGTTCTCGCTCCTATGCGCACATCGCGATCGACATAGGCGAAAGGAGACACAGTGCAACCCTCCCCCAGTACGGCGGTTGGGTGAACGAAGGCGGACTCGGCGACCTGAGCCTTAGTGTCTGTCACTTATTCTTTTCTTGCAGCCTCAAAAGGATGTCCAAGGTTAGGTCTTCCCCGTCGCGATATCTCAAAGTTTTAGTCAAAGGGTTGTCAACAACAACGAGATCAAGCCCACGCTCTTTGGCAAGCGCTATAGTCTCTTCCTCAACCTCGGCGATCGACTTCTCCATGAAGACATTCATGCGCTCTTGCCAAGCCTCGGAGTGCACCTCTATTTGCTTTTGCAGGGATTCATATTCTTGCTGACTCTTGACGTTATTGAGAGCAAGATAGGTGTCCCCGGCCTGCGTCTTCCAGTCCAAGCGGATCTGAACCGTCTCCGGCTTCTCTTCCATCACCCTCATAACGTCAACTGTCCCGATCTTGAGAGCTGATATTTTCTCGCCCTCCTTAGGCTGCGACTGACAACCCGCGACGACGAGCACGAATCCCAAAAGGAGGGTCAGACTGAAAGTTCTCAAGCTCTTAACCTTCTTGCTTCGCGGGTGTTGGGGTCGCCTTGAGACCACCCTCTTGACTCAAAGCCAGTTGCATGTCTTTGGTGATATCGACGCCACCATACTCGACAGTGGCGTAGACTCGGCTGTCGATGATCACGATGTCGATGTTCTTCTGCTTAGAGATCTTCTCCGCGACGTCTCGAATATGCGAGTGGCGTGACTGCAAGTAACCTTGCGTCCTCTCCATCCACTTTCCGTCGAGCTTCCTCTGCATGTCCTCGTACTCTTTTTGCACTTTGGCTTTAGACTGCTCATCTGAGACGGCCTTTATCTTGTCGACATACTTCTTACGCATATCGGTGTTCTCTCGCATGTACTCGATGGAAAGGCTCTGATAGTCGGGATCGTCTTGCAGCAAAGTCGCGGTATCCACCTTGCCCACAACTATTCCGGAGCTCTTGGCGGGCTCACATCCGATGACCGTCAAGCCGACCAACAGGCCCAAACCGAGCACTTGGGCGAGGATTCTTGTCGTCTTCATTTCGTGTTCTCCATCTGCTTCACGGCCACCACGGCCTGATCGGTGAGGTCGGGATAATCGGAGTAATCGAAGCCGCCCAGGACCATATCGATGTCCTTCTTTTGGGCGACTTCCCCGATCTCACGATTGAGATCGGCGGTCATCTTTTCAAAGAGAACTTTGCGTTGATCCTGAAGCTCTTTGGCCTTCGTTTCGTTCTTCTCGATCTTAGACTTTGTCTCCGGAGACAGTTTATCAAGACTGGACGCGATCTCTTTCTCTATCTGGGCCTGAACCCGCTTCAATTCTTCTTCTACTTGCTGCTGCTTGGCTTCCAAGCGGGCTCGCGCTTGGTCCGCTTTGGCTTTCATCTGACTCGAAAGCGCGGCCTTCTTGGCTTCTAGTTCGGCGGCCATACGACCCTCGATCTCGCGGATCTTGGCTTTCACTTCCGCCGAGGCCTCAGCGGAAGCTTGCGGCTGACGGGGAGTCGAAGCCGGCAAACCGCCGATCTCTCGCCGTTTGACATCGATCTTCTGGGCCACTTCCCGGTCGAGTTCGACCTGGTAAGCTTGGAGTTCGGTCTGCAGTTGCTGAGTCTTCTCGGCTCGAATTGCGTTGTACCCGCCCTCGAGTTCACCTCGTTTTGCGTTCTTCTTGGTGTCGATCTCTTGGGTGATCTCGTCGAGACGCGTCTGAGCCGCGGCCTTCGCCTCTTCATCACTTGAGTTCTGAGCGGTCAACTGCAAATTCACTCGTTCGTTTTGATATTGACCGGAGAGTTGGGATTCGTATGCCGAAATTTTTCCGTCCACCTCGGCCTTCTTGGCAGAAACCTCATCGCCGATGCGGCGCTCGAGTTCCAAACGTCGAGCAGCGAGATTACGCTCACGCACCATGCCGAGATTCTGCATGTAGTCTTTGATCTGACCTTCCGTACCAGAGTCGAGCTTGGGCGCTTCTACCTGCTTCGGTGCCGCGGGCTGCAAAGACTTCACCTTTTGTTGAAGCTCAGCCTGATACTGGGCCTGCAGCCCGCGCATCTCTCCTTCGATCTGACCGGAAAGACTCGCTGAAAGAGCATCCATCTCACGCTCCACGATAGCCTTTTCGCTCTCGAGTTTCTGCTTAGCATCTGCGACGGCTTTGTTCATCGTCTCAGTGCCCTCTTTTTTCAACTCTTCAAAAGCACCGACCTTGAGTTGCGCTTTCTTGCGCTCTAGCAAGGCGATCTCTTCGTCGATCTGCTTGAGGCGCTCGTATCCCGGATGGAGAACAATGATATCGGCGTAATCTACTGTGGCGATGTCGTAACCGGCCTTGGGATCTACATCCACCGTTTCCACGGCTTTTTCCGTGGTGCAAGACGCGAGTCCCAGCCCGGTCAACAGAATCCCGGCCGCCAAGGCCACGCTAGTGCGTTTTTTAAGTGACATGGTGATGCGCACGACAACTACCCTCCGTCGGCGGGGGTGGCCTCAGGAGTGGGACTCGACCCAGCGGTGGTGTCCTTGCCGTCAGCCTTCTTCAAAAAGGTGTCAACCACCGACTCGGTAAGATTTCGGCCACCGTACATAACGTGCTGAGTGTCGAGCACCAAAGAAAGGTTTTCCTTCTTGGCGACTTCCGCGACCGAATCGGTCACCGCTTTGATCAGAGGACCCATTTTCTGCTCCTGCAAAGCTTCTAAACGAGCCTCCACGGCTTTCTGCATGTTTTGGATTTCGGCGGGGGTCGGCTTGCGACCGGCCTCTTCGAAAGATTTTTGCATGCCTTGAATCTGATTGTTGCGCTCCGCCATAATTTCCATCTCAGCCTGTTTGAAGACCTTGAGGTTCCGGACGATGGTCTGGTCGAAGTAGCCGATGGGAGCCTGAGCTGGATCGATCTCATCCTTGGGATAAGTGAGTTCGCCACCCTTGGTTAGCAGAGCCTTGACGTCATCAGTGATCTCTGGAACACCGTAGACCACGATCTTCTTGTCTAGGACCACGGTGACGCCCTTGTCTTTGGCCGCCAACGCGATGGCTGCCCTGGCTTTGTCCTTCAGAGGACCCATGGTCTCGTTAGTTTTTTTCTGAAGGTCGACCTGATACTGAGAGAAAGCTGTGGCTTTTTCTTCGTCGCTCTTGTTCTTTACGGCCTCTTGGCGCTTTTTGACCTCATCGTCCGACCATTTATTCAGGGCCTCCTCGGCCTTTTTGAAGTCATCCATGCCGTAGATGGCCGACTCATCGATGGAAGCGACCTTCTTCACCGCCGCGCTCTGACCACCACCGCCGGGGGCGTCGCCGCTACAACCGGCGACAAACAACAAACTCAAACTTAGGCCACAGGCCACCGCAATCTTTCTCAAACTCATAAACATCCTCCAAACCTTCCTCCGCGAAACCAAGCTTTAGGGCTCAAGTTTCGCTGGAGGCTTCGCGAACTATACTCTGCTAAAACGATTGTCCGATTCCGATCTGAGTTCTTCCACCATCGTCGCCGATAGCGTAGTCCAGACGAATCACGCCGAGACCCAAAGCCGGGAAGGTGATGCGCAAGCCCACTCCAGCGTCGAGAAATATCTTGTCTTCGATTATGTCGCCGGGGGTGTAAGCCGTACCGGCGTCAGCGAAAACCGCGCCTCTGAGGAACTTAATGTTCCCGATAGGGAAGCGATATTCGAGGTTGGCAACCAAGAAACGAGTCCCGAAGAACTGGTTCTGCTGGTAGCCTCGCAGAGTGTCCGGACCACCAGCGTAAAAGTACTCCGTGATGGGAGCGTCGCCGGTCACCGTCCCAACCCAGGCGCGCATCGCCAAGGTGTGGTTCTTACCCAGGGGAAGGTAATGACGGCCTTCGAGGGTGTATTTGTTGAAACTGAAGTCTCCGCCGAAACCGGCGACGTTTGCCGACCCGTTCGCGTACGATCCGACGTGAGGGTTAAAAATGTCGTCTCGGGTGTCGTAAAGAGCGGACAGCCCGACAGAGTTGAGGTTACCAGTTCCCAAACCGATGGGGGTGAACTGAGAATTGGAAGCCTGGAGAATCTCGATGGTCTCGTGACGCAACGTTCCGAACAGTCGGAGGTCATCGTTCAAGGGGTGACCGTAAGTAAAGGTTCCGCCGGTCCGTTGATCGTCGTAGAAGGCGAACTGTTGGGTTCCGTCTACGTTGATCGGTTGGCGCAGACCATCGACGTCGTTGCGAAACAGATTCACACCGATGGAGTCTTGGTTACCGTTGATGGCGGGGTCGAAGTACGACACGCCAATACTTGAGATCTGAGCGCCGCGCTGCCACTGTACCGAGACGTTCTTACCTTGACCAAACAAGTTGCGGTCAGAGTAGGAAACGGCCCCGGTGACACCTGAACGAATTCCAGAGGAACCGCCGCCGGCGTAACCCACACCGATGGTAGCTAGACCGGTTTTCTCTTCCTGCACGTCGAGGACGAGAATGACTTTACCCTTTTCCGTACCGCGCTCAAAATCGGGCTCTACCTGACGGAAGTAACCGAGATTCTTTAGGCGCTCAAGGTCACGTTGAAAACGCTTGCGATTCAAGACGTCACCCGGCTTGGTACGTAAGTTCCGCAGGACCGTCGCGGTTCGAGTTTTACTGTTCCCTTCCACCCGCAACTCCTCGACCACGGCTTCCACCACATTGACGGTCAATTTTCCGGTGTCGGGGTCGATTTGGGGGTCGACGTTATCGAGCACCCAGTCGTCCTTGTCGTAGAGATCATTGATCTTCGTCAAGTCTTCCTCGAGAGTCTTGCGATTGAAGAGTTCCCCGGGCCTGGCGCGTATCAAAGACTCGATTTTTTCCTGCGGGAAGACGGTGACTCCGGTGACTTCTACCGATGACACCGTGATGCCGTCCACGATGGTCAGGACCACCTTGCCGTCTTCAAAGGCGACGTCCGTCACGTGAGTAGGGGTTCTGAGAAACCCAAGGTCGTCATTGTAATATTTATTGATGGCCTGGATATCGCTGTATATGGTTCGAGTGTTCAGAATCTCGCCGACCGCGGTGTCGATCACCTGGAGCAATTTGGCGCTGTCCACCACTTGATTGCCACGGAATTCAATGCCGCTGACGGTGGGATTCTCCAAAACTCGAAAAACCAACCGAATCCCACCGGGGGCGGGAGGCGTGGCAAATCGTACATCGGTAAAGTAGCCGAGATCAAAAATAGCCTGCAGGTCTCTGCGCAGGCGCGGCTCAAGCAGAGGATCCCCAATTCTGGTGGAGACAACCTCTAAAATGGTCTGGGCCGCGATGATGTTGTTCCCTTCGACCTCGATGTTGACGATAGGTGGAGAAACCGTAGGACGATCTTCTAACGATTCAGGGCTAGCGCCCGCAGGTGCAATGGGTCGCGTTTCCGTTCCCGGCTCTGGGGGCGTTCCGGCCTCAGCGGGCTTACCGGGAGGGGCGACGGGAGCGCCCTCAACTGCGGGGGCCTCTTCAGGCTCACCGTCTAGGGCAGGCGCCACTGGAGGGGGCGTGACCGGCGCTTCGACCGACGACGGTTGCTCGCTGATCTCCGTTGACCCACCGGCCTCGGTGGTCTGAGCCACGGACTTAGAACTCTTTTTGACGGTTCTCTGAGCCGAGGGAGTCCCGTTCAAGACCGCCTCGGGAGAACTTTTGGGAGAAGTCACTTGGCTCTTTGAAGAGGCTGTGGAGGGGGGCTTCTTAGAAGCGCCAGGACTCGGGGGATCAGCGTATGAGGACGCAGACGTCACCCACACCAGCAATACCGCCAGTACAGCGTGCGAAAATTTTGCCCTTGGCCCGCTCATAAGAGCACCTCCATAGACCGCTCGAGCTTCAATCTGCTCACCAACAACGATCCTCGATAATATAATTTAAAGTGATTCATGCCATCTCGTCAGTCGAGTCACCTCTAAAGACGTGAATCTGCTTGGATAAAACACACACTTTAGACGAATCGCCTCGGAACCCAAAAGGGCCTTGAGAGAATCTCGCCTATTCTAGAGACCCCATGCTCCGGAATCAACCCCGAACATGCGTTCCCATTTTCGCGAAGATGTCCCCAATCAGATTTTCTCTCTGAATGACGAGACCTCACGATTACCAGGGGTTCTTACCCCACTTCCGAAAAATTATGTGTGCTTTCAAGAATGCGTGAAAAATATTCTACTTTGACATGGTTCCCCCTCCTTTGTTTCTCAATCCTGTCGTTCGTCAAACCTGCCTCCGCGCAAGAAGTCGTCTGGAGGCATCAAGGTTTAGGGAACACGCCAAATATCAGTCTGCTCATGGAGGGTTCCAAAGCTTCCCTAATCCTTCTGAGCAGCCCGTTCAGCAGCCGCGTGATAGCCCTCGACCCCAAGGACGGATCTGTCCGTTGGGAGGAGGAGTTGGCTGAACGGGTCGCGCGACCCGGACGATTGGTCGCCGACATCGCCCTGATCGCCACTCATACAGGATCCCTGCTGGCTCTCGACAGCGATGACGGTACCATCTTGTGGCGCCAGCGCACGGAAAAAGAAGCCGATTTCGCCGCAATGACGCCTGCTTTCGTTGAGGGCTTCGTCTACACTCTTACAGAGAAGGGCGTGTTAAGCCGGTTCTCCATCGCCGGAGAGAGGCTCACGAAAGTCCAGGTGGATCCTGATGTCGAAGGACGACGCGCCGACATCGTGCCTATGTGGCGGGACAACAAGGGCCTCTCCATCCTGGATCAAGCCGGTCGACTCCGCACCTTTGACCTGGTAACTCTCGATGTTGTCTTGGACCGTCAGTTGACGACCGGAGTAGGGCCCGGCCTCGGCCCCTTGCGATGCGAGGTTCTTGGCGGAGTCTATTCCGCGCCGCGCGACAGAATCTGGACCAGCGAACTCTCCGGCCTCTTGCGGGCCAGTCTCGTGAGCAACAACAAAACGATCTGGACCGCCAAGGTCGGTCAACCTGAAAATCTCTACAGCGAGGAGGGCAGAGTCCTAGCCGTCCCGATCCTCTCGCCTGCCCCAGACCAGAAGACTCTCTTAGTGACTCGGCACCGCGCCTGGGCCTTCCGCGCCGACACCGGCGAGGTACTCCAGGTCCGCGACCTCCCCTCGCCCGCAGTGGCACCACCACTGTTTGACTCCGCCCGTCAGACATGGTGGGTCATCACTCAACACTCCTTGGTGGAACTCCGTTGGGACGGCCTGAGCCGAATCGTCGATCTCCCGATCTTAGAAACCCCCTACACCGCCGCCCTGGCCGGGGATCTTTTAGTGATCGGCACCAGCGACGGGAAGATTTACGCGCTGTCTCTGGCTGAGAATCCGGTTTTGGACCAAGAGTTGTAGCTCAAAGCCCCGTCTTGAAAGTCCGTTGACACGCTGGGTATCGAGACAAATTTTTGGCAAAAACTGTAGATGATCCTTATTTATTTTCCTTGATCCCTTGACCCGTCCGCCCTGGATCATTAACTTAGGGGCGGAATGTAGTACATCTATTACAATTAACGGGAAGTGCAGGCGGGGAGGCCGAGGTTGAAGTTCAGAGTAGAACTTGATCGACATCCTAGACGGAAAGTGTGGCTTGGGTCATTCGACGACACCATCTCCGGCCTTGAGATCAAGGCTCGAGTGAAGATGAAGCCGAGGCTTCTCAAGATCAGCGAAGAACGCTGGCTGCGAGTCGATCCCGAAGAAACGCTCTCCATAGAGAAAACCACCGACGGGCGCGGTATTTGGCACACCCTTCGGGGTTCTTTTCACGACCTCGATGCCCCCAAGTACGCACAAGCTCTGGAAAAAGCCAATCGCGGTGGAGTGTTTGTAGAGATCTCTACAAGTTGCGCCGTCTCCCCTCAACGTATTATTGGAATCCGACTGGCCAAAGACGGTCCACACGAACTGGAACTGGAAGGCCCTCAAGGGGAACCTCAGTCGTTTCGACTCGACCCCACTCACCTACCCCTCCTGGAAGAATGCCTTGGAGCCATTAATCTCGGTGACGGATTCTTAATCACCGGGCCCGATGAGGACGACGATGAAGAGGACGAGAACCCAACGGCCTAGCGCTGGCACCTCTGAAACCGCAGCAAGTCGTCAGCAACATCCTCTGACCGCGCTCCCAGGAGCCGTCCAAGGGAGAGCGAACCGGGACGGCATGTTACTCAAGGGAAAAAAAGGGCTCATTTTCGGGGTCGCCAACAATCTCTCCATCGCCTGGGGTATCGCCCAGGAGGCTGCCGCACAAGGCGCCGAACTAGGCTTCACTTACCTCAATGACAATCTAGAGCGTCGGGTTCGGCCGTTGGCCGAAAGTGTCAACTCCAGCATGATTTTACCGTGCGACGCGGGCGACGACGAGCAAATAGACGCCGTCTTCGCCGTTGTAGACGAACAGTGGGGCGGTCAACTCGACTTCGTCGTCCACTCCATCGCCTTCGCCCAGCGTGAAGACCTGCAGGGTCGCTTTGTGGATACCTCACGAGCCGGGTTCGCTACTGCCCTCGAGGTTAGCGCGTACTCGCTCGTAGCCCTCGCCAAACGAGCCGCCGCCCGGATGAAAGACGGTGGCAGTCTCATCACCCTCACCTATCACGGGTCCCAGCAAGTGGTCCCGAACTACAACGTGATGGGCGTCGCCAAAGCAGCACTGGAGGCCTCGGTACGCTATCTGGCCGCCGACCTCGGCAGCCAAAACATTCGGGTCAACGCCATCTCAGCGGGACCCGTCAAAACCCTGTCCGCCAAAGGGATCAGCGGCTTCTCCAACATGCTCAAAGGCAGCGTCGACGTTGCTCCGTTGGGACGTAATATTGAAACTTCCGAGGTCGGAAAGGCCTCGGTGTTTCTCTTGTCCGACTACTCCTCAGGGATCACGGGAGAAATTCTCTATGTCGACGCCGGTCTGAACATTCGGGCCTGTGTTTCTGGGACCTGAGTCAGACGTTCCACGTGAAACGGCCCCGCTCACTTAGTGAGCGGGGCCGTTTCATAGCTGCGAAGACCAGGGCGTGCGTTACCCGTTTCCGGCGTGTCCTCTAGGGCGTGGGCTAAAAAACTCCGGAGGCCGTGACTTTCAGTATCGTGGTTTCGTCTTTTTCTACGAAATAGACCTTGTCGCCCACAGCGAGCCAGCAGGCCGGCTTTCCTTTCTCTGTAGTCGCCGAAGCGATGGTCATTCCCATGCCGTCCGCGATCCCGGCTTTCGCGCCGCTGACCAACAAGTTGCCTAACAAGAGGGCCGCCAATACCAACACTGTAATCTTTGATGACTTTTCCATAAATTTGCTCCTTCGTCGAGTATAAGCAACCGATTCCTCCGAAGGGTCGCAAGCCCCTTGAGAAATCTGTCAGGTGTCCTGTTCCCAGGAGACCAAAGCAAGCCAGACGGGTTCAGTCGGAAAGCACACGACGTCTTGGTCAGCGCGCAAGAGGACGAGAGAACGCCGCTTCGAACCGATGCCGAACAATTGGAGTACACCGTGAATCGCAAGTCGCTCATCTCATTGACCCTAGGAATTGCCTTCGTTTTCAGTGCGGCCAGCCAAGCCCAACCTCCCTGGCCCCCAACCTCCTTCTCCGCCTATTACGGTGGAATAGATCCGGAAACTCCCAAGACGTTGGCGAACTTCGATCTCCTCATCGTCCATCCCGGTCAGGATCATGACAACCTCGATGCGAGCAAGATCGCCGCGCTGCGCTCGACAGGCAAAGCCAAGACCATTGTAGGATATATCTCCATTGGCGAAGACGATGTCTCCCCCGGTGGACCTCCTCTCAAGGGTCGAGATTCGCAAGGGCCGAGTTTCGTGGGATCCGACTTAATGCCGGGCGACGCCCACAACGGTTATCCGTCCTACTTTGTAGATCAGAAAAAATTCTTGTTCGGCGCCGACGGCTTCCTTCAGTTCGGTCTCGACGGCAAACCTTTAGTGGCCAAAGGTCAAGACGGACATCCCGACGAGAACGGGGTGTGGGGGTCATATTACGTCAAGGCTGATAATCCAGTCTGGGAGAAGAAAGTCTTCGAAGAACTCGACCATTTAACGAGCTTGGGGCTCGACGGCTTTTTTTTGGACACCGTGGACACCGCCTCACCTTGGGGCGACTACGGATGGACCTCTCCGGGAATGCTGAAACTGGTAGAAAAGATCCGAGAGCGCTATCCAGACAAACGGATCGTGGCCAACCGTGGGCTTTTCTATCTCACAAAGAATGACCGGTACGCCAAACTCATCGACGCCGTTCTGTTCGAGAGCCTGCTTACGGAATATCATGAAGAAACCAAATCGGCCGACATCTCACCTTGGGCCCGCTGGCATGTTCAGGCGCTCGACGACGATGTTATTCCCGCCCAAAAGCGGACCGGACTCACTCTTCTCGTGCTGGATTATCTCAATCCTGAAGACCCCAAAGCGCCGCTGCTGGTCCAGTCCGCACGGGCGATTCTGCGGAACACCCCGCACAGCCTATCGTACTCTCATCCGGCTCTGCAGATCCCAGGATGGGACGCCAACGAACTGCTAACGGATCCCGTACCGGTCGACCGTCCGACCGTCACCAAGATCGAACTGAGTCAGGAATCCCGCGGGCAGGCTGAGCTTGTCATCTCCTTCGACCATCCCGTTCCCTCGGGTCTGCGTCCAGACCTTAGGATCACTTCTCGCGATGACGTTGCCCCAGAACGGGCTGCCCAGTTGCCCTTAGCGGACATCGACAACGTCAGCCGAACGGATAACCGCCTAAGCCTCACGACCCGAGGTCTGGACCAGGCGACGAAATACAGAGTCTTTTTTCGTCTGATAGCGGCGGACCGCGCCGCTCCCTCCCCTTTTGCCTGGTCGGCTTTTGAGACCGCCCCCAGTGAACTAGCGGCCCAGGTTCAAGGACTGGCGTCGGAAAGTCGCTCTAGCGGACTACAGTTGGCCTTCGCTCCCAGTCCCCAAGCCAGATCCTATCGCGTCTATGCCATCACCGGTCTGGAAAAACCCGTGCTCTGGAATGAGACTCCCGCCTCCCCCGTTCTGCTTTCCCAAGCCAAGATTGGAGAAGCAACGGAACTCTTTGTGGTCGCGGTCGACGCTCAGGGCCGTGAAGGCTATCCCAGCGAGCACCATATTGGGGTGCTACAAGACGTGACGGCGCCGGCATCACCAAAAGTCGTGAAACTAGAAGTCACAGCGACAGGAACAACCTTTCGATGGAACGCTGTGCCGGAAGCTGAATCCTATCGGCTCTACACAGTTCCAGAGAAAGAAACGTTTCGGCTCCCTCTCCTTACCGACGACACCGAGGTCACGGTGTCAAACGCTCTACCTGGGAAGTATCGGGTCTTTCTCACCTCGGTAGACGGATCCGGCAATCAAAGCCGACCCGGCCCATCGATCATCTGGACTGCTCCCTGAACAGCGAACCCTCGTTGAAACGATTTCTCATCTACTACGGTCACGACCCGGTCAATATTGGTCGACTTCGGGACTGCGAACTGCTGATTTTTGAACCGCGCGGATGGTCTCGCGAGCATCTCGAGGCTCTGCAGGCGCCGGGCGGACCAAGGCTTATCGGGTATCTCTCAGCCTTCGCTTGGCCGGACTGGGTCGGACCAACCCGTTGGTGGTGGGGTTCCAAAGAGCGAGACGAGAGTTGGCGGGCTTGGTGGTTCTCTATGGCTTCTCGGGGTTGGCGTTACAAGGTCTCGAAACTTAGCGAAGCCGTCATGGAAAAGTGTGATGGGATCTTCTTGGACAATCTCGACCGACTCCAGGATGACAAAGCGGGTATGCCCTTTCTGCTGACTTGGCTTAAAGACATCAAGCAGAAATGGCCTCACGCCTACCTGCTGGGCAACCGGGGATTTTCCAACTGGGATGCCTTGCGCCCCCACCTAGACGGCGTGCTGTTCGAGAACCTGAGTGACCAAGCGTTTAGTATCGACGACAAGAAATGGGTGGCAATGCACCTGGAGCAGTGTCGTTTCGACAAGATCGATCTTTTCGCTCTCGACTACGAAACCAGGAGAGCCTCTGAGGATGCGAAGAGGTATCGCTCCCTGGCCCCGACAATGGCCTACTACTGCGCCCCCGACGAGAGTCTACAGACTTTATCCTAAAACTCTTTCCCTAGTGCTTTTCCAGGGTTTGCCGTAGCTCTTCCCGTCGATTAGCAACGCCCTTGAGGCGGCTTTTCACAATGTCTTCACCCATCCCCAGTTCTGGGCCGTTGACGATGGCGAAGGCTGCATCGAAACGGGCATCCAGATACTCGAAATAGGCCCTGTAGAGGGGCGGTTGGTCGGCCAAGAAAAACGGTTCCCAGTCCTGCCTGGCGGTGTTCAAGGCCACACGAGCCCCCTCGAAGTCCCCCAGACCGTCCTCGCTGTCGTCTAACTCCCGCAGGGCGGCACCCGCCTCACTGGAAAGCTCTGAGATATCGAATGCCGGGAGCTTGAGTTTTAAGTTCGCAGCCCATTCTCGAATCTGGGGAGTCTGAGCGTGAAGCTGAACGTCCGGAATTTGGAAGCTCGTCACCACTAAAAGCGGCCCCTTCCAGCGAACCCACTTCACCGTGACCAACTGTTCCTCACCCACTTTGGAATGTTTCACGAGAAACCACGCTTGCTCCGGCGGGTCCGTGAGCCAAGGATCGAGGCGCCTCACAACCCCCATGCTCCGCCAAACTTGCTCGGTGGCCTTGAGGTAGACCTGCGGCGATGCGTTCAGGCGCCCCACCGAAACCAATACCTCAAGATTGTCCGGACCGGGACCGAGAAACTGCCAAAGCCCCGATGGGTCGCGAGATACCGTCCATGCGTCGGGAACTTCCCAGTCAAAAAAGCGTGTCTCGACGGGCGCTGCGAAGCCATTAGAAACCAACATAAGAAAAATCAGCGCGAGTAAAATGGTTGGTCGTGGGCGGGCTGACCGCTGATATCGGGAAAACATTCCAAGCAGGTCTCTCCATTCCTCGTCACTTGTCAGGCGCCTTCGACGCTCCCCCAAGCCAGCGAAATGTTAACTTTTTGCCGCATCCGAAAAAGTAGGCCGGATGGGGTATGGCGTTTCGGAGTCGCCAGACTTAAAGTCCGAAAACTAATATAAAAAGAGGTCTCGTCTATGATCGGTGATTCCCAACGCATTACTTCTTCTGGTCCGTCTCGGATTCAAAACCAGAAACCTTCTGTCGCCCAAAGCAAGACAGAAGAGTCCCTACCCCAAGACCAAGTGGGTGTGTCCCACAGCGCTCACGAGCCTCTCATTAGCAACAAAGGCTTTCGCGCCGACAAAACCCGTGACCAACGCCATCAAAACCATCAAAGAAGCAATGAACACGCTCAATCCCAAGTAGCAGGTTCCGCTTCGCTGCAAGGGTCCATAGCGGTGGCCTCTTCGCTCAAGCACCCTGACGGTCGCTGGAATTTGGCCGCCTTGGCGGAAAAAGCCCTCAAACAGTACGACTTGGCCACCGAGTATCCGGCTGACGTCCAACAGCAAGTGGCCGATATTGTGGCCAAAACTCGTCCCGCTCCCGGCGTCTACAATTTGCCGGACGCCGCCAAACAGCCCTGGGTTCGCGATATGCGCGACGTTCCGCTGATGTCGGTGGATAACGGCACTCTCTGGACGAAAATGGACTCCAAGGACTTCGCGAAGGACCCCTTCGCCAACGTTCAATCGCGCGATCTAGACCAACTCCAACGGGCCGAAAAACTGCCCGATGGTAACATCCGCATCACCGTCGCGGTCAGCGATGTGGGTGCGTTTGTCCCTAAAGACTCACCATTGGATAAGTTCATGGATGTCAACACGTCGTCCATTTACACGCCTGATAAGGTATTCAACCTCGTCCCTCCGGAGTTGGCCGAAGACATTATTTCGCTCAACCCTAGTGAAGACCGCTTCGCTACGGTCGTGTCCTATACAGTCACCCCCAATGGAGAGATCAAAGACGAGGATGTCGGCCAGGCCATCGTACGCAGTCAAGCGAAACTCGACTACTCGAGCGTCGGTGCTTGGCTCGACGGCAAAGCGGAAGCCTCTCCCGGCATGAAAGCCGGCGGTCAAGGCATCATGGACGACCTGAAGGTACAAGCTGAAGCCTCGGCCTGGATCGAAAAAGGTCAGGACATGAAAGGCGCCCTGGAGTTCGATACCACCGAAACCCGCATCATCACAGAGAAGGGGAACGCTATCGGAGTTGAGGAGAGCGAGAAGAACAAGGCCACCGAGATGGTCGAGAACTTCATGGTCACCACCAACAGCGTGATGTCCCGCTTCTTGCGTTCCAAAGGTATGGGAACGCTTGAGCGTGTGGTTGCACCTCCGGAAAAATGGGACAAGATCGCAACCTTGGCCAAAAAATATGGCGGAAGTCTGCCTAGCAAACCCAGCGCGAAAGCTCTGGCCGACTTCATGGCCGACCAGAAAGCCAAGGCCCCGGATCAGTACGGCGATCTTTCCATCTCCATCATTAAGTTGGTGGGACGTGGTGAGTATCAGAGCATCGGACCCAACGATGCGCTGCCCGGCCACTTCCCGCTCGGTGTCACCAACTACACTCAGACCACGGCAAGCATTCGTCGCGGTGGAGACCGCGTTCCTGGACATGCGCTGCGTGCGGCGCTGGCCGGAGAGCCCTCGCCTTACACACCCAGCGAAGTTGGGAAACTGGCTGACAACCTCAACGAGAAGGCTCAGCAGGTTAAAAAAGCCGAGCGTATGGCGGAAAAAGCCGCCGTCGCCACCATGCTGGAAAGCCGTGTTGGAGAGACCTTCTCCGCCGTGGTCACCGGCGTCAAGGACGGTCGCGCCTGGTGTCGCATCAGCAACCCGCCGGTAGAAGGCAGCCTAAAAACGCGTGGCAAAGTTGAAGTTGGCGACAAGCTCAACGCCTTGCTCACTAAAGTGGACGTTGAAAAGGGCTTCATCGACTTCCAGCAGACGCGCTAAAGACAGAACCGTCTTGAAGACCCTCCGCCTTCGCGGGGGGTCTTTTTCTTTGTCGCGGAGAGCACGGGGTGAGAAAGTGGCCGCGCCAAGCTTGATCGTGGCCCGTTCCAGGTGAGCTGATCTCGTTCGGAGAGCTGTTTTCGTCGCAGTCGCCGTTCGTCAAAACAGTAACTTTTGAGACACACATTGTTCGCCAACCTTATCGTAAACTGTAGAGACTACATCAAAATAACATCGCGCTCCATATGGGGGTCGGCGAACGAGGTCTCGATGAACATCTCCGGCTCTTTTGCAAACACAAACGTCTCTGTGCGCACGCCTTTGAACTTTGTCCCGGGCTCCAAAGCGTTGTCGCCCATCACGACCGCCTTGCTACCTCCTACTGAGAGCTTCATCGCCTCCACCTCCGTGGACCGCGCCGCTTCGCCGCTCCCCGCGCTTGTCCCAGCAGCCAACGCGGGAGCGCCGAACGCCGACATCCAAGCCGTGAAAGACCAACTCTCCGCGAATCTACCGGGAGTGGGAGTCAACTTCGCCAACATCGACGCTTTCGGAGAACTGAACGGCCGTCTCACCAGTGTGGCCGAACTCAAAGAGATGATGGCCGCCCTTTATGACGAATCCAATATTCCTTACGGTTACATCACCGACGGCTGTTACGCACGCGCCCACATGATGGACGACAGCCTTCGTCAGCACGGCATCAACAACGCCAAGATGTTCTGCAAAGGCGATTTAGAAGCAAAGAACGACCTTATGACCGCCCGTTGGTGGTACCACGTCGCCCCCCTCGTTTTTGTCGATGGCGGTGACGGCCAACCCGTCCCCAAGATCGTCGACCCCGGCTTCTCTCGCGAACCGATGGACCCCGAACAGTGGGTCAAGGCCATGAACCAAGGTCCCAACGTGGAGATCGACCTCGTTTCCGCCGAACAATACTACCCACGCCGCGGAAGAGCGGATAAAGATTTTGCGACGTCCTTAGGGCCCTCCGTCAACACCGCCCAAGAATACTCCCGTGAGCTTCACGACATCAAAAAGCGCAAGGGGCTTCCTGTCGGTGAATATGTCAAACCGACCTGGGACAAACCCGGCTCCGGTGGCGACTACGTAGTGGACGGCAAGACCGAGTTCATCTTCCCCGAAGGCATCCAAGCTAAGCCCAGACGTGGCTTCGAACTGCACACTTCGCCCACCGGCGCCTTGGTGTTCGAACCCGAGCAAGAAGCAAAAGCTCCCGTTTCGGCGATGTGGAACAACCGTCCCGCCGACGCCTTCGACCCTTACAAGGATCAATAATCGCGCGAAGGTCCTGGGAGTCCGGCCGGACTCCCAGGAGGCCGTTTGTAGCGGTATCGGCGGTCTAGGCTTTTCGAATCACACCTCGAAGGAAAGCTGGAACCGAAGAGGCGCGGCTTATCAAGCGCTCGGTAAGGCGATGGCACGATGCGCAGATACACAAACGAATGCATTTTCGGACTTTTGGTTGTCAGTATCGCCCTCTGGTTCTGGAGCGCAGGTCGGCATCATGAAGAGGCACCCTCTCAGACACCGCTCTCCAATCAACGTCCCGCCCAAACGAGCGTTCCCACGCCAGGCCCGAAAGCCGCGGTAGCTTCCACTCCGGTGACATCCTCTAAACCCACGGACGAACGTTTACCGAATCTAACGATCCAAGATGTGGTATGGGACGCTCCTTACATAAGGGTCATTTACACCAACACGGGTTCGGACCGCGTGGCAGCGGACTTCACGATCGACTTCGCGGGAACGAAAGGCACTTTCGGGGGCAATAGCAACTATCGCCATGAAGTGCCCCCCTCCGGAAAGACTGTCACTTCGGGTGGGGTCACCCCAGGTCTATTCCTACAACCCAAACCGACAGATCTCTCCCCTTCGAGTCCACCCCAAAACTTCATCGTCACCATTGACCCCGAAGACCGCGTGAGAGAAAGCAACGA
>JBBKWP010000024.1:0-28731 GCA_037968995.1 Candidatus Xenobia bacterium
GGTTCCGCCGGCCGACACAGAACGGCTTCTGTCTATTGATCGAGTGCGGTTCGAAAAATCTCGTGTGGAAGTTGTTTCGGCGGGTCCGACCGGAGACCCGGTGGCCTGGGAAGACACGACTGTGGTCCTCGACGAACTCCTGGGCAACGTTGTCGATGTCACGATTCTTCGGGATGGGTCTGTGCGCGCCGATATCGACGGTGCCCGAGCGGAACTGCGACTCGGGCTGGCGCCGCAAGATTACCAGGCGACGTTGGAGGTTGCGGGAGCCCTCGCGGGGTCACGGGCGACTCTTTCGTCGGTCGCTCTGCACGGGCAGGAGACTCAGGTGGCTGGGTCGCTCGTTGTCGACTGGTCGTCGGTAGTTCGAGGTGGCTCGGCTACCCTCGAAGGTGGCTTCGAGACGCCCGCCTTGGCGCCGAGCGAACGGGCGCCGAGCGCTGAACCGAGGGTGCAGGTCGACTCACCTGGCGCGGCGCGGAGCGCCGCGGACTAGAGCCTCCTACTGACTGAGACCCACCGCGTACGCCAAGATTTTGGGCCTCGGCGGGGATCCAGGTGCATAGCAGTAAGGCTGGGCAGAAAAGCAGAAAAAGTTTATTAAATGGGGACATGGTTTGACTCCTCATGAGCATTATACCTTACGGAGACATAAAGTTTCGCTTCTGTTGGTTAACAAATGGTTAACTCGCTTGGCTTCGCGATGCCTGGGCAGTAAAAGTTCGCGAATCAGTTTGGGGACCGACGCTCGATCGCCATGCAAGGTCAAACGTCCTAGGTACGATGGTACCAAGCTCTATGGAAACTAGGAGAACTGTTACTACCGAGTCCCTTGGGCTTTCGCTATGCTTGGTTTATGTTCGACTTCATTAAAAAAATCTTCACCGCCTCCAATGGGAAAGGTCCAGTCATCGAGACAGTGGGGTTCAGCGATGGTCTGCTCTCGTTTAGGAGTCGCCGTTCACTTGGGTTTCAGTCTTTGACGGTATCCAGCCTGACTTCCCACGGATCGGTGAGCGCCGAAGTCGACATCCAATCCTATGACGCTGGGCAGCAGATCTATCGGGCCGTTCTGAAGAATCGCACTCAGGCTCTTAGAAATCTTGAGTTACAGGCCCGGGGCACTGAGCGCCTACCCAAGGCCGTCCGTGTCTCATCGGCAGACCTTCCGAACTACTTCGCCTTGACTGAGGACCTGTCGGTTGACGGTGTGCGCCTGTCGACGACTCACCCTCTCCAGGTTGGCCGAAGTTTTGAAATGAGCATCGATCTCGACGACGCCAATACTCCGCTGTTGAACGTCACCGGCGAAGTTCGATGGACGGCTTCTAAAGCCGATGGAAGCCACCACTCCGGAATGGGCTTTGTCGGGCTGGGACCCTCGGAACATCGGACTCTGACCCACTACATCCAAAGCCGCATCGCAGCCCAAAAAGCCGTTCACCGTTAGGGCTAGGCCCCTACGAAAGACCTAGGTCGGTCGTCGCAGGGTGAACGCTTTACGGAGTCGCCCGCCTGCGAAATCGACAGCTTGTCTAGCCTTGGCAACGACCGCTCCGGTTCCAAAAAAGTCCTGGGTGACTCCTGAATAGATTCCCAGTTGGGAATCCACCGCGCTGTTGAGCAGGTGCTTGTGGTAGGCTTCGCCCTCGGACCGCAATGGGTCGAGTTCGGCGACGACGACGGTGGTGGGGGCAAGATCGGTGGCATTTTTCCGTAAAATCGACACATAGGGACTGAGGGCGTCCTTTTTGTTTTTTAAGTACAGATCGAAGAACCACCGCATTCCCGCGCCTCCCACGGGAATGGCGTCCCGGTTGAGTCGATACGACGGGGTATCGAAGGCGGCGTCGGTGATGGGACATATTAAGAGTTGATGAATAGGCATCTTGCTGCGCTTCGCCATGGACATCAAGCACACCGCGGCGGCCAGGTTGGCACCCGAAGTTTCTCCGCCCACCGCGACCCTCCGGTCGTCGCCTCCAAAATCCTTGGCGTGCTCGGTAATGAACTCTTTGGCCGCGTAGGCATCCAGAAGAGCCGAAGGGTACGGATGTTCTGGTGCCTGACGATAGCCTACTGAAACGACAACGCAAGGCACCGCGTTGGCCAAAGCGCGCGCTGAGGCCTCGTAGGATCCGATGTCTCCAAGCACCCAATTGCCACCGTGGAAGAAAATCAAGATGCCAAATGGGCCGTCTCCTTGCGGAGTGAAGACCCTAATGGGGAGGTCGCCGGCGGGTCCGGGAATTTTCAAATTCTCCACCTTGGCGACGGATTCAGGCGCTCGAGATTTTCCTTGTTCCTTTAAAACTTGCTGCACTGCTGCCTGGAGACTCGGCTGGTTTCGGGCCGTTCGGGCGGTCATGGTCTCAACTCGTCCTCCACCGAGGGCAGACCAGGCGCGAAGCACCTGACGCATATCGGCGTCCGGTTGACCGGGCGCGGCGAGGGCCGTGCAACTCAACGGAATGACAAAAACGAGGTAAAGGATCAGATATCGGACAGGCGTCAATGGAAACTCCAAGCAAGAATTAAGAACAGATCCCGGGCCGGACCATTGGGTCTTTCAACTCGTAATGATGGGCGAAAGTTACGAGAACTTAACAACTTTTTTCCTCTCATGACATATGCTCTTCCACGAGGTATCGAGAATGCATATCGGCTCAGTTCCCGTTATAACCACGAAAGTGCCCGCGATGTCGACCGTTCGTGGTGCCGTGCAACTTGATAGCAGCCCGAATCAAAGCGTGGATGACTTTCACAAAAGTACGGGTGAACCACCCTTATTGACACTAGCGCCATCAACCCCTTCGATAGCCGGTCGGAAGGCAGCGGTACCGTCTAGTGTTCCTCAGGAGTTACTGCCTCCTCTCACTCAAGATTTGTCAACGGCCGCCGCAGAGGCAGGCGTTCGATCGCCACTGTTCGACCTCGACAACTTAGACCGAACGACCAGTCCCACTCAAGACTTTTATCAGTTTGCCATGGGAGGCTATCTCGCTAAGAAGCCAATCCCTGCTGACCGCGCCCGATTTGGCGTGGATACCGAGATCACCATCGCTAACGAGGCCACCAATCAGGCCATCCTGAAGGAACTCTCCCAGGGGGAGTTCGACCGTGGAAGTCTCGAGCAGAAGCTCGGCGACTTCTTCAAGAGTGGGATGAATACTGAGGCCATCGAGAGGGCTGGTCTGACCCCTCTGCGTTCCGACCTAGATCGCATCGACGCTCTCAGCAGCGTAGGAGAGTTGCAAAAGGAGATTCAGACAGCGCACAGCGAGGGGAGCGGAGTCTATTTCAGTTTCTATGGGAGTACGGACAGCAAGGATGCCGGGCAGACGATAGGAGAATTCGGACAAGGCGGCTTAAGCCTGCCGGAACCGGAGTACTACACGTCAGAGGAGAATCGGTCCACCCTTTTGGCCTACCAAAAGCATGTCGAAACGATGTTCGCCTTAGCGGGAGCCGAACCGGCCCAGGCGCGGGCAGACGCCGAGGCGGTGGTCCGACTAGAAACGCGACTGGCCGGGATCTCACTTTCCACGGTCGAAATGCGGGATCCTGAAGCTCTCTACAATAAAATGACGCCCGAGGCTCTGCAATCCAAGAGCGATGCCATGGATTGGGCATCCTATTTGAAGAGCCAAAAAGCGGAAGGTCAGGCGACCTACAACGTCACGACACCGTCCTTTTTCGAGAAGCTTGACGGAATTATGAAAGAGCTATCCATCGCGGACCACAAAGCTTACCTAAAGTGGCACCTCTTGCATAACAACGCAACCTCCTTGGCGACCCCGTTCGAACAGGAAGACTTTGCATTCTTTAGCCAGAATTTGCGTGGCTTGGAAGAGCAGGCTCCCCGTATTAGTCGGGTCACGGACCAAACCGACGCCGTATTGGGCGAGGCTCTCGGACAAAAGTTCGTCGAGCGGCGATTTTCTCCGGAAGCGAAGGCGAAAATGTTGGGGATGGTGGAGAGTTTTAAAGACGTTTTGGGAGAGAAGATTCAAGGCTTGTCGTGGATGGGTCCCGAGACCAAGAAAGGAGCTCTTGAAAAGCTAGACGTTCTCGGCGCAAAAATTGGCTATCCAGACCACCCTCGCGACTACGCGACGCTAGAAATCGGACCATCTTACATCGATAACACTCGAAACGCCGCGCGGTATGAGCGCGAGCGTAACATGTCCCAGATCGGACAGCCGGTGGACCGAGGTGAGTGGGGTATGACAGCTTCGACGAACAACGCGTATTATAGCCCAACTTCTAACGAGATATGCTTTCCCGCCGGGATTTTACAACCTCCGTACTTCGACCTTGAGGCTGACGACGCCATGAACTACGGTGCCATCGGCGCCACCATAGGGCACGAACTCGGACACGGGTTCGACGACGAGGGAGCGCAGTTTGACGCTCAGGGCAATCTGCGTAACTGGTTCAGCGAAGATGATTTGGCACGATTTTTGAAGAAAGCCGAAGGGGTAGAGAAGCAGTTCAGCGAGTATGTTGTGGAAGGCCTCCCGGTTAACGGAAAGCTCGTTTTGGGGGAGGCTTTGGCGGACCTCAGCGGCTTGGAGTTGGCATACGCGGCTTACAAAAAGGCGACTGTGGGACAGACTCCGCAGATGATCGGCGGGTTCACTCCCGATCAGCGCTTCTTTCTCAGTTTTGCCCAAAGCTGGGCCACCAATGTTCGGCCCGAAACGGCGAAACTGATGGTGAAAAGTGATCCTCATCCTTTACCGAAATTGAGGGTAAACGGAACGCTCTCCAACCTGCCCGAATTCTTTGAGGCTTTTGGTGTCCGACCCGGTCAGCCGATGCGTCGACCGGAAGAGAAACGTAACCAGATCTGGACGTAGTTGCCTTTCAGGTCGTTGAACTTCCAGGCGAGAACTGAGGACAGCGCGAAGGTTTGGCCATGTGCCGAAACATCAAAACTTTATTTAACTACAGCCCGCCGGCAACCGACGAAGAGATCTACCTTGCATCCCTTCAGTTTGTGAGAAAACTTGGCGGGTTTCAAAAGCCGTCTCAAGTCAACGAGGAAGCCTTCCAAGTGGCGGTCGAAGAGATCACGGCGGTCGCTAAACGGCTTCTGATGACATTGGAAACCAACGCTACTCCGAAGAATCGCGAGGAGGAAGCGGCCAAGGCTCGGGCCCGCTCAGCGCAAAGATTTGGTAACTGACCTCGGTGGTCTAGGAGCGCGCCTCTCAGGCTGGGGCGTCCAGGAGCGGTATCGTTGGGGACCCGTTGAAGGATTGAGAGTAGGGCGGTTCCAATTCGGTGTCAATACAACCTTCGTCGTCTATCGACTGGGATCCACGCTGATCGATTGCGGGCCTCCAAACCAGTGCCGTAAGGTCTTGGAGTTTGCCGCTGAGCGACCTTTGGACACAGTTCTCCTTACCCATCATCACGAAGACCATAGCGGGAATGCCTTCTCGCTCAAGCAGAATTTTGACTGTGCCGTTTGGGCGCCCGCTCGGAGTCATCGGCTTTTAGCCCACGGATTTCCCATCCAGTTCTACCGCCGCGCCGTTTGGGGAGTTCCACCGACGGTGTCGGCGCTTCCCCTGCCGGAACATCTCGAGGACTCGAACGGCTATCGGTGGCAAGTGGTCGAGACCCCGGGGCACGCTGATGATATGGTCTGCTTTCACGAACCCAATCAGGGTTGGCTTTTTTCCGCAGATCTCTATGTCGCCTCGAAGATTCGTTACGCCCGTCCAGAGGATCGTTTGGGGCTTGAGATCGCCAGCTTGCGCCGCGCCCTGACACTGGATTTCGGCCAACTTTTTTGCTCTCATCGGGGAGCGATCAAAGATGGTCGGAGCGCTCTGGCGCGGAAGCTGGACTACTTAATTTCCCTACGCGATGAGGTTTTGCAGCTTCACCGGACCGGTTTGTCGGTCTCCAACATTCAGCGGCGTCTGTTAGGGCGAGAGGGACCAGTGGCTTGGCTTTCCGGGTTCCATTTTTGCAAGAAGAATCTGATCGTTGCTTGTCTTTTAAGCGAGATGTCCCAGACTCTAGATGAGAAGGGGGATTTCAAGAAAGTAGATAGAGGCTTGGCGTCGAAACTCGAACGATGACGATATTCGGCAAGCTTTTCTCAAAGCGACAAGAGATCGAGATCTTGACCTTCGACCCAGAGGATTACGGCATCTTGTTCAAGTCGGAATCGACCTTGGAGCCGGGTGAGTATGCGGCGCAGGCAACGGTTGGTGAGCACAAACTGCGCTGCGACGTTAGAATGGAATCGGTAGAGGCCGGGCTTTACTACGGAACTTTTCTCAAGCCGCAGGAAGCAGGAGAGCATCTCTCGGTTCTGGTGCCCAGACCGAAACTCAAAGAGGAGAAGCGAGGGGCCGAAAGGGTGGAGAGGGTGTTGAGAATCAGTTCTTCGGGTCTGCCAAATTATCAGGCCACGTCTTCGGACCTTTCCACAACCGGGATCCAGCTGAAAGTAGAATCCGCGATGAGAACGTCGTACGAATTCGACTGCACCCTAGAGTTCGATGACCACACGATGCAGCGTCTGGAAGTTACCTGCAAAGTTCGCTGGTGCCGGCCCGTCGAGGATAAATACCTAGTGGGCGCCAGTTTTGTGGAACCGCCAAAGGCCACCCAATCTCGAATCGCCTATTTTATCAAGAGCTTAACTAGTGTCGAACGAGGCGTCCTCAGCGGCAGCCATCAATATTTCGACTAGGCTAGAATCCGTCACGCCTCTAGCGTGAGGCTGACAGGTCAAACTGAAGACCTAGATGAAGTGGCTGCGATGATAAATCTTGTCAACCGTGCTAACGGTGAATTGTTGTTAGAGCTGTCCCAGGCGGAGTTTGATATACTCCAGGACCAACTTGTTCGCGAATCCGACGAAGACTTTGATTATTATGTTCAGGAAGCGAGCCTCCAGTTGCTCGCTGACGCGGGAATGCCGGAAACCGTGACCGAGGGTTTATCGCGCCACATGCACGGGCGTGGGCTTGATCTGGGTTGGGAGCACGCCCAGCCTGGTCCTGGTCTGACTTATACAGGAAGTATTGTGGACGATGAAGTTCAAGCCTTAGGGGGCATCCGCGTGGATGTTGTTTCGAAGCAAACGGCGAACATTCTCGCTTGGACTTTTTCGCGTCTTGACGGCACTTTCAGTGTGACCGCCGACGGAAAGCCCGCCGAGGTCCTCCTTCAGATGTCAGGACGGGGCGACCTGATTTTGCGGGAATTCGATATGAAACAGGATGGCGAAGTCGGCCAATTTGAGATTCAGACTCTAACGGGTACATTGCTGAACGAAGCTCTAGAGCCGGTCGCCGGAGTTTCCGTCCAACTCGAGGAATGGTCGGCCGCTGAGTCAGGACATTCCGTGAACTGGAAAGACCTGGGTGGCCGTCGGACTTGGGGCGACTCCGACGAAAACGGCCGGTTCTCGATCCCGGTGAACCTGCCCGAGGACCGAGGCGTAGTCAGCGTCGAACTCGACCTCGTCGATGTCAATGGCAGGACGCTTGTGAAATTTGGTCTCGCACTTTTGCCTGAGTCCAGTTTCGAAATGGGCGATCTCACGGTGCCGGACCAACTCGAAGAAGGCACGGTCCCCATACTAGCAGAGCCGCCTGTGGTAGGGTCGATTTCCATGTATCCCGGCGTATCCGAGAACCCCTTGAGCTGAGCTCCTTGATTCACAAGACTGATGTTGTCGTCGTGGGGGCTGGACTCGCTGGACTCGTAGCCGCGACAGAATTAGCAGATGCGGGTCGACGGGTGATCGTCGTCGATCAAGAGGGGGAACAGAGTCTTGGAGGCCAGGCGTTCTGGTCTTTGGGCGGACTGTTCATGATCGATACGCCGGAGCAGCGACGCCTCGGGGTTAAGGACTGTCTCGAACTGGCCCGTTCCGATTGGTTCGGCTCCGCGGGGTTCGACCGGGAAGAAGACCTCTGGCCGCGCCGTTGGGCTGAAGCGTACCTGGACTTCGCGCAGGGCGAAAAGCGCCAATGGCTTTACGACATGGGTCTTAGGCTCTTCCCTGTGGTGGGCTGGGCCGAGCGCGGCGGAGTCGACGCTCAGGGACACGGCAATTCGGTGCCAAGGTTTCACCTCACTTGGGGAACCGGTCCGGGGGTGCTTGAACCCTTTGAGAGGCGGGCCCGAGCCGCAGAACGGGATCGGGCGATCACCTTTCTTTTTCGGCATCGTGTCGATTCACTCATCAAATTGGGCGATGCGGTCAGCGGGGTGGGTGGATCGGTTTTGAGATCCGACGATGCGGCCAGAGGGCGCTCGACCAATCGCGAGGTGGTCGGGGACTTTCAGATCGAGGCACAGGCTGTCATCATCGCCTCAGGTGGTATTGGCGGCAACCTCGATCTTGTCCGCGAGCACTGGCCCCAGCGAATGGGGAAACCTCCGAAAAAACTCCTTTGCGGAGTGCCCGCCCACGTGGATGGACGGATGTTGGAGACCGCCGAGGCCGGCGGCGCTCGACTGATCAACCGCGATCGTATGTGGCATTATGTTGAGGGGATTGAAAATTGGGATCCCATCTGGGCCAAGCACGGAATACGTATCTTGCCGGGTCCCTCATCTCTTTGGATAGACCCTGAAGGACGCCGTTTGCCGAGCCACCTGTTTCCCGGCGCCGACACTCTGGGAACGCTTGAGCATCTCAGCCGGGCGGGTCACGACTATTCTTGGTTCATCCTCAATCAAGCGATCATCCGTAAGGAATTCGCGCTGTCGGGTTCTGAACAGAATCCGGACTTGACCGGTAAGGACTGGAAGAAGACCTTAGGACGCGCCTTCGGAAACAAGGCTCCTGGTCCGGTGGAAGCCTTTAAGAAGAACGGGGCGGACTTTGTCGTCAGCGATAATCTCCAGGGGCTTGTCGACGGCATGAACGCTCTCACTCCCGATCGGCCTCTGGACTACTCGGCCCTTGAGTCCCTGTTGACGGCTAGAGATCTTCAGATCGACAACGGATACAGCAAGGACCATCAGATCATAGCGATTCACAACGCCCGCAGATACTTTGGTGACAAATTTATCCGCACCGCCAAGCCGCACAAGGTCCTTGAGCCTTCCAGTGGTCCGCTGATCGCCGTGCGTCTCCATATTTTAACTAGGAAATCTCTAGGAGGTCTTGAGACAGACCTCGATGCTAGAGTTTTTGGCATCGATCGAGAGATCATTCCCGGACTCTACGCGGTAGGAGAGGCCGCGGGTTTTGGCGGAGGGGGCTATCACGGCTATCGCGCCTTGGAGGGCACGTTTCTCGGAGGATGTCTTTTCAGCGGCCGCCGGGCCGGGCGAGCGGCGGCATCCGCGATTCTATAGGGAGCAGGACGTCTCTTGGCGTCTCCATGTTGTCGGTAGCGGGTGCCATACACTGACTTTTCTGAGCCCTTCGCGGGGCTCCTACTTTGATGGCTCACTCATCGGCTTGCGATGGGTCTTAGACAGCAAAGAGGAGCCCGCAAGGATCGCGGCCCCGAGCATGAGGAAGGCGGCGGGTCGGAAGGTTCCCTCGATGCCTTTGACTAGGGCCTCACCACCCATGCTGTCGATGGCAAAAGTGTGAGCCGAGCCCTGGGTGGCAACCAGCACGAACACTGTCGCTGTTAAAGGGAGTCCCAGTGATTGACCTAGGGTTCTCGACAGGGACAGGAGTCCAGAGGCTGTACCAGTTCGCTCAGGAGGGGCGGCCCCCATGATGGAACTGTTGTTGGGACTCTGAAAAATACCGATGCCCAGACCAAAAGGCAGATAGGCTAGTGCGTATCGCCACTCCGTCATCTCCTGGTTGAAACCGCTGATCAGAAAGCACCCTCCTGATAGCAGAAGCAACCCGATGACCGAAACAGGGCGTTCCCCTAGTCGGTCAGCGACGATGCCGGCAAAAGGTGAAATGATTCCAGCGGCGACCGGAGCGACGGCCATGAGGAGGCCAACCTTGAGCGTGCCGTAGCCGAGGGCCGTTTCTAGATAGAAGGGCATCAGAAACAGCGACCCGGAAAGCACGATGAAGACGGTGAGCCCAAGAATGAGACCGAGACTGAAGGTTGGATTGCGAAACAGATCAAGAGAAATGATAGGCGAAGGGTGACGCGTTTCCCACCAAAGTAAAAAGATCAGGAGTACCATCGAACCGACCAGCAACTTCAACGCACTCTCGGACCCGACGCCCTCCCGCTGAATGAAATTCATCCCGAGGTCGAGGGCGATCACGCTCGAGGCCAGGGTCAACAGTCCGATGTAGTCGAAAGACGTTCTTTGAGATTCAGCGGGAGGAAGCGAGGGAAGGTGTCGTTGGAGAAGCATCAGACACATCACCCCGAGTGGGACATTGACCAAAAAGATCCAGTGCCAACTCAACCAGGCGATGAGAAAGCCCCCTAGACTGGGCCCGATGGCAACCCCAATGGAAATTAGACCACCCACGGTCCCGATGGCTTTACCTCGTTCCGCGTTCGGTGCGATAGCCGTTACGATGGCGATCCCCAAGGCCGAGACGAAAACGGCTCCCAGGCCTTGTAAGGCGCGCGCGGCGATCAGAAGTTCTACGGTGGGAACCAAGGCGCACAGCAAGGAGGCCGCCGTGAACAGGGCTAGGCCACCCATGTATAGCTTCTTTTTGTCGTAGAGGTCGCCGGCGCGCGCGGCACCCGGCAACAAGGTCGCAACGACTAGAAGATAGCTCAATACGACCCATTGTATGGTGGGGAAATCCGTCTTGAGATCTTTGGTGAGCGTAGGAAGCGCGACGTTGACGATGCTCAGGTCTAAGGTAAAGAGCAGTACGCTGCAGCCGATCCCTAAAAGAGACCATCGATACTGTTCGCGGGAAAGTTCGTTCTTCGACACCAGACTCGTAAGTTACCCGAATTGCGGCGGCAACGAAACCGAGACTTTCGACTGGGGTCGAGTGCGGGTGCCGGTTACTCAGTCCCTGAGTCTAGTGGAAGGACCAAGTGCCCGAATGCTGAACGTGGAGGCAATGGAAATTTGGATTGTAGCCCCCAGGGGGTTTCGCCCTAGCAGTTGGGTCGACATGCTATGCGATATCGACGAGGCGTTCGATCTGGACCCGCATTTAGTGGATCCTTGCTACGAAACCATCGACGGCAAGAAGTGCAAGGTCTTGGTAATGATGTCGACGGTCTTGAACGACACCACTCACGAGAGGATCGCTCGGGAAGAGCTCTTCAAAGAGGTGATTTGTCGGGCGGCAGCTTTAGGTCTCAACGTGTCTGTTCCCAAAGAGTTCGCCGGCGTTTACCCTAAATGGTGGGTTTGGCTTCAGGACTACTGCGACAAAGCGAGACTCGCTTTAAGCACCCGATAGATCGCCCAACGGAACCGGAAGCTTCGTAGCCGCTCGGGGCCTCAGCACGGTCGCTGAATTCGGAAAGCTGTGGACTTCGTCTCGGCGCGGTAATGCGGGATCTTAACAAATCCCTACCCCGAGGAAGCGGGTTCGAAGCCGCCCTGCCTAGAACCTAGCGGGACGTGAGGATCAATCAATACGATCGGTTGGAGAGTTTTTTGCAAGTCGCCCGGGAGCAGGGCGTCTTCGATTCTCGGGGCAGTTTCACTTTAGACAAGCACCGCGCCGCTGGTAAACTGGCTAGCTTTCTCTTGCCGCCGGGCGGATACTGGATCCTTAAAGTGGTGCAGGCTGCCTGTCTCGCCCAAGCCGTTTCCATGGAGGTTCTCGACACTTCCCGAACCCTGGTCGTGACCATCGATTTCGAAACCGATTCTGAGCACAATCTTTTGATCAAGAGCCTGCTGGAACCGGACTTCAATTTCCGCTGGTGGAGTCACTTGAGTCAGGCTCTTCGCGCCCTCGGATTGGGAGAGAATCGCGCCTGGGTAGCCACCCTGGAGAGCGCGGAAAGAACTACGGAACTGGCTGCAGCCCACGGGGACCTGTCTAGTAAAATGCATGAGTTTGGTGGTCTCTCCGGCCCCGGTTCGCGGCTCACGATCACCACCGAATCCACACCACAGGGACCCAATTGCGAAACAAACCTTTTATACTCACGAGCACTTTCCAGCAGTGTTCCGTTAACGGTGAACCGCGAGCGAATCGACCACCTCAAGTTCGCCCGAGAAGCCAACGTCGAGAGTTTCCCGGTGGGAGTTCATTGGGTGATCAGTCCGAGCAGGAACGGTTTAGTCATTCCGCCGGGTGTCCGAGACACCCGAACTTGGAACTACGTTCCGGCTTTCACCGTAAATTCTCGAGTGAATCGAATGATAGCGGTGCATTATAATTATTGGCCGGCTATAAAATTTCGTGAGATTCGCGGAAGTCCCGTTTCCAGCAGTCTGAGTTTGGTGCGCCACGGCGTGATCGTGAAAACCTTTACCTTACAGTTTCATCATCCCGTGTCCGTCGATCTCTTTCTGTTCGCTGATGACGACCAAGTGGATCTGTCAGGACTCAGGGCGCAGTGGAGCCCAACACTCGTTGACAAGGCCGAGGAGGAAGTCTCGGCCTTTAGCGGATCGTTGCGTGACCTCGCACGGCAGATGCAGGACCGCCGATGGAAGCCGGAGGGTCAGAAGGTGTGGACATGGTGCGGGATTGGTGCCGCATCATTGTTGCTGTCACCCTTTCTACCGCCTGTCGTTGGGATAGGTGCCTTCTCGTGGTATCTGCAGGAGGCGCGATGGAACTCTCGCCTCCGATTGCGGGTAGGTGAGTCACTGGAGAGTTTTCGTCGCGAGTTGCCAGTGGTTATTCGCCGATCCTAAACGAGCTTAAATGATTACAGTGTTTCACAACGAAATAAATCGATAGGGGGATACGACATACACTACTATGTTCATTAGAAATCAACTTCTCTTGATGCTCTGCACCGCTTTCACCCTGGGACTTGCGCTTTCTCCAGTCCGTTCCCAGCCTAGGGTCTCGGCGGTTGAGATCGATCAAGATTTTCATGGTGAAGTTCAGGTACGGTTAGAGCCCCACGGCGAGCAGGTTTGTGCCTCGGGCTGTGGACTGTCCCGACATCCGACTCCATTCCTGGAGCGGTCTCATTTCGAAAAATTGGTCAAGGATTTTGCCCATCAACCGATGTCCGAGGAGAGCCCCGCTCTGGAGGAACTCCTCTATTTCGGGCCCCAGACTCAAAGAGAGTTACTGGCGTCCGATGCAACGCCCCTGGATTCCCAACGGCTGGCTTTCCTGAAGAAAGAACTGACCCGTGATACGGTCCAGATCGAGTTTCGCATCATCGACGAGGAGGGTATCGCAAGAGTCCAGTTACCGCCAACCACCGTGAAACTCGACAGTCGTTACGCCTTTGAGCCTTTGAACACCGTGGACTTCCAGCCTCCAGAAGCTTCGGGTACCGTCAAGAGGGTGGGACTTAACCACCTTTGGCAACGGATCTGAATGGAGGGCCGCTATTCAGTGGCCGGACCGTGGTTCGCGGTTCATAGACCTGGAGACGACTGGAAAAACCTCGATACGATCTGGATATCCAATGGACGAAAGAACTCCGTGGCTAGAGTCCAAGCCCGTATGCGTTGGAAGGATGATAATTCATGAAGAAAATTTTCTTGGTCTGCCTCTTGGCGTGGCCCACGTTAGCCTGGGCCGACCCTTGTGGGATGGTCCCGCCGATTTCGCTTGATGGGGAGCCGAACACCATCATCCGGGTCGGGGAGCAGAAAACCTACGTCTTTTACAAAGACGACATCGAGACTATTGTGATTCACCCGGGGTTTGAGGGTAACGTCGATGAATTCGGAATGCTGATTCCTTTTCCAGACCCGCCTTCTCTGCGCAAGGTTTCGGACGATACTTTCGAACACCTTGAGAAGGCCATCGATCCCCCAACCATCACCTATTGGGTGAATCGACCGATGCCTGTCGCCCGAGCCGCCGGTGGGGCGAGGCGCGAGAAGTCTGCGATGGCCCCCGGATCACCTGCTGAGAGCGAAGTTCGCGTGCTCAACGAGGAAGCCGTGGGGATGTACGAGATCGCGGTTTTAGAAGCTGGCTCTCCGGCGGCGCTTAAGGCCTGGATGGAGACTCACCACTATCGATTTCCCGACGGAATGGAGAAGACGTGCGGCGAGTACATCACCAAGAAATGGTGCTTCGTGGCGGTGAAAACGCGGGTTGGTCAGAAATCGGGAGTCGATCCCAAGCCTGGTATGCGCGAAACGCAGCCAGACAAGCCCAAAGGCGCGCCGTTCACCGGCAAGGTTCAGGCCATGGGTTTCCGTTTCCACTCTAAAGTCCTGGAGGTACCGATGCGGTTGGCGGCGTTCAACGAAGGTGACTTGCATAATATCGTCTATGTTTTGGCTGAAGATCCGATGCGGGCGGCCAATTTGCCGAAGGAGATGGTGACGCGGCAACTTTCCGGGAAGCAACTGTACAAAAATTTGACCGAGCCGCTCCCCTACGTTATCAAAGGCGGCACGGAAAAGGATATGAGTCCCAATGACTGGACGAGTCTGAACGCGCAGCGCGATCCCGTTCCGTACACGGCGGCCGCGGCAGACCTTTTCGCTTCGGATCTCTACGTCATAGAACGGGGGGAACTGAGCCACACTTCCGAGCAGCGTGAGAAATCGCTTCTCGACATCGGAGAGCGGCTAGGACTGAGGGGTGGTGGACTTGACGCCCTGCATGATAAAGAGTTAGCGGACGAGCGACAGGCTATGAAGGAAGAGTCTCTAGGGCAACTCAAGGGAATGTATCTGTCGGTCATCGATGGGGATTTTCCGCGAGATGTCCTATCGAGGGAGAACATTCGGTTCGAGAAGTTTCGTCTGCAGACCCTGGTTGAGGACCAAGACGATGCTGCTGTCGGTCTCGTGGATCCGGATCCTGGGCTCGAAGCCTCGCTTTCCCCCGACCCATCCTTTGGTGTCTTCGCTACACTTTTCCAGCAAGTGACCTCGATCTTTTCCTAGGAGTTTTCCCTTGAGACTATTGTTTTTTATCTTCTTCTTGACCACGCTATCCAGCGTCGCCGATCCGTGCGGGATGGTGCCCCCCATTAGCCTCGACGGCGAACCGGCCACCATCAAGCGTGTAGGCGAGCAGAATACCTATGTGTTTTTCAAAGACGGAATGGAGACCATGGTCATCCATCCCGGATTCACGGGGTCTGTGGACGAGTTTGGGATGTTGATCCCTTTTCCCACCCCGCCGGCCCTGCGTAAGGTCTCCGACAACACTTTTCCGCAGATGAAGCAGGCCGTGGACCCCCCCATTGTCACGTACTATTTGTACAATAACCGCTTTGATGATATGACCGTGGGCCACGCGGGCCTGCTTCTCGAGTCCGCCTCGATGGCAAAGGACCGTGACGAGGTCGTGGTGCTCAAAGAAGAGGCCGTCGGAATGTACGAGATCGCGGTTCTCGAGGCCGGGAGCGCTTCGGCTTTGAAACGCTGGATGGACAATCACGGCTATCGTTTTCCGGACGGAATGGAGAAAGCTTGCGGCGATTACGTCAATGATAAGTGGTGTTTTGTGGCCGTCAAAACCAGAGTGGGTAGCAAGGCGGGAGTGGATCCCAAACCAGGCATGCGCTCCACGACGCCTGACAAACCTAAGGACGCGGTCTTCACCGGTGCGGTGCAGGCCATGGGATTTCGCTTCCGCTCCAAAGAATTGGTCATCCCCATGCGTCTGTCCACCTTTAACGAGGGTGACTTGAAAAACACCGTGTACGTCCTCGCCGAAGAGCCGCTGCGAGTGAGCAACCTCCCGGTCGAGTTTGTGCGGCGGCAGATCACGGGTACTAAACTTTTGAACAACCTAACCGCTCTCTTACCTTATCAGATCGAGGGTGGCGACAAAGACGATATGAGTCCCAACGACTGGAAAAGCCTCGAGGGGCAAAGAGATCCCGTGCCCCACAACGGTGTGGCCGCGGAACTGTTCGCGTCAGACCTACTGGCCGATGAAGTGGGTCGGCTCTCCCACGGTTATGAAGAGAGAGAAAAGGCGCTCCTAGACATCGGCGAGCGGCTTGGCCTGAGGGGCGGTCAACTTGACGGCCTTCACGCCAAAGAGTTGGAGACTGATCGCCACAAGATGAAAGCCCAGGCTTTAGAAAGTCTATCGGCGATGACCTTGACGGTGATTGAAGGGGATTTCCCAAGGGAGACCTTAGCCAATGAGAATCTCCAATTCCAACCGTATCGGCTCGCCAACATCGAGGGTCTGACAATGAAGGAACAAAGGAACGAAACCGGGGCGGTGGCACCCACAACCTCAACGACATTTTTGCCGATTCAAGGAGGCTTAGCGATGAAGACGATGCTCTATGGACTGATCTTGGCAATGTTTGCCTGGTTTGCTGGAAAACGTGCCGCCGCCGCAACAGCGGTTGCTACTCTGGCGCTGTTGATGGTGTTCGCCCCAGCCTCACAAGCTCAGGAATATTCCCGCGACACAGTCAACCTCATCAATCGGTTGGATGATCCCGAGCAGACCCGCGCTGCTCTCAAGGAACTGGAAGCCAAGGGGAAACAGATCCAGCCATACCTTCTAGCGAGGTATCAGAATGAAGAAGCTTCGGTCACCGAACGGGGTTACTGCCTTGCGTTGTCGGTTAAGAATCCCAACAAGAACGTGACCAAGTCGGTCCGAGACGTCTATTCGAAAACCTCCTCGTCGCTGGTAAAGTTATGGAGCCAAGCCGCGCTGGTCGATCTTACGACAACTCCCGAAGAACTGCTGGCCCTATTTGATGCTGAGACAGAAAAGCGTGTCGACCCTGATCAGCAGTTCGGTGTTATGCCCATTGGTGTTGAGTTGCAACGACCTATCGCTTTGAAGTTGAAGGATTGGGATGCCCAGTTGACTCTCGAGGATCGCTTGATGTTTCTCGGGCTGGCCCAAAACGCAGGACAAGCGTCGAATGTCAGTCCCAATATTAGTGCCGTGATCACGCCGAGCTTGAAATCCGTCGATCCCAGGGAACTCGTGGACTTAATGTTCACGTCCCGCAACCAGGAAGTCCGTCGAATTTCCGCCGGGTTGCTCGCCGGATTCACCGAAGACAAACGCAAAGTCGTATTCGCCTCGGTGATGGAGAAGCTGCAGGTCAGTGGGCAGGCTAAGGAGGTTCCTTGGGTCGGTGGCGCACTTTTCTTACCCCAGTTCAGCAACATGAATAAGTCAGAGGCTACCGAACTCATCACTGGATTGACGCGTTGGTCGGTCTGGACCGACCTTCACAAGACTCCAGCCGAGCAGGTGACCCCTATTGAAAACAACCTGAGAAGTTACAACCTGTGGGAGGCCGCCGAGGGCGGAAGCCTTGATTGGCGCAATGCCAGCGGCGGCCAAGCTTGGCTACGGGTTTTTGGCAGCCTGAAGGGTGCCGCCGCCGCTTCTGCTCTCCTCAAAGAGCAGAACGTTCCCAAGGATTCCGACTACTGGGCCGTGGTCAAAAAGCTCAAGTAGAGGCTTTCCTAAAACTCGGTCCCGTTTTCGAGCGCGGGTTCGATTATGACTGAATCTATTTGAGTATCTTCAAAGAGGGCGTCATCGGGGGCGTTCCTTAAGTGAACGTCGAGTTCCGCATCGGGGTTCAGGGGGTCATCGATCTGGACCTCACGAAGGAACGGTTCGTAAAGCTCATCCGAGGTGTCGGCTGTGTCTTCCCAGGTTGGTCGGCTTGAGTCCAGAGTGGGTGACTCGACCCGCTCGGAGGTGTCGAGGGGTAGGGGAGATGGCGTAGTCCCGCGATACTCGGTACCGGGAACTTCCCAAGCGACGACCACCGGGTTGGTAATGGAAGGGTTGGTTTCTTGAGTCTCGCTGCTGGGAGCGGCGAATGCTCCGAGAGCGAGACCTCCTAGAACGGTCAAAGTGGCGAGATTCATGATGTGCTCCTTCCTGTGAAGTCTATCTCTACTCTACTTTCCTGCCCAAAACAGGAGTAGACGCGACCGGATAAGGGGGGAGGGTGTCAAGGTATACTTTTATGGAGCGCGGGATACAGTGAAAACCAAAGAGATCAAGATTTGGGCCTTCGCATTGGTCTGTCTGCTTCTGATCGCATTCGGGGCTTGGGGACGTCTCAAGGCCGGTCCACCGCGAAGTATCGTCTTCGCGGCCGGAAACCGCGAGGGCGCCTACTACAAATTCGCTGTGCAGTACGCCGAACGACTCAAAGAGAGCGGATTGATGGTAGAGGTGGTCGAGACCAAGGGCTCGCTAGACAACCTTCGTCTCGTGGAAGAGGGAAAAGCTGATATCGCCTTCTCTCAAAGTGGTTTGAAAGGTCAGAACTCCGAGGACCTGCGTTCGCTGGGTTCGATGTTTTATGAACCGGTTTGGGTCTTCGTGAGGGGTCGTGAAGTCCCCAAAGAGTTCGACAGCTTCAAGGGAAAACGGGTCGGCGTGGGCGAGGTCGGCAGTGGAACTCGAGAAGTCGCCATCACCTTGTTGGCGGATAACAAACTGACTGAAAAGGTCAAACTTGTTCCGATCGGCGGCGATGAAGCCAAGAAAGATCTCATCAACGGCAACCTCCATGCTCTGTTCATCGTGGGCGCCGCGTCCATTCCGGCAGTCAAGGAGTTAGCCAACAGGCCGGACATGGCACTGGTGGATTTCAGCAGAGCTAAGGCGTATTCACGCTATCACGACTCATTGTCTGACGTGACACTTTACCGTGGGATGCTTAACCTCGCCGATGATATCCCCAGTCACGACCAACACTTGGTCGCCACGGCTTCCAATCTCGTCGTATCCAAAGATTTTCACTATGCCTTGGTCACCTTAATTCTCCAAACGGCTAAAGACATACACGGCAAAGCTGGCGCCTTTCAAGACTACGGTGATTTTCCTTCACCTAGGCTCACAAGTTTCCCACTCTATCAAGAGGCGGACGCTTTCTATTCCAGAGGGCCTTCGTTCTTCTATCGAAACCTTCCGTTCTATATGGCGGCCACCTTCGACCGCCTTATCATCATTTTACTACCTCTGCTGACCCTACTGTTGCCACTGGGCCGAATTCTGCCACCACTCTACGCGTGGACTCAAAAGCGTAAAATCTATCGTCTTCAGAGTGAACTTTCGGATATAGAAACCGGAGAGAAAGAACTCAGTAAAGAACAAGCACTGGAGCGACTCACCGAGTTTGAGGAAAACCTCTTGGAATTGAAGACACTATCGCCCGCCTATCAGAACGAGGTGTTTCTGCTCCAGCTAAGGATCGAAAGGGTGCGCGATGGCTTAGCGACTGAGTCCCCCAAGAACACGACCCCGGACTGACCGACGAATTCGTGGCGGCTAGCTTTAAGGTCTAAACCTTCGTCTCACGCGGGTCCACAAAAACCCCGACCTTGGGGTAGAACTGTTCGGCGTTGGTGAAAGTTAGATTGTTTCGCACTTTGGCCTCTCGACTGACCAGTGAGGCTGTACTGGCGCCGAGTATGCCGCCGATGATGCCGGGTATGACTCCTCCGATGGCGTTACCGATGGCTGCTCCCGTTGCGGCGCCCCCTAAAGTGCAGCCAGGTGTCCACCATCGACTCTGGGAGATGCCGCGAAGAAAGCTGTTGGTGGTTTCGGGAACCATCTTGTCGCCGTGGCGTGCTTTGTCCGGCTGAATCACAAGTCCGGGCCCAGGTGCCAAGAGCTTGGAGGCGTCCAACAGGGAGCCGGCGAGGACTGGATCTATCACCGGCAGAGAGTTCGTGAGCCCTAAGGTGAGCCAAGATTTTTTTCGAATCTGCTGCTCGTCGTCGGTAACTCGGTTCAGGAGGTCAATGACGTTGGTCCAGCACGAGTTTTGGGTCGTGTGATAATTTTCTTTGGGCGTGACAGCCTCGCTCAGAGCCGTTTCGATCAGCTCGGTCTTCTCTTCCCGATTGAGGTCGAGTTTGTGGAGAATGAGTCGATCGCCCAACTGGCGATTACTCCGCTGCACTCTGGCGCCGAAGCTGTCTAATTGATAGACCAAAGGATATTCTCGTTTGAGCCCCTTTTTGATGCTCCAGGCCTCACCTTTTTTCACTCGGGCATCGACGCTTAACACCAGTCGATTGTCAGTTTCGCCATGAGCATTGCGAATCGGAGAGTCCTCCTCGAATTCGAAGACAAGAACGGAGTGGGCGATTTTATCTTTCATGAATGGGACCACTCCCACGAAGACGTCTTTAACCTTTTTAGTGTCGAGCTCCGTGGTGTCAAAGCGACCTGTCCAGTCCGCTGAATCGCTCCCTGTCTCATTAAGACCCCAACGGACGCCGTCTAGGACAACTGCGCCTTTTGACTGTTGGCTTTTCAGGGTAGCGAAGCTTTGAGTGGGGTCCCAGTCGGAAGCATCGAAGGAGACGTGATCCTGGGCTGCCTCTGGAGTATGGAGGTCATCATCTGGCCTTTCGGAGCGGGCCTTCGGGGTTGGGTAGATGCTATGCGATATTCCCTGTCTGATGAGCATGGCTCCATTTTACAATTCACGACTGAAAGAATACTGAACCGGGTTCTACTTTGGGATAGGCCATATAGGTTCCGAAGTTTATTTTCGCGAGGTCGGGATCTCGGTAGACTTTGAGCGGAGGATCCGAAACTTGTACCTACGTCAACGTTGTGGACGCGGCTTTACCTACAAAGACTCTCAGGGAGACACCGTTCGGGATGAAGCGCTGCGAGAATGGTTTAACAGTTTGGTTATCCCTCCGGCGTGGACCGAGGTAGAGATCAGTGAAGACCGAGACTCCGATCTTCTAGTGACTGGGCGCGATGACGCCCACCGCAAACAGTACATCTACCATCCTGAGTATCGGCGAAAACAAGAGGCCAAAAAATTCGACCGTATCATCACTTTTGCCCAAAGGCTAGAAACGATGCGAAGGGTGACCGGTCAGCATCTTCGGAAACGAAAGCTCAGTCGCGAGAAAGTGTTGGCATGTATGGTACGCCTGCTAGATCTTGCCTACTTCCGACCCGGAAGCCCACGCTACGCCAGAGAGAACGCTTCTTACGGACTGACGACGATGAGATCTCGACACCTATCGATTGAGCGAGACGAACTGATCTTCACTTACCGCGGGAAATCAGGAGTGGAGCAGGAGCGGCACGTTGAGGACCATCGTTTGGCCAGCGTGGTTCGACAACTCGACGAAGTACCGGGCTACGAGATCTTCAAGTACTTCGATGAGAACCAAGAAAAGGTGACGGTCTGCAGTCAGGATCTCAATTCTTACATTAAGGAGGTTATGGGGGAAGATTTTTCAGCCAAAGATTTTCGAACCTGGGCAGGGACCCTCATCGCGGCGACCGCGCTAGACGAGATCGGACTCTCCGAGGATCCTCAGGCTACGGACAGCAGAATTCGATCCGCGGTCGAAAAGGTCGCCCAAAGGCTGGGCAATACGCCGACCGTAGCGAGAGCCAGCTATATCGATCCCAGGGTCATAGAACATTACATGGCGGGACGGACGCTGAGCTATTTTCGTAGACGGGTTGAGCAGGAACTGAAGAATGCCGATGCGCTTTCCCTTGAGGAAGTGGGAGTGCTGTACCTGCTCAAAGCTCGCTTAAAGAAACGAGCGAAGGCTTCGTAGCGAATCCAAAGAGCAGGGTAGAAACCGAAGGTCTAGCCGGATCCATCGGACGTACGGTTTCGAGCCAACTCACACGGCTCCACGATGGAAATGTCTCCGCCTTGATTTCCGTAGGCCTCGCAGTCGTTGACGCTGGCGGCCGGGCCGGCCAAGATACCTCCGGCGGGCTCACCTTGGCCGTTGTTGTGGGCTTCACACCGTTTGAGGGTCCCTGGGCCGTCGAGGCGTAGACCGAGTGCTTTGCAGTCGTAGACGACAACCTGCTCTAGGTGGGATGCTTCATCGTTGGAGCCGTAGGCGTAAACGCCATCTTCGCAGTTCCTAATATCGCACCGTTCCACTCGACTTCCCGCACCCACTTCAAGGCCAACGTGAGAATTTGTGATCCGAGTGTCCTTGACCAAACAGTGGCGACCCACTTTCAGGCCGTAGGTACCCCCATCGATAGTGCAGTTCTCCACTACGGCGTGGTCACCGCCTACGAAGATTCCGCCTTTCACGGTCAGGTCATGAAAGCGACATTGGTCTGCTCGCACGTGAGGGAGTGGCGCGATCGCGATCTGGGTGGCCCAAACGGTTCCCCGGAAAAGTTGGAACTTTGGAGCGGCCAATAAGATTGCTACGGAGGTCTGGCTGTTCAGAGTAAAGCCTCCTAGGTCGAGTCGCACGTCCGGCGCGGAGATCTTGATCGCGAAGTCGCCCTGAGGAACCTCCATCGATTGCGACAGCTGGTAGGTGCCGCTTTCGGTGATTTCAAGGGGTAGATGGGTAATCTCGTGAGCCATCACCTATCTTTGCACTCTTTCAAGGAGATCGCCTTCCGACCAAAATTTCAAGAGCTTTCGGAACAACGTCGGAATGCAACATCTTATGCTAACGGCATCAAGTTGAAGTGGAGATGAGATATGCAAGTCCAAACCTCGGGCCGACGTCACACACCTGTTGAGCCGCAGCCAAGAACTGTCGTTGAGAGCCTGGGAACGCCTGAAGCCTACGAGCATCGTGCCGGCACCGGATCGGGGATCTCGGATCAGTATCTGGGGCCGACGCCAATCAACTCCTCCATATCGTATCGGTCACTCCTGTCGACAATGGCTTCCGGGGCTTCTGGAGCGACGGAGGGAAAAGCCAAGGATCGCAAATGCGAAGTGAAATCCATGGCAGAGTTCAGCGAAGGACTTCAAAGCCGCCTGACCTCATTGGGCGTGAAGGGCGCGGAGTTCGATAAAATGACAAACGATCAGAAGCTTTCTCTGCTCAACATGATGGGGGCCATGGAGGAGGCCAACCTCAGCTTGGATGGTCTCACGGTGGACAGAAAGGATGGAAAGTTGAACGTAGATCAAGAAAGGGTTTATTTCAAGGCTGACCGGGCTGAGACATTTGGCGACCTGGAGTCTAAGGTGAAAGATTCAGGGTTCAAGAAGAACAAGTTCAAGGAGCATTCTGGAATGCGGGAGAGCTATCGCCAGCCTCGCAAGAAGGACAGCTTGCAGATTGGGTTCGGCAAAGACGGCAAGACCGTTGAGATCGACATCGACCCCAACAATCCACAGAAAGGGAAGATGGCTTTCCTGAAGCACACCTCGAACGTCCTTGTCGACGGAAAGACAGACCCCTACGATGTCCAAAATCGACGTTTTTGGGAGTGCGACTGTATGCCCACCCCCCACTAGAGTCGTAAACGGGTCCGGTCCAGGAAGACTCTTCGGAGACCTATCTCGCCCAAAGACTAGCCATATGCGTCTAGCTTAGGTATTGTCGGTCTTCGAGATGTTAGGACTCCTCGTTCCATATCGAGGTCTGATCGCTTTGCTGGTAGCTCTGGGCTTCTTAAGCAATGGCGCGAGCTTGGTTTTCCCTGAACTGATCGGCCAGGGCATGGACTCCTTTGCCGTCCAGCACACTGTTTCTCAAGCTTTGGTGAATCAATTCGGACTGGCTATCGTCGTGGTCGCGGTTCTAAGCTCGCTGCAAAGCCTGGTCCAGGTCTACACCTCGGAATTGGTGGCTCGGGACTTGCGTCGGCGCCTTTCTGAAAAAATCTCGCGCCAGTCATTCGGGTTTGTGGTTGAGCACGATCCGGCACGACTCTTGACGAATCTGACTTCCGACATCGACTCCATCAAACTCTTTGTGTCCCAGGCAATCGCCGGTTTGCTGTCGTCTGTGGTGATCTTGTTGGGAGGCAGCGCTCTGCTTCTCAGTCTCAATTGGAAGCTGGCGCTGGGTGTGATCTCCGTGCTCCCCATCATTGGGATCACGTTTGCCTTCGTCCTTGCCAGAGTTCGAAAACTCTTTAAAGAGAGCCGGGAGGTAGTGGACGGACTGAACAAAGTGGTCAACGAGAGTATCTTGGGAGCGGCACTGATTCGTGTTCTTGATCGCATGCAACGAGAAATGGAACGCTTCGACACGGTAAATCTCCGGTCTAAAGAGATCAATTTGAGCATTCTGGCGAACTTCGCCGCTATGATCCCTGTGGTCAGTTTCGTTGCCAGCCTCGGGACCCTTATTATTCTTGTCCTGGGGGGGCATTTCGTGATCGTTGACGAGATGTCGCTTGGCGAACTGGCGGCTTTCAACAGCTATCTTGGGATGTTGATATTTCCTGTTTTCGTGATCGGTTTTATGTCGAGTCTGATCGCTCAGACGCGGGCTTCTTATGCCCGCGTCGCCGAAGTCTTGGAGGCGCCAGAGTCCGTTGCGACTGGGTTTGTTGATACTAAGATTCGCGGGGAAGTGAAGGTTGAGGCCGTCAACTTAGGCTACGGCGAGGTGTCCGTCCTAAAAGAGGTCAGCTTCGAACTCACACCGGGAACCCGGAATGCCATCATTGGTCCGACCGCTGCCGGTAAGACACAGCTTCTGTATCTGCTGACGGGTCTGCTGGCTCCGGATTCGGGCTCCATCGTATACGACGGTGTTCATCATCCGGGAGAGCTTCAACGCCAAGTTGCCGTGGTTTTTCAAGAATCGGTTCTGTTTCAAGCGAGTCTGCGGGAGAATATCGCCTTTCATCCCGACGTCTCGTCCCTAGGACTGCAAAAGGCAGTGGAGACAGCCGAGCTTCACGAGTTCATCGACCGCCTGCCGCAAGGAGCGGACACGATCGTGTCCGAGCGGGGAACGTCTCTCTCCGGTGGTCAGAAGCAACGAGTTATGTTAGCGCGGGCACTGGCCATGGAACCCGCCGTGTTGTTGCTCGACGACTTCACCGCCCGCTTAGACCCCGCTACCGAAGAGCGTATCTTGGCGAACATGAAAAAGAACTATCCGGGGTTAACCCTTCTAGCTGTCACCCAGCGGATCGCGACGATCGAGGACTATGACCACATTCTCTTGATGATGGAGGGCCAAATTTTAGCTCGAGGAACTCACACGGAGTTGATGGAGACCTCTCCTGACTATCGCCAGATTTACGAATCTCAGAAGAGCACCCATCAATATGAATGAACTTTTCGCTTCAGAAAAGGCGAATCTGATCAGAGCCAGTGGGGCGATCCTCATCACCTCGTTACTCAACTTGGGTGCTCCCGCGGTCCTCGCATACGCCATCGACCATTCTTTGGCGGCCGACGACTTTGATGGGGTTCTACGCTTTGGTGGAGTGTTGCTGGCTATGTTTTGCGTGGCGTTCGTCACTCAATATTACCAATCTTTATGGATGGGCAGTGTTGGCCAAAGGGTGGTATACCGGTTGCGCGAGCAGGTTTTTCATAAACTTCAGGAGCTTCCCGTCGCGTACTTTCAGAAGCACCAGACCGGTGACCTGATTTCGCGAATCAACCACGACACCAGCAAACTCAACGAGTTCTTCTCTCAATCTTTGATGCGCTTTGTAGGTAGTTTGGTGACGATGGTGGGGTCCGCCCTTTTCTTGCTGGCGTTCAACTTCCGTCTCGGGGCCGCCGCGTTGGCTCCGGCGGTTGTGATGGGGCTCATTACCAGTCTCCTAACTCCTTGGATCAAGGCTCGAAACGCGACCAGTTTGAAAAGCGCGGGCGACGTGAGCGCTGAAATTTCCGAAAGCCTCGAGAACTTTAAGGTTGTTGTCGCCTTTGATCGAAGAGACTACTTTCGCCAACATTTCGATGAGGTCAATCGAAAGAACTACTCAGAGTCATTGAGTGCTGGAATCGCTAACGGGGTGTTGACTCCGATCTTTGGCTTGTGTGCTCAGGTCGCCCAACTGATCGTCTTGGTCTACGGTCTAACCCTTATCGGGCGCGGCGATTTCACCCTGGGATTTCTCATCGGCTATTTCGTCTACGTACAACGACTCTACGACCCCATGCGCCAACTCGCGGCTCTATGGGCCACCTATCAGGCCGCGCGGGCAGGCTACGACCGCATTTCAGAGGTTCTTCATGAAACCAACGATTTGGTCGTTCTACCCGGTTCCGCGGAAGCGGTCGCGGACGCACCTCGATTGGAGTTCCGCGACGTCGCCTTCGGTTATACTCGAGAGAGCTTAGTGTTGCGCGACGTGGGTTTTCGCCTCGAAGCGGGGAAGACGTACGCCTTTGTCGGTCCTACAGGTGGCGGTAAGACAACGACGGCCTCTTTAATGGCTCGACTGTTCGACCCCAATGAAGGAACGGTTCTTCTCGACGGTCGGGATATCAGAACCTACCCGGCCGCAGAACGAAGTCAGAAAGTTGGTTTCATTCTGCAAGACCCTTTTCTTTTTTCGGGCACGCTTCGAGACAACATCGAGTCCCTAGAAGGGCTTGACGGAATGTTTGAACGGGGTCTCGACACGCCGGTGGAGGGCTTGAGTTTGGGGCAACGTCAGGTGGTTGCCTTCTTGCGTGCGATACTGCGTCGGCCGGATCTCCTGATCCTCGATGAGGCGACCGCCAATATCGACACGGTGACGGAAAAGACGTTGGACCATCTCCTTCTGAGACTGCCTCAGTCGACCACGCGAGTGGTGATCGCCCATCGTTTCGGGACCATTGAGAACGCCGACGAGATCTTTTTTGTCAATGCAGGGCGGGTGGAACTGGCCGGGTCTATGCAACAGGCTGTGACGATGCTACAGAGCGAGCAGCGCCACAGCTAGACGCTTGAAAAGGACCCACGGGCTCACCTCACAAGGGGCAATTTAACCGTCGAGGAGCCAGGTTCCGTTTTCCTTCACAAGGATCGCTTCGGTTGTTTCGCCTTTTGGCGAAGCTAGAACGAGGGTCGCGGTGTTACCGTCGATTTTCTCGCTCTTGACGGTCCAACCGGCGAACATCTCCGAGGTCGACTTCAACACTTCGACTTGGTCTTGGGCGTCGAGGTCGAGATGAGAACCGTAGGCCTCTTCGAAGGCTTTGGCGCTGAAAAACGGTTTCACTTGGGAAAACGATGTGGCGTTACTCATCACAGAGAGGTAGTTGTTGAACCGTGCCGAGGGGCTCTCTTGAGCGAAAACCGGCGTGCCAACGAAAAGGGAAAGGGCCAGCAAAGTTAGGCAAAAACCTCTGAGCATCGGTTAACCGCCCAGCATTCCGCCGAGTTGGCCCATCAGTCCGCCACCACTATCTCCTCCACCCTCAACAGCGGCATCGATCTGACCGGCGATTGGCGCCGGGAGTTTCGTTTTTAGGAATCCCAGTACGGTTTCCACGGCCTGTTTTGACTGAGCCGCAGGTAGTCCGGTTTTCTGTGATACGAGTTTTACGAGTTCATCCATAGTAAATTCCTTAGTTCGGCAGATTTCCAAGTTGACTTCTAGGGTGCGTGCCTGGACCCTTTCTCGCTTGCGTCTCGAAGGGTTCGATGGACGGTGTTGGGAACATACTCCCCATGTTGGGGAGATTGACGGATCGCAGCGTATTTTGGGCCTTACCGGGTTGGGTGAGTGCGTACTCTTTACCGATCCCCCATCACAGCTTCAGGTATCGAGGCATGGAGGTCTGGTATATACCGGGCGCCGATGACGGCCCAACTGTTCTGTACTGTCATGGTAATTCCGGCAATCTTCGCTTTCCGAAAGAGCGAGGAGACCGATTCCTCGCTCTGCACAAGGCCGGTGCGCACCTGTGGGTTTTCGACTACAGAGGATATGGACGGAGTTCGGGCAGGCCCACCGAGGCCAACGTCTTCGAAGATGCTGTCGCGGTGCACTCCTTGGCACGAACTTACCATCCAGATGGGAGGCCTTTCGTTCTTTTTGGCCGGTCTTTAGGGGGAGCGGTAGCCATCTATCTAGCCACGGAGGTCCAGGAACCAGAGATGCTGATCCTGGAGTCGACTTTCAGTAGTGCCGCAGATGTTTGCGCGGGTTATACCTGTCGCGCTTTGGCGAATCAGATGAGCTATCGGTTCGACAGTGCGTCTCGCTTGCCGCGACTGAAGTGCCCCGTCCGAATGATTCACGGTACCAATGATTGGGTTGTCCCTTATCATTTGGGAAGGCGACTGTACGCACAAGCCTATTCCAACAAGGAGTTCATCACCATTGAAGGGGCGGGTCACAACGACCTCCAGCGCAAGGCTGAAGGTCGCTACGAGAAGACTCTGTCTCGCTGGCTGAGCCAAACTCAGCCTTAAGGCATCTTAATCGAACGGATTTAGCCAACTGCCGAAAGATCGCGCGCCGCTCCCGATATTGTCGCCTAGGTCTCCGATCATTTCTCGTCCCGCGCGGTAGGCGTTGTTTACATTGCGAACCCCCGCGTCGAGGGTGGACCCGACCGCGTTCTCCATACGGTTGGTGAGTTCAGGGAGTGCCGCTCCTAAAGTTCTTCCCGCGTCGCTATAGGCCTCACCCAGGTCGTCAACGACATTGTCGGCGAGGTTAACCGCTCCCGTATACGCCCCATGGATCTGGCTCGCCGCACCCAATCCGATGTCGGTTACGAAGCTTCCAGACGGCATGTCCGCCATCCGCTGGATTAATTCCTGACGTTGATTGGCGGACTGTTTGGCGGATTCGGTAACACCTCCGACCGCTTCGGCGCCGTCACCGAGCACGTTGTAAGCTCCCGCCATGCCCCGAAGGGGAAGGGTGGACGCTTCGGCGATGTCTCGGTCTTTTATCTTGGCCTGAACATCGAAATGGGCCCCTCCAATGATGCTCCCAAAGGCTTCCACCCCTAACTTAGTTTCTCCAGGAGTTCGGGAAAAGTCTCCCCCGGCCCCCGCTCCAACCGAGCCCCAGGT
>JBBKWP010000025.1:0-15818 GCA_037968995.1 Candidatus Xenobia bacterium
GCCCCGAAGTGAATAAAGTGTGCCAACCGCTCAAAGCGAGCCTGAAGTCTCCTCAGATGAAAGCCTGATGAGAATCATCGATCGGTTCTTCATCTCGCCCGCGCCATAAAATCATAAAACTTTGATTTACTCTTCCGGGATGAATACAAATTTTGAGAAATTCCTACCCAACCTATTCACATCGTTCGTTCTTTTTCTCATAGCCATCCCTTTAAACCTGGGAATCGCCTTGGCCAGCGGGGCGTCCGCGACTCAAGGCCTCACCACGGGAATCGTGGCCGCTCTAGTGGTCAGTCTCTTGGCGGGCGCTCCCTTGATGATCAGTGCGCCGGCGACGGGGTTGATCGCGATCGTCTGGCAAATTACGGATCAGCACGGAATGGCGAACTTGGGTTTCGTGGTGCTGATGGCCGGGCTTTGCCAGATCGCCATCGGAACTCTCAACATGGGCCCCTGGTTCCGAGCGGTGACGCCCGCCGTCATCCACGGGATGCTCGCGGGCATCGGTCTACTCATCTTCGCCAGTCAGTTCCACGTTATGATGGGTCTGCAGCCCGACCGAACGGGAATCAAAAACATCCTCACGATTCCTGGGGCTATCTGGAAGGCCGTCAACTCAGGGGTTGCGAGCCCCTCGTTCCTTTCGGGCGTGATAGGCGTCGTCACGATCTTGCTCCTCATCTCGTGGTCCTTCGTGCCTGGGAAGCTGAAAATTGTTCCTCCACCTCTGATCGCGGTCACCGGCGCCCTCATTTTGGCTCGCTTGGGAGAATTCGATGTCGCCTACGTCAAAGTGCCCGCCAACTTGGCGGCGGAAATACACTTTCTTCAACTCTCCCAATTTTCTCAGTTGAGCGATCCGCTGATGATCGAATCCATTATCGGCCTCACTTTCATCGCGACCGCGCAAACTCTGCTCACTGCAACGGCCGTGGATAGACTCCACGACTTCAAGAAGACGAACTACAACAAGGAAGTCAAAGCTCAAGGCGTGGGGAATCTGGTGGCTGGTCTTTTGGGAGCCCTACCGATTTGTGGTGTGATCGTTCGAAGCGGTGCCAACATCCAATCCGGTTCGACGGGACGTTGGTCCAACTTTATGCACGGCCTATGGCTGGGTGCCTTTGTTCTCTTTTTCTCTTCTTTTTTGGGGTTGATTCCCATCCCGACGCTTGCCGCGGTCCTCGTTTACACGGGCGTCCGGCTTGTTAAAATCGACTCGATCAAAGACCTCAAGAAGTTTGGAAGCATGGAGCTTCTCATTTATGGCGTAACGGTGACCACCGTTGTGGCAAGCGATCTTTTGACCGGAATACTCGTAGGGTTCGGGCTCTCCGCGTTGCGACTGCTCTATAAGTTGACCCACTGCGAGATCCAAATCGTACACAACCCCTCAGGCTCGGTCACTGTGACGCTCAGTGGGAGTGCGACCTTCTTCACTTTGCCCTCGTTAGCTCGTCACTTGGAAAGCCTGCCCAGAGGAACCGAGATCGAACTGCTGGTCGAGCACCTCAACTACATAGACCACGCCTGCTTGGAGCAGATCCTTATGTGGGAGGAAGAGTACATAGCGCAAGGTGGGCGCATCTCCATCGCCTGGAACCGCCTGATGGGCCGATTCAACGCCTCTCCAAAACTCTCAAGCTCCGAACTTACCTCCCTCGCGATCCCCAACAACGCAACGACGTCCCTGGGCCTCGATGAAGAGCCGGTGATTTCGGAAGAACAGTACCTCAAACTAAAAATATGCTCCAGTACTGAAACCTCCAGCCTAGTGAACAAAGCGATTTGGGAAGTCGCGTCTGTCTTTCCAACGAACGTCCTGATCGTGCTGGTGCAAAGAAGTGGAGAGGTGTTGATTCCAAAAGGCAAAAAAATCCTCAAACTCGACGATCTCGTTACGATCGTAGGAGCCCCAACAGACATCGCTCAACTACGCCTGAAGTATCCGCACAGTGTTGTGGATCGTGTCACCGGTATGAGCGCCTAAGACACCTCAAGTTTGAACCCACACGGGACAGCCTTTCAAGAGGCTGGAAACTCTACAAGAGACAATCGAGACTTAGTCGACGCTGCTGCTTGAGCGTCTCAGTCCTTGAGCCCAACAACCAACGGGCGAGGTCTGTCGTCACCACGAATGTGTCGACTGCGCTCCGCGAACTCTTGGTTGTCCCGCATGGTTTTGGACAGTGTGAACGAGGAACCTGTCAAAAAAAGTGAGCCCATCGCAAGGTAGCCCTTGACCCAAAGGTCGGTGGGTAGGTGCCAAAGTCCGAGCCAAACCATGACCACTGCCGAGGCGAAGGAAGCCCAGGCGAAAAAGCTCCACTGAGGGGTGTTGGGGTTATAGATTCTGTCCATGATGATCGGCGCTCCTTTGAGGTGGTGAGCCGCGGGACCCAGTGCTTACTGGGTTGCGGCCTATAAGTAGAGTAAAGGAAGCCGTAGCGAGTCTCTAGGGTCATTCGCCCCCAAAGATTGGGTGTCACTTGACCCTTTCGGAGATTCGCTAGGAGAGCTACGCTCAACTCATGAGCCCGGAGACTGAGAATCAAGAGTTTGACACGTGGCTCAAGGGCGCTTTCTTTCAACAGAAGAGTACCTCACACCACTTCACCGTGGAAAGGGAGGCGGCCCAGAGACACGGCTTTTTGGGACTCGGATTCTCCGACATTCCGTTGCTGCTCTTGGCCGGAGCCGTGGAAGGCGACTGCACGTGGTTTCGTGTGCACGGCCAAAGAGATCTCATGTTCAGTTGGGACAAGCCTTTGGGTCCGTGTGGTGAGCGTGCTCAGAGTCTGCTGACTCACAGCGGTGTGGATGCGCGCCGAGAGACACTCAACCTCGAGTTGCCAGGTGAATTCTGGGACTACCTCAACCCTTTTCAAAAACGCACTGGTCATGCACCGCTGAGTCTCATCTGGGGAGATCGCGTGACGGTGGCGGGTCGACCCGGCTACCGGGCGACCATTCAACCAAGTTCGCGACCGTCAGTCACTCTCGTCGACCGAGGCATCGACTTTCCTCTGGGGGCGGGATTTGACGGCTTGGATATCGTCGCCCAAGTCAAGCCTATGCCGGGTGCGCCTTGGCCTCGACGACTGGTTTGGGGCCCGGAGATCGAGGCAGTATTGCGCGAGATCGCCGCGGTCGTGGAGGAGAACGGAGACGCGATTTTGGGAGCGTGATAGCCCATCATCCCGTTGAAAGAGGCCTGAGTTCCTATCCATTGGGAGTGGGGTGGATCCAGAGACTGAAAAGCAGTTCACGCGGACAGCCCCAGGGAGATTGAAGCTGGATATCCTAGCGGATTTCGTCGGATACAGTTTTCTTTGCTCGACAGTTCTGGCTCGCTCATGGCGAAGCAGGCCGGGATATGGATATGCACATGGAAGACAACCCTGACGGGGTAGGGTCGACACGTGAGGGTTGGAGGACGGGAAGGCTCGCCGCGGTTTGGCGGCGGCAGAGCAGGCGGGGTGCTTTGTTTTGTCTGCTGGGCGGGTTTCTGTTGCTCGGGCTAATGGGTGGGCTGGCCTTTTATGTGACGGCGACGGCTGGTTTGCCCGACGTGACCAAGCTCGACACTTATGACCCCGCGGCGGGCACGAAGCTGTACGCGGGCGACGGGACGCTGATCGCCAACGTGATCGAGGAGGACCGCAGCTATACCGACTACAATGCGATCGCCCCCGTGATGGTCCAGGCCATCGTGGCGATCGAGGACAAACGGTTCTTCGAGCATGGGGGAGTGGACCTTAAAGGCGTAGTGCGGGCGGTGGTAGGTAACCTTGGGTCCGGTTCGATCGAGCAGGGCGCCAGCACGTTGACAATGCAGCTGGCCAGGCGCCTGTTCCTGACCGATGAGAGGACCTATAAGCGCAAGGTTCGGGAGGCGGTTCTGGCCTACCGGATGGACCGCGCGCTGAGTAAAGAGAAGATTCTGGAGCTCTACCTTAACGAGGTGTATTATGGGGCGGGGGCCTATGGGATTGGGTCGGCGGCGGGCCTGTACTTCGGCAAAAAGCCCGCTCAACTCGAGGTTTGGCAGGCGGCCATGCTGGCCGGGGTGGTTCAGGCTCCCTCCCTGCTCTCTCCCCTTGAGGATCGCCCAGCTGCTCTCAAGCGTATGAACGAGGTCCTGTCAGCGATGGTGAAAGCCGGGTCCATCGCGGAGAAAGAGATGATGAGAGCGCGCAACGACGCCTCCTTTTACCAATTCTCTGAGCGCAAGGTGGCCCAGCGTAAGGGGATGCTGGAACACGCATACTTCACCACCTTTGTGATGAGCGAGTTGGCCAGGCTGTTTCCCGAGCGGAACTTACGCCGAGGAGGCCTGCAGGTCGTGACAAGCATGGACAAGGGCATGCAGGTTCAGGCGGAGCGCTCCACGCAGGAGGCGCTGGGCAACGGGGCCTACGGGGCCGATAGTGGCGCTGTGATTGCTCTCGACAACAAGACCGGAGAGATTGTGGCCATGGTGGGCGGTTTGGGTTGGAGCCTCGAGGATCAGTTCAATCGGGCTCTACTGGCCAAACGGCAGCCGGGTTCGACCTTCAAGCCATTCGTTTACGCGGCGGCGCTGGAGGCTGGGTATTCTCCTGAGCAGGAGTTCGCCGACACTGAAGCCACTTTTGGCCCTGCCTCGAACCCCTGGACTCCTCAGAACTCTGACAGTCGCTGGATGGGAGCGATTCCGGTCCGCACGGGGCTTCAGTTCTCGCGCAACATGGTGGCGGCCAAAGTCATTGCCCACGTAGGGCCGGACAAGGTGATCGCTCTGGCGCATACCATGGGGATCGACTCCGACCTCCCTGAGTACGCCTCTCTAGCGTTGGGCGCTGGAGTGGCGACGCCGCTACAGATGGCGCGAGCCTACTCGGCCTTTCCCTCTGGCGGGGTGATCCGCCCGGCTCGCGTGATCCGTAAGGTGACCACGGCCGACGGCGTAGTGATTCTGGACCTTACCGGGGAGGCCGATGAGGAGCGGGTACTGAGCGAGCGCACGGCGACCGTGATGTGCGAAATGATGCATCGAGTGGTGACTGGCGGTACGGGGACCGCGGCCAACCTACCTGGAACGTTCGTTGGCGGTAAGACGGGAACGACGGACAACTTCGTTGATGCCTGGTTCGTGGGTTTCACGCCTCATCATACCTTGGCTGTGTGGATGGGCCGCGACGATAACGGTCCTATGGACGGGATGTTCGGCGGAAGTTTGCCGGCGGAGGTGTTCGCTCGGGTGGCAAAAGAGGGGCTGGTAGGGCGATCCGCCGAGGCGGCTTTTCCGGGGGTAAGCTTCGACCCTTCGAGGACGGTGACCCTGTGTGCCGACAGCACCTATCTGGCTCTTTCGGGGTGTCCCCAGAGTTATGACGAGGTGTTTCAAGCAGGTGTGATACCAGAGCGGGATTGCCCGATTCACCGGATGGCGGGCGATCACGACCCTCGCTACGATGCTGAGGTGGTGGGGCCGGAGGGCGCCAAGATCGCTTACTCGGAGAAGGAGCCCCTCATGACCCCGGGGACGCTGCCTCGCAGAGTGGACCCCTCGGACCTCCCCTCTCCTGAGGGTTCTCCGTCTCCACTGGTTCCGGCAACGGATGGTCCGCCCTTGACGGACTTGCCACGGTTCGATCGGTCGGTGGATCGCGATGTGAGCGAAATGAGTGAGGCGCCTGCTGATCCCTCTTATCCTATAGCGGAGCCTCCTCGGGAAGGGCGGCCGTTGCCTCCCCCTACGGCCATGCCTGAGCCCGCTATGGAATCTCAGGTTGGTCCGGCTGAGCCGACTGAGATCGAGCCACCGCCCGAGGCTCCACCCGTCTATGAGCCGGCTCCACCCGTCTACAAGCCGGCGCCGCCGGCGACCGATCAGGTATCGGCTCCGGATGAGAGCCAACGTCAGTGACGCTGGACAAAGGGACCCCTCAACACGAACAAGGTCAACCTGCGCCTTTTGGATAAGCCCTAATCGATTATGCGACACATGTTTTTGATCCTCTTCCTGTTCCTCAACGCGGTACCGGTCCTGTTCGGCTTCTTCGTCTCCGACGCACTATGGGGCCTCGCCCTCACAATACCCCTAGCCGTACTGGCAATCCACGACTACTTCCAGAGCCATCATACGATCCTCAGGAACTTTCCAGTGCTCGGTCATTTTCGATTTCTCGCCGAGTCGATTCGACCCGGCGTGCAGCAGTACTTCGTGGAGAACGAGTACGAAGGACGTCCGTTCAACAAAGAAGAGCGCAGTGTGGTCTACCAGAGGGCCAAAGGGGCTCTCGACACCAAGCCGTTCGGCACTCAAAGAGATGTGTCGGCCATCGGTTACGAATGGATGAATCACTCCATGGCGCCCACGCATGTGGACCCCGCCCAGCTACGGATAGTTATCGGGGGCCCTAACTGTACGCAGCCCTACGACGCCAGTATCCTCAACATTTCCGCTATGAGCTACGGATCGCTCTCCAAAAACGCCATCATGGCCTTGAACGGCGGGGCCAAGGACGGACATTTCGCCCACAACACCGGCGAGGGAGGCGTGAGCGCCCACCACTTGGCGTTGGGAGGCGACCTCATTTGGCAGGTGGGCACGGGATATTTTGGTTGCCGTGCGGCAGACGGTGGTTTTTGCGCTGAGAGGTTTTCTTTGACGGCCAAAAACCCTCAGATCAAAATGATTGAAATCAAGCTCTCACAGGGCGCCAAGCCTGGACACGGTGGCATCCTTCCAGGCAAGAAAGTGACCTCCGAAATCGCAGCGATTCGAGGCGTTCCCATGGGTATCGATGTGATCTCGCCTCCGGCTCATAGCGCCTTTGGCACTCCCATCGAAATGATGCAGTTCATCGAACGCTGCCGCTCACTTTGCGACGGAAAACCTATCGGACTCAAGCTCTGTTTGGGTAAGCGACGAGAGTTCATATCTCTCTGCAAAGCGATGCGAGAAACCGGCATATGCCCTGACTACATCGCGGTCGACGGAGGCGAAGGCGGCACTGGCGCCGCGCCACTGGAGTTCACGAACCATATGGGAGCGCCCGGAACAGAAGGCCTCATTTTTGTCCACAACACGTTGGTGGGATTTGGCCTGCGAGACAAAGTCAAAGTCGGGGCGACCGGCAAGATCAATTCTGCCTTTGGAATGGCCAAAGTCTTGGCTCTGGGCGCCGACTTCTGTTATTCCGCGCGGGCCATGATGCTGGCCCTAGGCTGCATTCAGGCGCTGACCTGCCACTCCAACACTTGTCCGACGGGAATCGCGACCCAAAAGAAGAGTTTAATGGGCGGCCTGGTGGTCTCCGACAAGCGTACCAGAGTCACGACCTTTCACCGCGAAACGTTGGTCGCTCTCGCCGAAATGATCGGCGCCATGGGCTTAGAGAGTTGCCACAGTCTCAGACCGTGGCACATCCTGCGGCGGGTCAGCATCAACGAGACGCGACACTTCGGAGAACTCTACGACTATCTTGACCACGAAGAACTCTTAAAAGATCCTCTACCGCCCGACTACGAGCGTGCGGTTCGGGCCTCTAGCCCCCACGACTTCGCCTATCACGGACCCACCATCTCCGAGGGCGGGGTACTGATGCCCTAAACGAAGTGGGAAACGTATCGACGGCCTTTTGCAGGATCTACGGCTTCTCCGCCAGTCCCCTTGCCGAAGAGTAAGCCGGGTAGTTAGGGCCTGTTGACATTCAACTCTCCTTCGCCACACTCGCCTATTCTCGCCCTCAAGAAGCGATATTTCCCTAAAATACGCTCGGTATTAGTCGGGAAATCTCACTTTTTGAGTGCAAAAATATACTTTGTGTAGCTCGAAGGGTTGAATGTCAACAGGCCCTAGGTGGAGCAAAACCCTCGTGATGTGTTCCCTGGCAGAAAAAGCTGAAACTTGCCGGTCGGTCGCCTTCTTTGGGAATCATCCGATAGCTCTCTGAATACGTGTCCACCCAGTGGCCCGACTTGTCGAGCGGGGCGATGCACTGCGGTAATACAGGCATGACCTCGGGAACCAACTCTTGTAGCGTGCCGGGATAACTACCGTCGTGGTCTTTGGCGTACATCTCTAGCGCAGTCCCCAAATTCGTAAGGTGAGCTTTGCAGGTGACGAAGGCACCTTTGGCTCGTGATTGGGCGTGATTGTGTGCCAAAAAGGCGAGCAATAGAGCGCCCGAAACCAACAGCCCCGCAACGGCTGCAAGAACTTTCAGGAAACTCACGCCCCCTATTTGCTCTCCGATAGGTCTACCGCGCATATCTGCTCCTTATCGATGCCTCGGAAGAGCTTCTTCTTGGTTCGGTCACCTGTTGCAACCGCAACTCCATTCCACATCGCCGGACGGAGTGTGGAAGGTGATGTCGATCTGTGCCACCTTGACGTTGGGTGTGTACTTAGTCGTGGTGGGTCCGCCTTCGGCGAAGTAGCCACTGAGCCAGCGGATCTGGCGACTAGAAGGATCGTAGCTGTAACGCCCTGTCTGCCCATTATCGAGATAGCGATAGGTGCCGTCTGGATTGAGCTTAAAATAGCCCTTCGGGTCATAGACCCTGCGCCTTTGTCCGACGTCCCAACGAGCTAGGGTGCAAACATAATCGCCGTAGACTAGGTCCGCGGAGACCGCGGCGTCGGGCTTCGGGGCCGTTGTGACAGCGCCGGCTTCGGTTCCCCCTCTGTTGTCGGCAACAACGGGGGGCAGAGCAGCGCGCTGTTCAGAGTCAAAACTGGCTAGCGAACTCAACGCGGGGTCGAGACGGACCGCCTCGGCGAGCGCTTGCCCGGCTTCGGTTTGGTGGCCCGCGCCCTGATTGGCGAGACCCAGTAAAAGTTGAGCGTAAGGGTTACCCGGCTCAATACGAACGGCGTCGACGAAATAGTTAAGCGATTCCTGAAATTTTCCGATGGCCAGATATTCCAGGCCATATTTTATGGCATTCCCGGCGGTTAAGTAGGCTGTGCTAGGGTTGGTTGCTCTCCAAAGCTTGTCGGCTTGGGCGACTCGCTGAGAAAGATCGGGCGAGGCCTGCGCGGCGACCTCGACCACCGGGAGCGACGTGGCCTGCGCGGCGACCACGACGAAGGGGGGCGGCGTGGCCACAGCTTGCGGACCACGAAAGAATAGGAGAAGACCGATGGCCGAAGCTCCACTCAAAACCAAACAAGAAAATCTTTTCATTTTTGAATCCATCCACAAGAATTCTCGTAGAGTAAATAGCGCTCCTCTGTGTTGATCAGGGAAATTCTTCTTCGGGGTCGGTTCAGAACTGAAAGTGACCGTTAACGATAGGATGATCGGATATCGCAAGGCCTGAAGGTTCAGACTCAATGGGTCCGGATTCCCTATGGTCTAAGTGCTGGAACCCTTCAGGCGGGAGCCCCAGGCACCTTTGACGGTATTTCGAGTCTCAAGCTTATTGTCTTGTAAAAAGACTCTTTAATGGAGTTGTCGGATCGGAATTTCATCGGAACTGGGTGGGTTACAGTCCGCGAGAGGAGGCGACAAAATGATAGATTCGAAGGGCCCTTCCAGGATTACTAATCGGAGCACCGTTCCATGGGCAAAAAACAAAAAGGAACGAGTGACTTCGAGCAAGGATCTCGCCGTGGCCGGGAAGCAACTCACTGTAGACTCCTATGAGCGCAAGGCCAACGAGATTCTGACTCAAGTCCGCGCTCAACCACTACTGGATCGCGACCCTAGTCCGACCCGAGTCGAGATACATCAAGGGGAGGGGAAAATCGTCAGTGTTGAAACCAGCGGTCCGCAGTACGATTTAGAAGCTCAACTGGTATCCTACTCGTATGATGACAAGAGCAGGAACGACATGTTTCTCTCCGAGCGGGTGGAATGGAACGATGGGGAATTCCTAAGCTCAAATCAGTCAAAGCGGTATTCCGATGGTGAGCACACATACAATTTGAAGGTCAATCCAAACGACACCATCACGCTGGAGTATTCCCATCCGTGCAAACCCCTAGTGAGCGACTGAGCGTTTCGTTGAGGATCCCGCTGGCGGCTTATTGGCACGCTGGACCAGTTGCATGGCGAACAGAGAATTCACAAAGCCGAGGTCGAGGTAAGGGCGGTGCCAGATGAAATCTTCTAGCTCTTCAACTCCTCTTTCGCAAGGTCTTACCTCTTCGAGCCCCCCGTGACCTCAGTAGTCCCGTCTACCTAGCAAACTCCCAATAGAGCGCGGCTGCGATACTGGGGTCCAAACCCAATGGTTCGACAGTGAACCATTTCATGGACTCAGCCGAGAGTTGTCCTCTAGCCTTATAGAGAAGTTTCCCTTGCTCGTCGCGATAGGCGTACTTGCGGTAAACGAAATCGTCACCCTCTTGGCTCATAACAATCCGCACGGACTTGTCCAAGGTTTCGTAAGTCCAGCCCTCGTTCGTCGATTTGAGAGTCGCATGTTTTTTGGTTCGAAGGGAGAAATTCCAGCCTCCGGAGGCCTCGTGAAAACTCATGATCTTACTTTTTCCATCCTCGGTCAGGTAGAAGCCGCTTTGGTCAGATTTGAATTCGTTTTTGTAAAAGGCTGGTGTCGGCGGAACCGCTTTGAGGCGTCCGGGCTCCGCCTGAAAGGTCACTTCAGTCGGGGCACGATTTGGAAGTCGCGCGACAAAGACTTCGCCGGTTCTATCAACCGTGGCGATGAGCTCGTTTCTACTACCGAAGATCTCGAGAAGCGGTTCTTTGCCGACAGTGTCCGGTGGGCTTTGGGAACAGCCAAAAATCAAAAGGCAGAAGAATAATAGACACGGCAATTTAAAACTCATGTGTTCCTCCGGGATTGGACCTAGACGGCGAGATACTCGATCAGCGTACCACAAAGGCTTGGTCGATGAGGCCTTGCGCCTCGGCCAATCGTACAGTTGTCACAGGGCTAGGCCCGGACCCGGCGATGCTCTGGAAGTCTTGAATAGGCAAGCTCCCCTCCGGGACAAACTGGTGGCCGCGAAGCCGTCAAAGATATCTACCCGCACATTGATAGGTTCGCGGTAGTCATTTTTGATTCGGAAACCACAGTATTCAAGACCTACTTGCACAGCTCCGGCAAAGATGATCCCCTATCAGAAGAAGGAGAACGTAGTCACGGAGACCCTTGAAGTTGACAAAGCGACGGGTGATTGGGAGTTTAGTCGTAAGGCCTTTGCGACAGCAGTTTGTATGCCAGCGCCCACGAGGCTTTGGCGCAACTCGACGATTCCACCCTTGTTGTGGTCGACGAAGATGGTGAAGTGTTCACCGCCTTCAATCTTGGCCGACAACTATTTTGAGATGTACCATCACCGCTTTCAAGAGTCTCGGACCCGACATGTATTCTTTGACCTACACTCTTGACGGAGCGCCTCACGTCGTTGGCTACAGTTGGGATAAGACCGGTCTCTACACCTTCGAGTTCCAAGACCCTGACGGCACCGCGACCACGGAGACCGATCATTGTTCAGGACACCGCCCGACCTCACGTAGCTCTGCTAGGTTCCAAGGGCCATTGCCGAAGTCTCTGCGACCTCCGCGCGACGGTTGCGTGCCCTTAGTCCTGCTTTACCCATTGAGGTGTTAGGGACAGGATCTCGGGCTCGTGTTCTAAAAACTCCCGGCTTTCAACAAGATACGCTTGATAACTCGGATGGGATAGAAAGTTCCTCGCTGCTTGCTCAGATTCATAATGCTGAAAGGCGCAGATGGAATTTGGATTCTGGTTGTCAAAAGTGTAAAAGTAGGCGAGATGTTCCGGGTTTCCCTGGATGGCGGGAGCCATGTGCCTCAGCCAAATTTCTTTCACCTTTTCGCGCTTTCCTGGCTTGGTCTGATCTGGGGACTAGTCACACACTCATGAACTTCTACCCCTGTCGCCCCACCTACCAGTTCAGAACAGGAAGTGCCCATTGACAATAGGATGGTCAGAGATCTGAAGTCCCGACGACTCAGTTTCCATTCGAGAATCCACAACACCTGACTGTGTCCCTCGACTAGCGAGGAAATCGATCCTGGCCCCATCTACGGAATAGCCGGAGTCACGGAAGCTGTCGAGTAGGTCGCCGCTGGAGCCCATATTGAAGTCTCCACCGCCAAGGACAATATCGCCGGGTGCCGCCAAGCCGTCCACGAAGCTCTTCAGGTTCCCACGTTCCTTCAGGCGGTCTTCAGCGGAGGCGTTGCCTGTGGAAAGATGTGTGTTAAAAACCACGATGGACTGCTCGGAGCCGGGTCTGGCTATGCGCAGCGCTTGCGCCGTTCGGGGCTCCTTGCCGCCTCCGGAACCGGCGGCTTTAACTCCCGCAAGCAGATCCCCCTTAGGAATATCGTGGTTCAAGGTCGTTCGATGATTCCCGGTCACCTCAAGCTCAGGGTCTACGAGAATCAGGTTTCCTTGGCGTCCGGTGGTTTGAGTGTAGTAGCCGATCTTGCCGGTCCCGTCGACCAGTTCTTGGGCGTCCCACGGGTTGACCTCTTGCAGCAACACCACATCAGGATTCTGCTCCTTGATTCGCTCGATCTGCACGCCCAGTTGCGGTTTAGAGCCTGTGCTTCCAGGACTCGTACTGTGGTGGAGATTCCAGGAAGTCACGGAAAGTTCGTCATCATGCCTGTCCGGATTCGACACTGAATTGTTGGGTGTTAAGACTCTGTTGGAACGGGAACCAAGGTCCTCCCCGGCCGACCCTATGTGCATATAGCCTCGGATACCTCGAAGGGCCGCCTCGACTTTGCTGGACCTCTCATCGGACAGGCGGCCTCTCGCTCCGTCCACGAGGCCTTCTACCCTATCTGTCGCTCCGGCGGCGAGTTCTTTACCTTCCCGTATTCCCCAGTCGACCGCACCTTCGTAGGTGTCCTCCACCCGTTTGAGTACGCCGGGCAATGGAGACCTCGAAAGACTCGTCGGCAATCTCAGTTTGGATGGAACGTCTGTGATGGTCTTCAGCACGGCGCGTGGGGAAGTCAAGGTCGTTCTCAAATCAGAAATCTGCATGCAATGATTGTGGACCATTTCGATGGAGTGTTAATGGAATGTGGGAAACAATCTTAAACACAAGGTTAACATAGCCCGCTCCCTCCTAGACGATAGCTCTATAGGTCGCGGGACCGAAGCTTCCAAGCGCCGACCGACCAGAGCAACAAGCCGACTCCAGAAAGACCTCCCACGGTCATCCATGGTATGGCTGCCGAGCGCAGGATGTCGCCCGGACGATAGTATTCAAGGAGGCCCAGGGCGGAAAGCTTCCCCGCCCACGGCACGAAAGGTTTGAGATATGCCAAAACCAAACTCCAGAGAATGAACGCCAACATCGTGTTGAGCACGCGAGAGCGTGTGCGGCTATGAACCGCCACCAACGTGGTAGCACCTAGCACCCACAACCCGGACGCGAAAAGGGAGGTGGCCACCGGAATCATTTCGAGCAGGCTGGGAGCGTCCGACCCCAAGTTTCGGCAACCGAGATCGAATCCGAGCAAAGCGAAGCCCACAAGCCACGCCAACCCCAATGATGCCAGGAGACCATGGGCTGCCAAAACTCCGAATCGAGAGACCGGTTGGCTCATCAAGAAATCGACGGTGTGATCCTCGACTTCTTGAGTCGGATAGCGACTAGCCGCGACCACCGCGTACCCCCAAATTAAGGCCAACAGAAACGGATGGGCCCACGTGCTCCCCACCAGAAGCTTGACGGTTACTTCTCCGGTCAGGTCCAGGCCCATAACTCCGCCCACCAGTTTTTTCAAGAAGGGAGTGTCGGTCACCAGGCGCAGAACACCGTCACGCATGGGTGCCACCGGGGCGGCCAACAGCCAAGTGAGAATCACCGTAACCAAAGCCAGCCAAGCCAGCAGAACACGATTCTGAATCCAAGCGATCCCCCAGGCACCTCTCATCGATAAAAGTCCAGAAACGCGTCGTCGAGGAGGGGAGCCGAGATCTCAAGGTCCAACAAAGTACGGTCGGCGCACCACGCCAAGAGAGGACCCGTATCGCCCATCCAGCGACCCTTCCAGATCGAGCCGCTAGGATCATCGATTTCAAGCCCCTCAGGAAGAGCGCCTTCGGGGGGATCCTGAAAAGTCAGAACGACACGTCGACCGGCTCGTGCTCTCAATGCGTCGAGCGGTTCGCCGGCCACGACTCGACCGTCCTTCACCACCACCACTGTTCGACACAGCCTCGCCACCTCGGAGAAAGTGTGACTCGAAATTAAGACCGTTGTTCGATCTCCGTCTTGAGCTTCTTTTATCAGGTCAGCGAACGTCTCTTGGACCAACGGATCGAGGCCGGAGGACGGCTCGTCGAGTAGCAACAGTTCGGGTTTCGCAGCCAGCGCCACCACTAGGCCAACTTTTTGCAGATTCCCCCGCGACATCCGGCCCGCGGAAAGGTCCGGATCGAGATCCAAGCGCTTCGCCACTTTGAGACCTTGTCCAACCAGGTCGTCACGGCGGCAGGCGGAAGCAATTTCCAAGGCCTTCCTCGCGGTCAGCCAAGGATAGAATCGAACGTCGGCACTGCAATACCCCATTTTTTCGCGCAGGGCCGTACTCTGCGACCAGCAGTTGTGACCAAGCGCGTGAAAGGTTCCACGATCAGGGCGCAGACAGCCGAGAAGGGTCCGTAGGGTCGTCGTCTTCCCGGCCCCATTCGGTCCCAGAAGCCCGCAGATCTCGCCCTTGGGAACTTCGAGGTTCAGTCCCTGGAGCGCGGTGCGAGGGCCGAAGGCTTTCCACACCTCCACCGCTTGGATTGCTAGTTCGGACATCCTCGAGTGGGATTGGCTTCCCTGCCGTAAGCTCCTTGGCGACGCAACGTTAACATCGTGAAAAAAACCTCAGGGTGTTTCTTCGGTAAACTATCTTTACAGTTTGTTTTAGGAGCACCCTCACCATGATGATTCAGAATTTTTCCGCACCCAGCGTCAGCCGGACCGCCAAACCGAACGCGGCGCCGGTCTCGACGAAGACAGAATCATCGGGCGCTCCCTCCCCCATGGCCGCCGGCGACAGCGCCAGCATTAACTTCGACGCCTCGCCCATGTCCTCCAAAGCCCTCAACTTGCTTGCCTCGACGAGTGCCGAAGCGTCCAAGCTCGAGGGAAACATCGGCCGGCATCAGCCCGGCGAGATCATCGTCCGCACCAAACCAGGTCTAGGCTTACAGTCCGGCTCCGTGGCTAAAGACTTCGGCGCCACCGTGCTCAGCACGTTCGACCCCCCCACCGGACTCAGTAAATCGGAAGCCGGCGACTTTCTTCACCTGAAACTTCCCGCTGGACTGACGACCGAAGAGGCGATGGCCGCTATGGCCGCCGACCCTCGTGTGGAATTCGCCGAACCGAATTCACTTTACGACTTTCCCGAAGGCGAGCAGACAATGAATCTCGACGGAACGTCGTTGAGCGCCGCGGGAGAGACTTCACCCAATGATCCCAGCTACGGTAAACTGTGGGGATTGAATAACGAAGGCCAGACCGGCGGCACCGCTGACGCCGACATCGACGCCCCCGAAGCCTGGGCCGTCCATTCGGGACGGGACCAGAGCGCGGGGGGCCCTATCCTTGCCGTGCTCGACTCCGGCGTCGACATCACCCATCCTGACCTCGTCGGCAACCTTTGGACGAACCCGGGCGAGATCGCCGGAGATGGAATAGATAACGACGGGAACGGTGTTATCGATGACGTCCACGGATACAACGCCGTCGACAACACCGGCAACCCCGTAGACGACGTAGGACACGGCACCCACTGCGCCGGCACAATCGCAGCCCAAGGCAACAACGAACTCGGCGTCGTCGGTGTCAATCAGAACGCCAACAT
>JBBKWP010000026.1:0-9997 GCA_037968995.1 Candidatus Xenobia bacterium
CTTGTACCATGGGTGAGGGAGGGGGCATGTCGCCCATCCGGCCAACCGCCATCTTTGGCGCTGACCGGGTCATCTCTTCAGCACTCTCGGCTTCTTGCATCTGGGCAAGATCCGGAGACCCCAAGGCGATGGCCGTGCGCAAGTGGTATCGACTGAAGCCGGCAGGTCGGTTGCTGTAAAACTGAGGGATCAGTTGAGGCAGATTGTAGCCCACCAAGCCCAAGACAGCCTCATCAACCATCCAAAGTGTGACCTCGCTACCCGAGACCGGTTTGCCAGACGGGTCTTTAACCACCACGTCGAGGTCAACTTCGGCTCCGGGATCCAATTTAGCTTCCACTGGCGATATCTCCACGGCCAGCGTCCGTTGGGCCTTGGAGAGATTCAGGTTCAGATCGCCCACCGCCAGCGCCGGACGTTCTCGCTTGCCCCAGGGTGCCTTACCGACAACGGTCACTCGAACGTGAACGTTGGGGATCATGGCCTCGGTTAAGGGTAGCGACAGAGTGGCCGTGCCATTGTCCAAACGGAAGCGCTCTTCTTTGATAAGGCCATCACGGGTCCATAGGACGAGGCCCTCTCCCTGGGCGAACGGAGACATGACGAGAATCTCGGCCTTTTCACCTGGCTGGTAAACTTTGCGGTCGGGGACCAAGGTCAGTCGCTCCGCTTCCACCTTGTCTTTGGTCGGTAGCAGGCCGCCCGCTTTCCACATCGTGTAGTCGGTTCGGTTGAGACGACCCTTTTCGTCTTTGACCTCCGCACGAATGCGATAGGTGCCGCCCTTCTTGGGCGACAGCGTCACCGTGGAAGGTCCGGTCGAGGAGGTGGCGGTCAAAGTCTGGACCACCTTTTCCACTTCACCGTAACTCCCATTTTCATCGACCTCGTAAGCTACCTCAAAAAGCGTGAAACTCATCGGGACGCCCACTTGGAGATTCCCATCAATATCGCTGACGATAGCTTGAATCGAAAAATCGCTTTTCTCGTCCACGAAGCTCTTTTCAGACTTAAGTCCTATGTAGCGACGACTGGGGTGGACCAAAAACGTCGACGAGCCCGAGCGCTGTTGGCGGTTAACATCCTCAACGCTTGCCGTAGCCGTGACGGAGGTAGGAGCGGGCGGGGACATGGCGGGAAAACTCATCTGTAAGGTATGATGCCCGGAAGAGTCCGTCTGGCCGACAAACTCGTGATAACTCCCATTGTCGTAAGAACGGGGCGACCACCAAGGACCGAGGTCCCACCAAGGCGTCCATTTTCCGAACGTGTAGTCCCCTCGACTGGGCGGTGTGTAGCTTGATGTCTGCGTCTGCACCCTCCAATCCACAGTGGATCCACCGAGCGCCCCTCCCGCATAGTAGGCCGCCGTCGCGGTGACGGTGGCCGATTCTTGCAAAAGATGGGGTTCCTCAGACACCACTTCGGTGCTGACCTCAAACTCCGGTCGGCGGAATTCTTGTACCTTGAGATTCAAGGAACCGCTGGGGAGCTCCGGATTCTTGAGGGTCACTTGATGGTTGCCAAGGTTCGTGTCCGGCGGGAAGTCCACCGTGAAATCTACCGTACCGAAGGCCGAAAGCGGCGTGGTCCCTTCGGAGAGCTTATTGCCCCGCGGGTCGTTCAAGGTCCAAGCGACGGCACTGCCCGCCTCGCCGACTTTCGTCAACTGACCTTGGGGCCCCCGAGTCCACTGACGAACGTATCCCTTGATGTGAGCCTTTTCGCCAGGCTTGTAGAGCCCGCGGTCGTCGAACAGAGCCCAACGGGCCTCGTCGATGAGTTGATGGTTCTCCCAGCCGTTTTCCGCGCCGTACATCGAGAGCGTACGTGGTAGAAACGCTTGGTCGTCGCCCAGCGTGACGATGGCGTAGGATGCCCCCGCTTTTGAGAGGGTGAGCTTGGCCGTGCCGTCCGCTTGAGTGGTGGAAGTGGCGTCGGCGATCCGGACCTCGGCTCCGCCGACGGCAGTTCCGTCGCGAAGCTTAGTGACCAACGCCACGGCTTGGTCATTTGAGACCTCGAGGTCTAGACCCAAACTGGTCCCCTGCGCCCAAGTGAGCACCTCGCGATTCCGATATTTCTCTTTGTCCTCCGTCGGATCGCTCAGACGAACGATCAGATTGCCGTGTCCTTTGTCGAGATACTCTGAGAGATCGATCCCATTCAGAGCCAACGCGTCAGGCTGCCCTTTGAGGCGTACGGTGCTCGAAGTGAGTCGTTCACCGGGCAGCGTGGCTTTGGCATCTTTCGGATCGCCTCGTCGGCGGGTCTTTAAAAAGTCCAGGTAGGCCGGCCAATCCTTTGCAGTCACCTTATAGACTTCTAGCTTGAGAGCGTCGATGTTTGTGGAGTAGATGGGGAGCGTGGCCGCCACCGTGGGGTCGACCACGGTCATCAAGTCAAAGCCGTGACTGAGAGTTTTGGGAGCCCGGTCAGTGGACATGGTGACCGTCGTGGGACGTCCCACGATTTGACCGAATTGATCTCGGAGATCGCTTGAGACTGTTACCTTATAATCGGTTTTGCCGCTTTTGGGTCCGCTCAAGACGATGTTGGCACCCTGAAGAAAGACCTTGAGGTTCTCAATTTTCGGAACCGTGGTGACCCAAGTGGGGTCGAACGTTGACGCGTCTAAACGATTGTTGAAGTTCAAGTTGAAGTTTTGAAAGGGCGACACTTTTTCGCCCTCTTTAGGGTAAGTCCCCACCAATTTGAGGGCGTCGTAGGTCGAAAAGGACGACGTGTACGCCTTCTCGGAACCCTTGGGGCCCTCCTGACTCACCACACCTGAGTCTACAAAGAGGGAGTAGTTCGTCCCCGGGGACAACGGCTCGCGAGGTGTCAGAAAAAGATAGGTCCCATCAACGCTCTTTTCGAACCTCGTTCGTGTGCCTTCCTCGATGGCTTCCGCCTCGGCCAGAGTCAAAGGGCGCAGTCCGACTTCCTGAGTTCCATTCTTCAGGTGAATTTTGGCCAAGGTGGACGTACGCACCACCGGTTGATCGAAGATCACCGTAATCAACGGTTCCAAGCCGATAGAACTCGAAGTGGGCGAACTGCTGAGGACTTTGGCAGGCGGGAGAACAAAGCTGTTTTTCACAGCATTGCCGAGTTTCTGTCCGTTGACATTGGCGACACCGGACGGAATCGTCACGCTGTACTCCGTCGCTCGGGGAAACTCCCCGCTTTCCGGTTCGAAAACTAGGGTTTCGGTTCCCAACCAACGCCAGAACCCTTTGGGCTTAGGACTCAGCACGATTCCGAAGGGATCGCCGGCCTCCGCCGCCGAGGGGTCTGAAACAGCGATCATCGGAGAATTGAAAGTCACTGCCAGCCTGGGGGCGCGCTCGGTGTCTCCCACTGGGGTGACGGAGAGAACCTTCAATTCCGAAACCTTCTGCTGCGCCGCGGAAGGCGCGTCGGCCCCTTCACCGGGTGGAGGGAACGGCATTTTGACCGGGGTAGCTGAGCGTGGAGCAGGCTGGGAACTGGGACGCTGGAAAAACTCGGGTTTGTCTTTCTCGGTTTCTAGAACCTCTTTGAACATCTTGAGGATCTCAGCGGTCCGTGAGATCGCCAGATCCGCCACCCCCATTGCCGGCTTCTGGAAGGCTTCAACTCCACTTGCGCCTGCTTCCGCTTGTCCTTCGCTCAAGATCACCTCAAAAGGAATCTCCTCCGGAACGACGGAGTCGCCCTGACGGGCTTGAAGCCCCCCTCCGAAAATGCCGCAAAGGGCCGCTACGAGAAATATCAAAAATGCCGCGGTTCGGCTGGGGTGTCTCATCAATGAAGACCTTTCGTTTTAGGGGGTTGCTGAGGGACTCGGACTCGGAACAGGATCGACGCCGGAGCCCAGAACATAAAGCCCGGTCACCAGCGAGTCTATCCCTTCGACGCTCCAAGTGAGAGCGCTCCCATCGCCACCTGTGGCTCGGTAGAGGACGGTTCCCCAAGGTTCGATTGTCGCTTTGTTAGTAACCATGCCGGGAAGTTCGATCTGGCCCACGCCCTGCAAACCGCGCAACTCAAACATCTGCTGCTCACGGTCCTGGTAAGTGCCGTTCAGGTCGAGATTGGTGAAGCTCACTTCCGACGGCAGGTTCGGCTCCCCGTTCAAGGCCACGGCCTGACCAAAATCCACGAAGACGTCGGCGAAGGGAAGACCGACCACGGTAGCAATATTTTCTCGTCCGACCGCCGTGGAAGTTGTCATCTGGCGCATAGCATCCACGCCGAACCGGTCGTGGAGATAGCGGTTCAAGAGATACCCCGCACCGTAGTCGTCTAGTCCTCCACGAAACTGAAAGAAGGGCCGATTGAGGCCCGCATCCAGGATCGCGCTCACCGAACTCAGCAGAAAGAAGTTTCCACCGCCTTCTCCCGTGAAGCTGAAGCCGGAAAGGTCCTCGTTGAGCACCGCCAGACCTTCATCGATGACGGTGTTCTCGGCCTGACCGTCCTCGGGAAAAGTACCCTCTTGGCCCTGTTTCTGATTGAACAATATCAGGTGAGTGAACTCATGGGCGACGGTGTTCAGCCCGTCGTAAAGTGCCTCGTTCGTGCGATCGGCGTTGATGAAGAGTATCTCGCCCTCATTGGAGGTGCTCGCTTCTTCTTGAGACAGTTCGTCTTGAGGATTGAAAAAGCCGAAGAAGCCCTCCCCTCCTATCGATTTCGACGACAAGAAGACCAAAATCACCCGCTCGTCGTCGTCACGACCTCCCAAGGGATTGACTTTCCACTCGGACCCGAATCGAGCCCGCGTGTCTTCGTAAATTCCAACATTCCCGCTTTGAAAAGGGTTGTCGAGGTCAAAACCTTGGGCCACTTCCAGGGCCCTCTCATCGGACAGGATCGGAACTCCGTCCACAACTTCGGCGAAAACCAGACAGTGCTCGGTCTGAGAATCGCTCAAAACTCGAGCGCAAGTTATCTCCTGGAAGGTTGTGGCGACGTAAAACGAGGTCGTCTCTCCCGGTGCCAGACTGCCATAGTTCGAGCGCTCCGGTGACGGAGTGGGATCTGTCTGTCGGACAATATCCTTGTGCGAGGCAAGCCAGGCCGTTGCGCAACCTTGAGCGCTCACAACTCCAGAGCGATTCAAAGCCGTCTCAGGCACCGTCATTTCCGTCTCTCCCAAGCCGCTTTGGGCGGTCAGGCTGACTTCGGCCGCGGGCAGGCTGTCGATCCCCGGTCCATAGACGGCAGAGAGTAGAGCTTGCCCATCAGGTCCAAAGGAATCGACCTTCTGTTCTGTATTGGGAAGGGCGTCGCCGGGCAGACCGGGGCGATAGGTGCCGGCCACGAGGTTCGTCACCTGGTCGGTCTTGACCACGATCTGACCGATGTAGTGTCCGATCGTGGTGAGGTCGCCGTTCTGGGCTTGAATAAACACAGCCCAGCGGCCACTAGGAACATCCTCGAAAGTCACTTGTTGGCCGCCGACGAGATACTGGCCCTCAACGAGGCCCAATCCACCGTCTTGAGCATAGACATCCACCCGATAAGCGGCCGCTAAAGGCGCTTGGCCCACGTCCACCTCGACGGTTCCTGAATTCGTGTCACAACCCGTCAAAAACAGGGTCAACAACAAGAAAGATGCGCAAAAAACTTTGAAGCCTCGACCGTTTTCCATCTCGCCAAGTTCGCTGACTCGGGCTCCATTCCTCGCAAGCCACTTGTAGCCCGTGGTCCCAAGTGTCGACCGAACAAGGCAACCGGAAACCCCTCTAGGGCGAGAGGGGTCCGTCCTGACTCTGTGCAAACGAGCTTCATGCAAGATTTTCAGCTAGCTCCTCCTCAGCGAATCCTTCTCGGGCCGGGACCGAGCGAAGTCCCTAGGAGAGTTCTCAACGCCGGCGCTCTTCCCGCGGTAGGCCATCTGGATCCCTCTTTCATCGAACTTATGCAGGTCGTGGCCGGTCAACTCCGTCGTCTCTTTCGCACCGACAACAAGACCACGCTGACCATCACCGGTTCGGGGACCGCCGCTATGGAGTGTGCCATTGACAATCTCGCCGAACCCGGCGATACCGTCATCTGTTGTGTGCATGGTTATTTCGGGGATCGCATGCGCCAAATGTACGAGAGAGCCCACGTCAATTTGGTCTTGGTAAATTCCCCGTGGGGTCAATCCACTGATCTTGAACTGTTGAGCAAAGCTCTTCAGGAGCATCCCGACGTCAAACTGGTTAGCGTCGTGCACGGAGAGACATCGACGGGAGTCCTGCAAAACATTCCGGCCCTGGCCGGCCTAGTCAAGACCACTGAGGCCCTCCTGCTCGTGGACGCTGTGGCCTCCTTGGGAGGCGTTGAGTTCGAAACCGACGCCTGGGGCGTGGACTGCGCCTACACCGGTTCCCAAAAATGCTTGTCGGCGATACCCGGATTATCGCCCATCACCTTTTCTGACCGGGCGGTCGAAAAAATCAAGAACCGCAAAACCCCTCCCAAGAGTTGGTATCTCGATCTGCTCTTGAACTGGAAATACTGGGACACACCACCGTCTTATCATCACACCGGGTCCATCCAGACCATGTACGCACTTCATGAAGCGTTGAATCTCTTGGAGAAAGAGGGGCTTGAGGTCCGCTGGCAGCGCACCACGGACACAGCACAGTTCCTCTATGAAAAACTTCAGGATTTGAACTTTCAACTTTTCGTCGATGCACAACACCGACTGCCAACTCTCACCACGGCGCTGCTGCCCCAAGGTGTCGAGGAAGCCCCTTTACGGAAGAGTCTCTTGCTAGATCACAACATCGAAGTCGCGGGCGGCCTGGGAGAATTGGCAGGAAAAGCATGGCGCATCGGGTTGATGGGGCACTCCTGCCGCAAGGAATCCGTGGAGCTTTTGTATCAAATTCTAGAGCCGATGTTGAACGGTCGAGTCTCTGGTACCTAGCCTTTGGAACCTTTATTCCTCGGCTACCTCCTCATTCCGCTGGGCTACACCTCAGCTCTAGCCGCGCTTTCGGCGTCCGCCGAAAGGGCCTTGGAGCGCGGTTATCCTGAAAAAGCCGTTCGCTTACTGAAGTGGGCCAGGCGAGCTCCATTTTTGAGAACCTATCGCGCCATGTGCGACGTGAACCTCATCACCGCCGCCTTCGCCTTGGAGAACTACGCCTTGGTGGACGAGGTCTGGGCCGAACTCGAGCCGCGATTGGAGTCTTTGCGCCCCTATGCCGGATCGGCGTTGGCGTCCTACGGAGCAACGCTGATTGGACGCGGTCGCTATCAGCAGGCCATCGAGGTGCTCACGCATCCTGTCCAGCATCCAAGAGCCAATCAGCCTGTGGACGATATCGCCATTCTCTGCTGCGCCTTCTGCCGCGCGAATCTCGCTTCAGCCCACATTAATCTGGGCAACTTCGAAGCCGCCGCCGAGCAACTGAACGGGCTCTCCGACTCCACAGGAGTGCACCCCGTCCTCGCTACGCTCTCGACCTATCTCCGCGCCCTCCTGACCTACTTTCAAGGCCGGCCCGACGAGTGTCGGGCCATGGTCGGCGGCCTGGACATCACTCGCCTTCCGCTCCTGTATCAAACAGAGCTCTACTATCATTTCGCTATCGCCTTAGCCCGCTGCGGAGACGTTGAGAACGCAGGGCGCGCGGTCTCCCGAGTTCAGTGGGAGACCTCCTCACATCGAAAGCTCACGAGGCTGAGAATCTTGGCTCAGGCTGAAATCGCCGCCGCGGAGCAGCAGGACGAAAAGGCACTTTCCTATTATCGAGATCTGTTAGCTCTCGGTCACATTGACGCACTGGTTTTCCTGCGGGCGGCGAACCTCGCGCGTAAAACGACCAGCCATTCCGAGACCGTGCGGACCTTTCTCGAAGGGGCGGTTCGTCTTGACCCAGAGAGTCATTGGGCTGAAGTGGCTAGAGGTCGTTTAGCCCAATAAGGGTCACAACGTTTCCACATTGACTTTTTGGGGTAGAACATGGTCCGTGGCGTCCAACCTTGACGCCTAGCAATTTTTTTAGGAGTTTCGCGCGTGGGGGCCAAGACAAGAAAAGACATAATTTCGGAACTAGAGCAGAAGGTTACCAAAGCCAGCGCTCGCGAGCAGGTGGCGAATCGCAAGATCGAACGCCTAAAAAGTCGTTTCGACCGCCTCCAAGCCGCTTTCGATGCTCAAAAGCTGCAGTCCGAAAGCCTGGTAGACGACCTGCAGGCGATTTCAGCTCAAAAGGAGAGCGAGGCCTCGGACTTAGAGAACCGCTGCCGGACGCTGCGGGACGAAGCCGCTATGTGGAAAGCGCAACTCTTCGAGAAACTCGACTGCCTTGAGGCCGGCGCTTCTCAGCAACAGTCCCTAGAACAAGAGTTTGTGCACCTGCAACGAGCCTACAGCCAAGTCGCTGAACAGTTGGCTGAGATCAATCCCGAGGACTGGGAGCGTCGACTCCAAGCCTCCCTACAGCGAGCCGAAACTGCGGAAAAGGACTTGGTGTGTGCGCGAGCGCAAACCGAAGGCCTGAAAGCCATGGGGACCTGCTTGGCGGCCAAGCTGGAAAAAGAAACCGCCCAAAGAAAATTCTTGAAGGCCGAAAATGGCGATCTTCAAAGCCAGTCACTAGAACTCACCAAATTGCTGAACGCCCGCAACGAGGAGTTGGCCAAAGTGAAAAGAGATCTTTTCGAATCACGTGGCGACCTCCTACGTTTACGGCTAGAGTCCGAGAGTTGGGAAGTGCTTCAATCGGGACTGACCAAATCCGAAGCCCACACTGAGCGAAAATCCGCCGCACCCGAACCTTTGGAGCCGACGCACGCACCAGCGCTGACGATCGACTTCCCCGTGCCGGCGTACGCCTCGGCTCCTACCAAAAGCCTCCTTCAACGGGCCGGAAAAACCCTGGGCGGATGGCTGAATCTCAGCTCGAAGACATAGAGGGCGAGTGCTGCAATCGAGCTGTAGATGAGTCCCATCACCCACTATCTGACCTCCTGGGTCTTGGCGGACCAGGTCTTTGACGATGACAAAGACGTTAATCTGGTAGCTCTTTCCGGTATTGCTCCCGACCTAGACTCCCTTGGAGTGATCGCCGATTTCGCGAACTCTTGGCTCGGCCGACCCGAGACCGACTACTACGCTTCGCTTCATCACTGGCTTTTGCATGGCGCCGCCGGAGCCTTGGTCGTTTCCGCGGCATTGGCCGCCGGTGCCCGAAGAAAAGCCAAGGTTTTCTTTTGGTCACTGCTGATCTTTCACATCCATCTTTTGGGTGACGTCCTTGGCTCTCGCGGCCCTCATGACTCAGGTATTTGGCCCCTCTACTATCTGGGACCGTTCACGGACAAGGCAGGTATTGTTGTTTGGGCGGATCAGTGGCTGCTCAACGGTTGGCAAAACATAAGCCTCACGGTGGGCCTTCTCATCTGGACTTTTTACGTGATGTGGCGCTGGGAGCGGTCCCCGTTCTCCTTGATCGCTCCGAAGATCCATGCAGCCCTGGTAGCAACGGTTCGTCAAAGATTTGGCCCCGCACCTCAACAGGGGGATTAGGCCCAAGGGAAAAGACAACTCGAATGAGTGATGTCTACCTTTGGGATACCTATCATAATGTTGGCAGCGCCGCGCTAGAACGTGGCGACCTCGAGCAGGCTATGGAGTCTTTCAAGGCCGCGGTCACGCTGGCTGAATCGCTGCCGCGGGGAGACCCAAGACTCATCCGTTCCCTACGCCGACTCTGCGGGGTCTTAACTCTCCAAGGTCAGATGGGTCAAGCCTATGAGTTGCTACGCCGGGCCGAGGATTTGGCGCTGGCAAGACTCGGCGCCGATCACGCGGAAACTGTGGAACTCAAAGCGGACCTAGCCGGGGTAGCTAAAAACCTAGGCTACCTCGATCAAGCCGAAGGCTACTGGGCCCAAGTCTTGGAGGAACAGCGACGACAAGGCGACACGGAATCGTTTTTAGAAACGATGGAATCGTTGGCCCACTTGGCCCAAGAGCGCGAACAGCACGCAGACGCCGCCGAAC
>JBBKWP010000027.1:0-4882 GCA_037968995.1 Candidatus Xenobia bacterium
TGGGCCCGGCGTTTTTACTCGCCAGCGCCAAAGCGTTGCCGTCAGCGCGATTCTTGTAGCGATGAACCAAGCCGCCGATCATTTTAGCGCAGCCTCGAATGTTGTCTTCCACACTGAGCGCATTCACTCCCAGCCCGGCAGCGGTCGAAGGCATCAGTTGTCCTAGACCTTGGGCCCCGCTGACGGAGACGGCTTTAGGGTCGAAGCCGGATTCGACCTGAATCAAGGCGGTAAGAAAGAGGGGGTCTAAGTTTTGTGCCGCGGCTTCTCGTTCGATGGCCCGCGCGATGGTCTGGCGCGCAGCGGCGGAAAGCTCTGGGCGTTGAAAGGCGATCCATTGCTCAATAAGCGACTTCCCAGGCTGGAAGCCTTGCGCTGGATGCCAGGGAATCACGGACCGGCCTTCAAGATAGACGGTGCCTCTGGGGGTTCGGCGCAGGTGGCCTTTGATGGCGACACCAGCGGCCTCGCGGTCGGTCTGGAGATTTTTGACAGCCCGAGAGAACTGGACTTTCACATCTCCGGCGTCGGTATGGAGAAGTAGACTCTGCGGTTCCTCTCCACGCACGTGACGCGCGATTCCCGGCCATAGAACCAATTGTCCCTCAAAGCGTGGGGCCCAGGGGCCCTTTAACGCACGAACCGGCGTCAGATACGGATTGACGTACGCCAATCCGTGAGTTTTTGGATAGAACCAGGGCTTTTCGGCGTGAACTGTGCCCGACAACCAAACCAGAATCAGCAAGAGTATAAAGCGTCGGATCATGGAGAATCTTCTTCCTCTAGAATGACGTCCATAACGGGCTCCTCAGGCTTAGGAAAGATCAACGAAGCAAGAACGGAAGCGCCCAAGAGCAGCCCAATGATGCCCAATTCCCACGCGATGGAGAGGTGCCAGTATCCTTCCCCCAGCATTTTGACGCCGATAAAAATCAAGATGGCCGCCAGACCGTAGTTCAGATAATGAAAAAATTCTAACAGCCCCGCTAGAGCGAAATACAAGGCTCTCAGACCGAGAATGGCCATGACATTCGAGGTGTAAACAATGAACGGATCTTTGGTGACACCAAAAACAGCGGGGATGGAGTCGACGGCGAACAAAACGTCGGATGTTTCCACCGCCACCAGCACCAAAACCAGGGGGGTGGCTCGTCTTGCACCGTCGACCATCGTGAAAAAATGCTGCCCGTCATAGTGGTCGGTCATGTTTAGGCGTTTTTTGACGAATCTGACCACAGCGTTTTCTGGATTCGCGTCGTCATCGTCGTGGCGTAATAGTTTGATGCCGCTGAAGATCAAGAAGGCACCAAAGATATAGAGGACCCAGGAGAATTCTCGCACCAGGGCCACTCCCAGCCAAATGAAAATTCCACGCAGAACCAGTGCTCCAAGGATGCCGAAGAAGAGGACTCGATGCTGAGCCTCTTCGGGTACCTTAAAGTAGTTGAAAATCAAGAGAAAGACAAAGAGGTTGTCGACGGATAGGGACTTCTCGAGGATGTAGCCGGTTAAGAACTCCAAGCCTTTTTGGTGGCCTTGCTCGTAGTACACCCAGGCGCCGAACGTCAGCGACAGAAAAATCCAGAATGCTGTCCAAACCAAGGCTGCGCGAATGGATACTTTTTCGGCTTCTCGATGAAAAATTCCGAGGTCCAACAGAAGTAGGACGATCACCAAGCCATTAAAGAGAGCCCAGCCCTGCCATCCGACATCAATCATAAGTTTATTATTCTCTTTCGAGCGCGGTTTGCGTCAGATCGGGTTTCCACCCGTTGACTTTGCCCACTAGGGCATCAAAAGAAACACCTTCCAACCAACTGAAAAGAAACTCGCGACCTTGGCGAGCCACTTCGTCAACCAGCACTCTTTCTTCTTCTGTGAAGGTGTCCAACACGTAATCCACGACCTCTTGCCCATCGTCAGGCGATCCGATTCCTAAGCGCAGCCTAGGATAGTCTCGATGGCCCAAAATCGCTTCGACACTTTTCAGGCCGTTGTGGCCGCCGCTGGAGCCTTTCGGCCGAAGGCGAAGGGTCCCTAAGCTCAAGCTGAGGTCATCAATGACCACAAGAAGGTCGTTGGTTGCGTCGAAAGGGCCTTCGGTTTGCAGAGACATCAAGTGGGCGATGGCGCGGCCGGATAGGTTCATAAAAGTGAGAGGCCAAAGTAGAGTGAAGGCTCCGTCTCGAGGATGAGACCAGACTTGCCACTGGGCAATTCCAGTCAGCGTCTTCTCACTGGTCTTTCGATAACCCGACTGCTTCTCGAGGAAGACGGACAACTCGTCCAACAAAAGAAACCCAAAGTTGTGGCGCGTGTCCACATACTTTGGGCCTGGATTTCCTAGTCCTACGATGATGCGCAAAGCTGAATCGAAAGGAGAGACACTCCCTTCGAGGCTTGCCTACTCTTTGACGCGGGCCGCGGCCATCGCGCGAGGGGCGAGGATGTTGATGACGGTTGTCGATAAGGGGTCGAGACGCTCGAAATCTTCGGGAAGATCCACATCCTCTAGCTTCAAACTCTCGCCGGGCTGCATGTTGGACACGTCGATCTTGAAATCTTTGGGGATGTCCGTAGGGAAAATTCGAATCGCGAGGGTTTGTAGGTAGAGTTGAGCGATACCACCCCGAGCACGCACGTCAGCGTCGCCGGTCATGGTGATCGGAACTTGCACGAAGACCTTGTCTTTCAGACTGATAAGCTTGAAGTCAACGTGAAGCAATTTTCGTTGGAACACATCTCGCTGATAGTCCGCGACCATACAGGTGTAGGTCTTACCACCGAGTTCAAGCTCAATAACGAAGTTGAGGCCGTGCTCGCGAAGCACCGCTGAGAGATTTTTCTCCGCGATGGAAAAAAGTTGGGGGCTCGAGTCGCGTCCGTAGAGGACTCCTGGAATCTGGCCCTTCATGCGCAACTGACGAGCTACGCCTTTACCGGCACCCTCGCGAGTCTGGGCGTCGAGTTTGATCTGAGACATCGGTCTCTCCTTAGAGAAAAAATTTGTTAATATCTGCGGAATACTAAATCCTGAAGGCCTAACTGTCAAGGACTTAGCCTTTTCTTTTGGCCCGTACACGCTTCATCGTCTCGGCAAAAATCTCACCAGGTTTGATGCTGGGGTCTCCCGCCACCACTCTGTCGTAAAGATCGTGGGGCAGCACACGGATAGAGGTCATGAGGCCTTTCACGCCCATCATCCAGCCTTTTCGCATACCGGCCACTTCCTTTCGTTTCATGATTTTCATCATGACGTCATCGGGCATCTTCATAGACATGTATTCAGGGAATCCCGGTGTCATTTTCTGAGGGACGTTGTCCGCGTCGGCTGTCTCTTTGGTCGTGATGACCATATCTTGGTCCACAGTGTCCGGAATGGCGGCCTGATACTCTTCCACCGACACGCCTTCACGCATATGAGGTCCCACCGGGTAGGTCATGTGGTTCATCATGTGGTGCACCATGTGGCAATGAAAAATCCAGTCGCCCGGATTGTTGGCTACGAATTCAAAATCGTTGACCTGCGCAACGCCCACCAGGGTGTTGTTGCGAGGGATCCAAGCCGACGGCGGAATACGCCCGGCTTCTGTTCCGGTGATCCAGAATGTGTGACCGTGGAGATGGATGGGGTGGTGCTGCATAGGCGCGAAATCCAGTAAGCGAACGCGGACTCTTTCACCGTGTTTGACCAGTAGGGGAGTGGTGTAGGGGCCGGAACGTCCGTTGATGGTGTGCCAGTTCCAGTCCATGCGTCGACTGTCTGGAATGGTCTGGTTGGGAGGGATGAAGAAATTCTGAAAAATCAACCCGAAGTCGCGGTCGCAGGTGGGCTGAAAGGCTACTTTGGGGTGGATGATGAGCCACCCGACCATGCCCATGGCCTCCTGCATGGCGATGTGCGAGTGGTAAAAGAAGCTCCCTTCTTGGTGCAAGTCGAACTCATAGTTGAACGTGCCTCCGGGAGGAATGAGGTCCTGGGTCATACCGGGGACTCCATCCATATCCGCGATCAGTTCCATGCCGTGCCAGTGCATGGAGGTCGGCTCGGGTAAGTTGTTGGTCACGACGATTCTCACCCGGTCACCTTGGGTGACCTCGATGGTGGGACCCGGCATACTGCCATTAAAACCCCAAACGTCCATAACGGCGCCGGGCAAGAACTCTTGCTTGACGACCTCACAGGATAGTCGAAAGGTCTTTCGACCGTCGATCATCTCGTGCGGCAAGCTCTTGAGGTCGGGCCCTTGAAATCGTACAGGCGCTTGGCCCGCGCCTCGAAGGCCACCGACCAGCTTACCAAGATAGTCGTCGGATCCTGGAGGGCCTCCACGCGACGGTGTCCAGCGGGAAAAGGCACTCGAATTTTGGGCGTGGGCGGGCTCTTCCATCATCTTTGAAGCCACTAGGCCTCCCGCGGCCATCATGGCTCCGGTTTTTAGAAAATCTCTGCGATTAGACATTGAAAACTTCTCCTTAACGTGGTTTCGGAACAGAGTCGATGTGGCTGGGAGGGGTGGGACTGTCAGGAACCTGAAGTCCATTCTGGAGTAGAAAGCCTGCCAGAGACACGCGATGACGATGGAAGTCGACCAGATGGTCGACGAACTCCAAGCGGTTTGTAATGTACATCTCTTGGGTCACCAGCACCTCGGGCCAATTGATCCGACGAGCCTTGTAGGACTCGAGTTCCAATTCGAAGGCGGTTCGACTTTTGGGAAGTATGGTGCCGCGGTAATCGAGAACCTTCTGAAAGCTGGTCAGATACATGGAGTATTCCTTTCCGAACTCTCGAGACAGATGGAGTCGGACTCTCTCGACTTCAGCCTTCTGACGCTCTAAGTCGGCTTGGGCTTGTCGAATGGTACCTTGATTGCGATCG
>JBBKWP010000028.1:0-15118 GCA_037968995.1 Candidatus Xenobia bacterium
GCCCCGGATTCTGCAGGGCCAGTACTAGAACTTAACTTTGGTTAGGTATGGGGGTGGGCCGCGCGCTTGGTGGACGTGGATCTTCCACCGGCGGAGCGGATTCCATTGGCGGAATAGAGACCGATTGGTCTTTCGGTTCCGCTCGCAAAGTTCGTAAGATCTGGTCGGCATGTGGATTGTCGCTAGCAATCAATTGAGTCAAAAAACCTTGGTACTTCGACATTTTACGAATGAAGTCGCTGTGATAGTCGAAGAACTGGACCGTACCGAAGGTGTTCCAAGCGTTGAGATCACGACGCATAAAATTGAGGATGGCGGCAACCGAAACTTCATCGGTCTCAGGTTGAATGGCAAGGGCGAGAACGGCTTGTCGTCGGACAACATTGTCTTCGGCGGGCTGCAAGCGATTTCGAAGAAATTGCAAGGTTTTCGTACGGAGTTCGGGCGTTAGCGAAGCACTGTCCTGGCCGGGGTAGCAAAGCAGCCCTAAGAGAGCTAACGCGTGGGCCCGAGATATTTGAGTGTAGTTCGCCATGAGGCTACGGGCCAGCGCGTCAGTGTCCGTGATGCCGAGAGCCTTGACGACTTGGTCTCGTTGGGATGAGGTGAGAGGAGCCCATTCGCGCCCATCGATTCCGAGGGCACCAAGCTTCGCGTCGCCTTTGATGAACTTGACGGTGGTACCGTCAGAACTCACCACTTTGAGAAGACCCGCCTGGTGACCTATTTTGATACGTTCAAGATCGGCTCCGGTCAAGCCCTGCCCCAGAGAGACTTGTTGGGCCTGTTGGGTGGTCGGTTGGCGATACTTGGCTGCCACGGGCAGAGCCAAGCCGAGCATCAGGATTGCCAGAGTGGCCACCATCTGATGGAAAAATCGAGAAGATTCTAGCTTATTCGCTTGCGATTTCTTCACGATCACTCTCTTCCTCTTTGCCTTCCTCAATAATCTCGGTGACTTCTTCCATTTCGCCCTCTTCCAGTTCCTCTACGAAGTCTTCTTGTTTGTTGTTGTGCTCGTTGATATACAACTCGCAGTAAAGCGGAAAGTGGTCAGAACCGAAGTAAGGAAGAGTCTTCAGGACTTGGATAAAGACATCGGCCGTATGATAAATCTGATCGATGGGAAAACGGAGAAACCAATACTTGGCGTGGAAGGTAGCATTGAGTCCACGACCGATCCTAGGATCGATGGTCTTAGATGTTTTATGAAACAGTACCGAGGACCTTGCCCAAGCTACGTTGTTGAAATCTCCGATGACCACTGTGCTCCCGCCATCATCGCGAATCTTCTTGGCGACCGAGAGTAACTCGCCGTCACGTTCTTTGGAAGTCTCTTCTTCGGTAGGACTGGGTGGTGGCGGATGGACGCAGAAAAGAGTAAAGGGATATCCTTCTCTGGTCGTGATTTTTGCCTCGATACTGGGGAGATCATCGGCGACGAAGTAGTGGACTTCGCTGCTCATGGGTAACTTGCTGTACAGGTGCATCCCGTAGGTGTTTTCCAACGGCACCTTTCGATGATGCGGATACTCTTTTTCCAGCACGGTCATCGCGGTGTCCCAGTTCTCATTAGACTCCATCGTCAAAAATACATCGGGGTCGGCGCTCCGCACCATCTCAACGAACCGTTCGTATTCGGTGTTGAACTGAAGAACATTCGCGGACAAAATCGCGACACTGTCCGAGTGGGTTTCGGAAATCGCGATATCCTTCACACGATAAAATGAAGTGTATTTGATGAGGATAGAGGTATTGTAGAGAAGGCAGGCCACCACGCCGGCCTGCAACCAAAGGAGTTCTGGTGTGCGCGCCACCAAGAAGAAAGAAAAAACGAGTGACATGACTCCCAGGACAGTCAATTGGATCTTGCCGAAGTCGAAGAGACGGACGCTCCAGTGTGGATGACTTGAGAACGGGATAATGGTCGAGAGAATCACCAGCAAAAATATGACGCAAATGAAAGTATGCATAGAGGCAAACTTCTCTTCAGAGATTCAGATATCTTGCAAGGTTTTTGGTAGGCAAAAATTGCTTGAGCTTTAGAAAGTCAAACTTTGGTGGCCGCGGCGATAGCCAGCAGGACCTTGTCGGGATCACAACCGTTGAGACCGGCCCCCCAACTCGGATGGAATTCGACGACCACCCAGCGCCCTTGGAGTCTACCTAGGTCCACCACAAACCCGTGGGGCGTGCCCTCTAACTGAGCGACTTTTTGAGCGACTTCTAGTGCGCCGCTCTCCTCACCCTGACCGTCGTACAGGACACAGTCGAGAACTTGGCGGTCAAAGATAAAAGCACGAGCCTCAGCCTGGAAAGTGACGACCTCAGAAACCAGCAGTCGGGTGTCTTCGCTCAATCCTCGAGTAATTTCTCGTAACCGTTTCTCAGTAGCGACCACTCCCGACGTCATAAGTTTCGGTACTTGTGACTTCACGAAACAAGGAAAGTCGAGTTCGCCGAGAGCTCCAAGATCACGAATATGTACCTTTCTACCCAAGAGTTCCGCGGGCATCCGGGTCAGCATGTCATCGCAAGGGCCCAGCAGTTCCAATTGATAGATTTTTGCTAGGACGTGGCAGAAGATGACGTTTCCGTAAACACACAATGCCTTCTCTGCTAAAGTGGGATCTTTTTCCCAAAAACGTCCGAGTCGTTGAACCCGACCTCCTGCCGCTACCCACGTCTGGGCGAGTGCATCCCGTTGGCGGTCACGTTTGTTGGCGACGAGGAGAACTCGGCCGGGCTCTAGGCGAAAAATCTTGGTGACCGGTTGCTTGGTGCTGTGCTTTCTCAGCAGAACGGGCTTAGGACCGGACGGTAGGGTCTCCGTTCGAGCCAATTCGCTTCGAATGTAGGGGCGTCGCTCCATGGGCAAGGTTTTCGATCCAAGCCGCGGGACTTCCCGTCGCTTCCACCCACTCTCGAGAACTTTCCCTCAAAGATGGGCTCAGGATCCGGTTTTCAGGGAGTGAGCTCTAAGGAATTGCGGAGACTGAAGGCCTTGAGGGAGGCGTGGAAAGCTCCGCTCAAGGCAAGGCTTGGCTTCCCGGCTACCGGCAGCGTCAGTCGGTAACCTGTGCCGGCGTTAGCTTGGCGCATAAGGCTTTCCAGAAAGCCTTCGTTGGCCTCCAGTTCCGGGAGAAGAGAATCTAAGCCGCCCGCCAATCGACGCACCACGCTCAGCGCTAATTTCTCGGGGAAGAAGCTCCAAGGGTCCCGCGCCGCCCACTCGCTCAGTTCAGAGTCGCGGTCCCCTGGGCAGACGATCTCGATCTGTAAGGCTCCCGTTGGACCGACGATTCGGACCGGCCCCACTAGGGCTCCGTCCTTAATCCACCAGACTTTTGCAACCCCCTTGTTGGTCGGGCTTGACCGTAGTGTCAGCATCAACGAACAGCCGTGCAGGTGCAGCGTTTGGGAGTCCGGTTTCACAAGGTGAGGGGCCAGAATTCGCTCTGGATTACCAGAAATCAGAAAGTGTGGCTCGTCGCCGAGGGCCTGCTCCATCCAGCTCATGAGGACTCGTCCATCCTGATAGACGGGATCTTCATTGAGTAAATCTTTCTCAAGCACGATGGGAAGATGGCAGTACTTTAGTCTGGAACGCAGAGCAGCGATCTCGGCTTTCCAGTTGGAAGTCTTCGCGAAGGTTCGACGCTTGGCCGGTTCGACGGTGACCGCAAGAGTACCGGAGCCTCCCTCAAAGCGCTCCTCGAAAGCCTTCATGTCGCCGTCTCGGTCGATGGTGACGATCTGCTTTTGATGAGCGCCCTTGCGCGAAACGATCCGCATCCCTAGGCGCCGATTCCGCAGTTGGCGCAGAGCCATGACCCAATGGCGTTCAGCGCCCCCGGTCGGAACGCGGTCGTTCAAAATGTATTTGGCCAAGAGTTTCGCGTCGGCGGGAAAGCGGCCGTAGAGGTCGAGTTCAAACTGCCCTCGAGAAAAGCTCGCGATAACTCGAGTGGCTCCAGCGGCCACGCCGCCCTGAATCCACTTCACAGACCAGAGGCCTTCGTTTTTCGGCTCGTTTTCCTTGTCCAGGGGCAAGGGACTAGAGCCTTCGGCCCAGCGAAGTTTTTCTAGAAGTCCTTTCAAAGTTTCGTCACTCATCGATAGTCAAGAAGTTCTTCCTCGATGCTTGAACCTCTGCTTTTCTAGACGATGGCTTTCTAGTCAATAGGTAGGTCAGAGGATGGCTCGCGAGGATACCCCTTATGGATACCTGCGAGCGACGTGGACGACTTTAAAGCGTATTACATTTGGATTATGAGAAATGTATTATTATCAACCGCCATCGTCGCCTCCCTTCTTTTTGCATTGCCTGCTGTAGCGGATCCAGGAACCGTAAATCTTGACGGACAGCTGCGAGGAACTGTGTCGAATCCAGCGGCAGGTCAGGTGGAGGTCATCTCTAACGGCGGACACCAATTCTTGAAGTTTAGCGAGGATTTCTCGGTCGCGTCCCAGACGGAAACCGAGGTTCGTCACGTGGACGGCGAATCCGGAAAAATCACCGTGATCGGCGCACTTGTGAGTGAAAAAGGCTACCAAGTCTACGAAGTGCCCGAGCGCCTGGTCATTGAGAGCAACGACAAGATTGTGCTTTACAATCCTCTTTACGCCAACGACTTGGCCGACGTCGACCTCACTATCGACCAATAGCTTTCAAAGACCTTAGCTACAACTTTACCGTAGCGTCACAGGACAAGGCTTGGATGCCGATTCACATCTTTGTAGAGAAGATACCGGAACGGTTCCGTGCCGGTGGCCATACAGGCTTGTGGGCACCAAGCGCGCAGCCACATGAAGTCGCCGGGTCCCACGCTGACCCAGTCGCGATTCAGTAAGTAACGAGCCGTTCCCTGGAGGACGTATAGACCGTGCTCCATAACGTGAGTCTCCGCGAACGGAATGCGCCCGCCGGGTTGGAAGGTCACGATATTGACATGCATGTCGTGGCGGAGGTCGGCTGGATCCACGAAACGAGTGGTTCCCCAAGCTTCGGTATTCGGCATCCATCCGATAGGAACCTTATCGTCGGAAGTGATCAAAGACTCTGGGAAATCGACTCCCTCCGCAGCGGTCCAGCGCTTTCTGATCCAGTGAAATCGAAGGGGTGTGTCTCCTTCGTTTTTCACCTTCCAGTCTTGTCCCGGCGCCAGGTACGCGTATCCGCCTGGTCCCAGCAGATGCTCCTCATCCTCAAGGCCTAGGGTCAGGGACATCTGACCATCGGCAACTAGTATAGCCGCTTCAGCACCCTTGTCCGGCTCCGGACAGTCCGAACCCCCTCCGGGGGCGACTTCCACGGCGTACTGGGCGAAGGTTTCGGCGAAGCCCGTCAATGGCCTAGCCAGAATCCAGGCGCGCGTATCTCTCCAACCTGGTAAAAGGCTGGTCACGATATCGCGCATGACGGACGCCGGCATAAAGACGTAAGCTTGGGTGAAGATGGCTCCCGCCTCGGCGGGGTCATCGGACTGGGGCGGAAGTCCGCCGGGTGGAAAAGCGTAGGTTGAACTCATAAGTTTGGGATTTTTGCTGGGCGCTGCGATGCCTGCCTTGGATAGGTACAGATGACCCTATCTTAAATGGCAAAAGCGTGGTGTAATGGCCCCATGATCTCACCTGTCATCCAAGAAGAGACTCTCTACGAACTCCAGACTCGCAACGAAGAGAGATTCAACCTCCTGACACACGGCCTCGGCTTTCTACTGAGTTTGGTAGGGTTTGGCTATCTTTTAAAGGTAGCCGGGCCCCAGGGAATGATGTCCTTGACGGCATGTGTCATCTACGGAGTTTCCCTGATTCAACTCTTTGGGATCTCAACATTCTATCACGCCTGCCCGAGCGTGGGCTTGAAAAAGAAAGCGAGAGTTCTCGACCACTGCGCCATCTATGTGTTGATCGCCGGAAGCTATGTGCCCTATATGGCGGTCATGGGTGGCTGGAAAGCATGGACTGTGTTAACTGCTGTTTGGCTGATCGCGGTTTTCGGAATTCGCTACAAATGCACGAACCGGTCGCCTTTCGGTGGATTCTCAGTACTGCTCTATTTGACCATGGGCTGGCTGATTGTTTTGGTCTGGCATCCCTTGAACGCCTGTTTGGCACCTGGGGCGGTCTGGTGGTTGGTGGCGGGAGGCGTTGTTTACTCTTTGGGCGTTCCTTTCTACGCTTGGAGAACTTTGCCGTATAGCCACGGGATTTGGCACCTGTTCGTTTTAGCAGGTGCGGCCTGTCATTTCGTTTCCGTCTTCGCTTTTGTCTACTGACCCTTACTCCCGAGTAGGACCGACCCTAGCGCTAGCTTAAGCTGGGCAGAGCTCGTCAAGAGATAGGAATTTTTTCGGTTTCGTTCAAATTGAGACACATGAATTGCCCGTGCTGTCGAAATTCCATGGACAAGTTGGAGTTTCGATCCATCGAAGTCGATCAGTGTCGAGTCTGTCGCGGAGTTTGGCTAGACCACAAAGAGATCGACCAACTTCTCTCTCTCAAGCAGTTACCGGAACGTTTGATCAATGCTGAGATCTACGAAAGACCGACGCAGTCTATCTCCGAGGGGCATCGAACCTGTCCGAGATGTCTAGAATTTCTGATCGTGGTCGACGTGGACGGAATCCGTCTTGATGTCTGCTCGGAGTGTAAGGGCTTCTTCGCCGACCGGGGGGAAGTGAAGCTACTAGATGACGCTTCGGAACGGCGCTACAAAGAGAGTTTGGAGTCCTAGGACCTCCTAACTGCGGCTTTACGGAACGGTGAGAGGGTGAGGATCTTGCGCCGGAAATAAAGCAGGTTCTCTTGACGAACGTGCAACCTTATCTGACACATTCGCGCCGCCGAGCGCTATGAAGAGCAGGCCACCCATTCAGCATACCTTTCGGTGTAGGCTTCGTGAATTTTCGTTTGGGGCTCATAGACGTTGGATACGGGGAGTTCCCGAGAGACGGCGAGGGGGTCCCCTAGGACCAACAGGGCGGCACCGAGGGCGGTCGATTCGGTAATGGTGCTGCGGGCGATCCGGCACCCGCTGATGTCGGCCAAAAGTTGACACCAGAATTGGTCTTGGAAAAGCCCGCCGGTACAACGGATAGGTTCGGCGGGAACGCCCAACAAGAGCACAAGACGCAAAAGACAGTAAGCGACCCCTTCGAGGCAGGCACGTACGAGGTGTCCAAAATGGTGATGGAAACTCCAGCCGCGAATCTCGGAACGGACGTCAGATCGCCAAAAAGGCGCCCGCTCACCAGAAAAGTAGGGGTGAACGATGAGTCCCTCAGCGCCGGCCGGAACCTTCTCGGCGCAGCGAAGGAGGGCCGAGGGCGAAATGTCCCGGATCTGTCGAAGCCAGTCCAGCACCGAACTCCCGTTGGAGATGGCGCCTCCCTGAATCGAAAGGCTCTCGGTCAAAACGTACTGAAAAAGTTCTTGTCGATGCGCCGTCGTCGCGGACTCGACGGTTCTACGCACCGCACCGGACGTCCCTAAGGAGATGGCGAGGCGATCCGGGGTGACGGCGCCGACTCCGAGATTGCCCAGAGGGCCGTCGCCCGCTCCAAGGGTTATAACACGGCCGCGAAATTCAAATCGACTGGTGCTGGAGGCGACCCTGGGAAGCCAGTTGGGATCGATGCTCAGCCTTTCGCAGAGTGAATCGTCCCAGTGCTGGACAGTTTGGTTGAAGAGCCCGGTGGCGCTGGCGTTCGACACATCCATGGCCACGTCGAGTCCCGTGTATCGATTCAAAAGGAAGGTCTTCAGATCCAGAATCTTGCGCACGGAGCTCCACTGTTGGGGCGCCTCTTCTCGTGTCCACATCAGTTTAGCTGGCCAAGCCATGGCATGGATTGGAGTACCGGTGCGCGCATGCGCCTCAGGATCCGTCGAGGCGAGTTCCTTGGCTTGCAGGTCCGAACGAACGTCCGCCCAGGACAACGCGTCGTCAAGGGGCGCTCCCTGCTCGTCGCACAGTACCAGAGCGTGCATAGCCGAAGAGAGCCCGACCGGTACATTGGCGGGAAGCTTTGCGAAAAGCTGTTCTAGGGCTTTCAGACTGTTACTGAGATCGTGTTCTGCGTAGCCCGGCTTCGGTCGAGACAAAGGACAGTCAAAACTGTGCTTCTTCAGCAGTTTGGGTTTGTTGGGATCGCTAAGATCAAAGAGGCAGCCTTTGATATTTGTCGACCCGATATCGATACCGACCACGCGCACGAACGCGGATTCTCATCGGGAGACGGAAAGGCCTCCGCGCCAGTGCATTTCCTTGTCGAACGGGTTGCAGGCTTGTCGGGTCTTAGATGGCGAAATGGGCAGACCATGCGAGATCGTATTCTCCGAACGATACGACATTGGCGGCGCCCTCAGTCCAAGGCGGTGGAAGTTTCCAAGTCGGTACAAGACTGGTCTGAAATGGAAAAAAGGCTCGGGGCATTCAGAGTCGTTAGCGAACTAGGGCGTGGTGGAATGGCCGTGGTGTATCAAGTTATGGACGCCGACGGAGGGGTTTTCGCCCTTAAGGTCCCCTTTGAGAGCGACCCAAGGATCCATTGGGAGTGGGAGGTCCTTAGAGGGTTAGACTCCCCCCATATCGTCGGGTGCCACGGCTATCACATTTCGACGACCGAAGACCAGTGCTCCTATCTAAAGCTAGAGTACTTGGATGGCGAGACTCTAGAGTCGCGACTGTCGGTTCGGGGGCGCCTCGGGCTGAACGAAATCAACGCTGTAGTCGACCAGGTTCTGCAAGGCTTACAAGTGGCTCACGGCGGGGGAGTCATTCACGGTGATCTCAAGCCCGCGAATCTTTTCTTCGCTAACGGTCGGGGACCACGGGAAACTCTGAAGATCACCGATTTCGGCTTGTCGCACGCTGTCGATAAAGTAGGCCCAGACTGGCTGAAGGGTGGGGCGATGGGAACCGCGGCTTATGCATCGCCCGAACAGATGAAGCGCGCAGAGTTTGACCATAGGGTGGACCTTTACGCGTTGGGTGTTATCCTGTTCGAGATGGCGACGGGACTTCTGCCGTGGCACGCACTCGACAACAGAGCGGTGCTTCGTCAAAAGCTGCGCGGACCGGCCAAGACGCCGAAGGCCTACCGCCCGGACTTTCCAGAGTCCTGGAACGAGGTCATCTTAGCCTTATTGAGCCCCAGTCCGGAGTGCAGGCCGGGCAGCGTCGAAATTTTGCGGGGGCTTTGGCCTGCGTAAGTTCTAGGACACTCCGTAGAAGGGTCGAGGGTATAAGTCTTCGTAGACATCGGCATGACTCAAAAAAGGTCTCGTGTGAAGCGAGTGCGACGACGTCTCGTCCTAGAGTTCTTGCCCTTTCCTGTTGTTGAAACCGAACGTTTAGTGTTGCGCCGTATCACGGATGCGGATATCGAAACGCTCTATTTTCTACGGGCCGACGAACAGATGATGCGCTTCATCGATCGCGACCGCGCGGCCGGGGCCGAGGAGATGCTACCTTTTCTTCAGATGATCGATAGCTGCATCGAAGACGGGACGGCCTTGACCTGGGCCATCGCTCTCAAAGCAGAGCCTTCCCGAATGATCGGTACTATTGGCTATTGGCGTATCGTTCCGGAGCATTTTCGCGCCGAGATCGGGTGCGCGCTTCATCGGGACCATTGGGGTTCCGGGTTGATGACCGAAGCCATGAGGGCGGCGCTCGACTTCGGTTTTGAGCGTATCCGTTTGCACAGTGTCGAAGCCAATATCAATCCGGACAACGCCGCCGCCGCCGCCCTAGTGGAGCGCACTGGATTTCGCAAGGAAGGACATTTTAAGGAAAACGTCTTCTTCCAAGGCGAGTTCTTGAGTACCGCTGTTTACACCACCTGGGCGGCCGAGGTCTAAAGTCCACACACCCTAAGTCGACTTGCCTTTTTCGGCCTGAATGAGGCCTAGATCCAAGCGATCCTTAGTCAGATAGGCGTTCTGTTTTTCTTGAATGCTCAACTCGAAGTTGGAGGTCCAAACCAAAGAGTCGGTGGGGCATGCCTCGGTGCACAGACCACAGTAGCAACAGCGAGCGAGATCAATGGAGTAGACCTCGGGATACTCCCACTCTTCTTCATTCTTCGGCGATTCCAGATGGATGCACGAGTCTGGGCAGGCGTCCACGCAAACACCACACCCGACGCACATCTCAGCCGCGCAGCCATAACATCGTCGGCCCTCTTGGCGGGCCATTTCCAAAGTGAAACCGAGGTCGAGTTCGTCGAAGGTTTGGATGCGAACCTCGCCTGGTATTTTCGGCATGGGAACCTGGAGGTCCATCTTACGAAACGGCTTCTGCTTGGCTTGTTTGTTCCAAGGGCGAGGGTCCACAAAGTCGACCTCCGCTGGCGGGGGAACTTCCCCCAAGCCGTGACGTCTGCTCACCGGAGGATGGTTCACGTCGGGCGAGGTTCCATCTTCGAACGGCGTCACCGCTAGATAATCGTCTCCCTGCCTCTCGTAGTTGTAGAGAAAGGGTAGATCGTCAGGTAGGACGCCGTGTTTTTTGGCAATTCCGATACACGCTTTATCGGCCATGCCGATGGCTTCAATGATGGTGGCGACTTGAACCACATCGCCGCAGGCCCAAACACCCGGTACAGTCGAGGCCCCTTCGGCATCGACGCGAATGGTACCGTTGCGGTCTGTCTTGATGTCCTCAGGTAACCAAGGAATGTCAACCATCCGGCCCAGTGCCGTGATGATGAGTTCACATTCCAGCAGTTCTTCGCTTCCCTGGATAGGGACTGGGCGGCGTCGACCGGAGCGATCCTTTTCTCCTAACCGATTCCGAATCACCTCGAGCCCTTTGAGTTGGCCGTTCTCGATGACAACCCGGTTCGGGGATGTCAACCATATGAGGTGGACGCCCTCCTCTTCGCCATCTTCGATCTCTTCTTCTTCGGACGGCATTTCATTGCGGGTCCGACGATAAATCATAGTCACTTCAGCGCCCATTCGCCGACAGGTTCGAGCACAGTCGAATCCGGTGTTTCCTCCGCCCACGACCACGACCTTGCTGGGAACCTCGGTGAGGCGCTCTCGCAATTGCTCTTCCAAAAAGTCTTCTCCGTAGGTTACCCAGGGCTTTTCCTCGTTTGCCAGGCCTAAATGGTAAGGTTTCCAAGCGCCGGCGGCGATGATCACCTCGTCAAAGTCGCGACGCAGGTCCTCGAAGGGCTTGTCGACTCCGATCTCAGTGGACAGGATGAGATGAATGCCATCCAATTGATGGATGCGCTCCATTTCTCTGTTCACCACCCGCCGTGGCAGTCGGTACTTGGGAATCCCCAGAGTTAAGAACCCTCCGGGGATGTCTCGTGCTTCAAATATCGTACATTCAAACCCCCAGGCTCGAAGCAACATGGCGCACTGGTAGCCTGCTGGACCGCCTCCGACAATGGCGACCTTTTTGCCATTCAGTTCTTGTCCGCAGCAGTACTCTTCATAAGAAAACTGGTCCTCGATGGCCAATGTCTCCTCCCAATCTGAGTAGGTGCGCTTGAGCTTCCGGATAGCGATGGGCTCCGGTCCGGTGAAACCTCGTGAGCAGCTTTTCTCACACGGCGCGGGGCAGACACGGCCCAGGGTGGCCACGAATGGGTAGGTTTTACGCAGCATGTCGAGACCGGCTTTCCAGTTGCCTTCCCCCGCCAGCGTAACGTATCCCCGAGCGTCTGTGTGAGCGGGACAGCCTGTCGTGCATGGAGCCCACCGCGTTCCTTGATACCACTCGCTCTTGTTCTTTATAGACTCTGGAGAATGGAAATCGACCATACGCAGCATCCCGCGCGAATCGGCGGGAATGTTCTCGTCTCTGACAAGAGGATAGTTGAGGGTGATCGGCTCTTCCTTGAAGTGCTTCCAAGTCACCGACATTCCACCCAGAATGGCTTTTAAGTTGTCGAGGATACTAGGCATGAAACTCCTTTTCCGTCGTAGAGTTTAAACTCGCGCTGTCGGAAAAAGTCACGAGGTCGATAAGAGTCGAAAGTCGAGAGGTACCGGACAACGGCCTTGGGCCAAAGTGTTCCCCAAAAGTACGTGGGAAAGCCCCAGCAGGCTCAGTGGTGTGTAACTGTAAGTGATCAGCTTGACCGGGATCTCTTCAGGAAGTGCGCTGAACAGGTACGGTGTGGAAAAGGATACGACGATCGGCGTGACGTTGTCGCGTAGAAGATTCTCCACTAAGAGTCGTTGACCGTCGGGGAGGCGGTCTCTAGAATAGACGCAGACGATCACCTCGTCGTAAGAAGTGGCCTTGTCAGAGATCTCTCGACACGATTCTCCACTAGCGTGGAGATGGTAACGGACCTCCTCAAACGAAGTGTCGGGGTCTCGATTGACCTGCTTGAGGATCTCTGCAAGAGACACCGCCCGTTCGACTTCTCCCAACGGAGTCTGAGGAAGCATATCGGGCAAACAGACGAGCACGTTGCCTCTCACCGGCAACAGTTCCGACCCGGAAAGTACGGTCACTGAACGTTGGCTTATCTGTGTCATGTTCTGATGATGATCAATGATCGGGTAGCCTGGTACGGCTTGAGGACGACGACAGTATTTGGCCTTCAGGGCGAAGATGCGCTCGAGCGAAGCGTTGACACGCTCTTCACTGAGACGTCCTTCTTGAACAGCGGCAATCAAGGCTTCCACGCACGCTATGTGATTCTCAAAGGGACCACAGGCAAGAATAACGTCGGCTCCCGCTGAAAACGCCATGACCGCGGCTTCCCCAACACCAAAACGTTGAGCGATGGAGTGCATCGCCATACTGTCGGTAAAGATCACACCTTGGAATTCGAGATCCTCCCGCAGAAGTTGGGTTAAAATTGGGCCCGACAAGGTAGCAGGTAGGCCCGGAGTGGGATCCAGAGCCGGGAAAGTGACATGGGCGGTCATGATGGCATCCAGGCCCGACTCAATGGCTCGTCGAAAGGGTGCTAACTCTAAAACTTCGAGGTCCTCTCTCGAGCGAGTAACGGATGGCAGATCGATATGTGAGTCCTTATCGGTGTCGCCGTGCCCCGGAAAGTGTTTGCCGCAAGCGGCGACGCCGCCCATCTGCAGGCCGCGTAACGCCGACACTCCGTGTACGGAGACGGTCTCCGGGTCGGCTCCGAAACTGCGTGCGCCAATGATGGGGTTGTTGGGGTTGGAGTTGACGTCCAAGCATGGCGCGAAATCGATCGAGATGCCTAGGCTCGCTAACTCCTTACCCATGATTTCGTGGGCTCGAAGGGTCTGTTCGGGGCTGCCGGTGGCGGCTAGGGCCATAGGACCGGGACTGGTGTTCATTTCCGCGAATCGGAATCGGTCGACCAGCCCGCCCTCTTGGTCCACGGACAGCAACGGCGGCGTCTGGCAAAGGTCACTGAGGTCGTTCACTAGCTTGACGACCTGCTCGCGATTGGCAACGTTCTTAGCGAACAAAATCACGCCGTTGTATTCAAAGCGTCGGAAGTGTTCGCGTGTTGAATCGCTCAGTTCAAGATCGGGTATATCTATATGAATGAGCTGAGCGATTTTTTGCTCCAGACTCATATCTGACGGATCCGGTAAAGGTTTGGTGGCTCTAGAAGAGGTCATGGCCGCCGCTTTCTCCCATCTGGGGGTCCCATCCTTGGAGTCAGCGTGCAATCCTTCCTTGGAGTCTGTTGGTATTTGGCTTTTCGGGCTTCTACTCGCGGTGAACGAAACGGAGAACGGTCAGTGACGAGAGTCGGATACGATCCCCCACTTTCAGAGTTCGGACCGTTCCCGGCAGCAAGGAGAGGCCGTTGAGGAAGGTCGGATTAGTTTCCGACCGATGCTGTATCGAGAATCGCCCCTCACTGTAGGCGATTCCGAGGTGGGCTCTCGAGACTTCTAAATCCGCCAGGCGTACATCGCAAGTTTTGCCTCGTCCCACCAAAAGGCGCTGGCGGTTGAGGGAAAAGGTACGATCCTGGTCACTTGTGACGCCTGACTCGGCCAGAAGGCCGTGCATAGAAAGTAGCTTAACCACGTCTCTTTCCAGAAAACGGATCTGAGTTTTGCCGATCGTCACCAAGTCTCCCGTCATCAAAACCAGTCGATCACCCGTCTTCAGAGGAGAGCGATTGACCGTCAGAAGCCCAGTCGCGCATTCATTGCATAGTGAAAATCGTCCCTCGTCTCCGATAAGATGGAAAGCCTCGTGGGGAATCTCGGCATCGTCGAGGTTAATGTCGTTGCTCCGTGAGCCGGACCGACCGGCGTTGTATCGACGCGGACGCACGAGGTCTTGGCGATTCACAGAGACCTGACAGCCCCGCAGCGGCCCGGACACTACCTCGAAGAGAAAATCAGAGGAGGGCCGATTTCCCCACTCTAAAAATTCTCCGTCGTCAGGCCGTTTCGCGCGTGGTGAGGTCGCTCCTTGCGACGAGGATGAGGCCGACGAATCTTGCGTTCGTCCGGGGACCAGCGTGGACTGAGCCCACAGGGGGACCGCGGGTTCATTGGGTAAATTCTCGGCACGAACTGGCGACGCCTGTGAATCTCCCACCGGGGAAGCAAGAACGGATCTCTCAGGCTTGGGGGGCTGCGAAGTCCTAAAGCTTCCAGTGCTTTCCCCTCGATTCCTCAACGGAACCGGATTAGATTCTTGGCGTTTGGCTGAGGGCGGTATGACTTCCGGGAGTGGGGCCACACGGCTTCGAGCCACGGGGATCGGTTCACCGATCTTCTGCACTCTTAGAGTTGTCAGGCCAACCTGAATTTCGTCGGCGACCTTAAGCAAAATAGAACTCGTGCTATCGACCCTTAGTCTCCGGCGCGCCCCTTCGCTGATCCGGTCTACTTCGATGATCTGCATGGAACCTTCGGAGGCCAGCAGGCCGTAGGACCCTTCGCGGCCTTGCCAAGCGAAGATCCCGAGTTCGGCTGGAAGCGTCGCGTCATTCAAAAGAATACCTTGCTCGTCCCTCTCGTCGTGGTCGCCAACGCGTTGGCCCAACACCATCACCATATCTTTGAGAGGGAACCGCCGTCCCTGGTCTGGACCCTTGACGACTACCAATTCATAGACGGCTTCTCGACGCCGCTGAGTTTCACTACCGACAGATTCCTCCGGGCTCACCGGGGC
>JBBKWP010000029.1:0-5463 GCA_037968995.1 Candidatus Xenobia bacterium
GAGAGCAATAATTTCACTGATCTGGCGACGTCCTCCCGCTGCTTGGAGGAGGTCGAGGACTTGGCTGATGGTGGGCAGGGGAGGGAGGTTGCCGCGTAGGGCTTCAACGGCCGCCGAGAACTTCGGAGACTCCAGCAATTCTGGGATCAGGGCGCGATTTTCTTTGGGGTCAGGAAGCGTCTGAAGCAACTCCTGGGACTTTTGCGCTGCCAGACGGGCTAGCTTTCGAAATCGTCCGCGAAAGGCGCTGGGAATTCCAGATTCCCACGGCAGGTCGCCTTCCACCACGACTTGGCAAAGACGCGCTTCTTCGGGATGCTCTAAGGTCTCCAACCAATCGTTGGATTGAACCACTTCTCCGCGGCGCAGCAAAACGAAGCCGGGTTTCTTTTGTTCCGGGTTTCGGTAGATGCGGGCCACGGCTCTTTGTCTACTGGTTTCTAACACCAGGCGACCCAGGCACTCCCCTTCAGGCTCAAAGAGTTCTTGTGAGCCTTTTTCAAGTTCTTGAAAAGAGTGTTCCGGATCCGTCCAAACCAAGATGATGCCAGGTTCAGCGGGAGGGGCCAGTCGACCGCGTCGCAATTTTCCATCGTAGCTTAAGGTGGCCGAGCGCGAACCGAAGCGCGTCGCTCCATCGATCCGTAGCCCACGAGGCAATCCTTTGAGGAGTTCAGCCAACTGACTGGCGGTGATCTGCACTCCCGGCCAAGCCAGTTTGACCGTGCGTCCCGACTTGCTAAGAACATACCGCTCTTTGGTCGAACTCGCGTAGGCTAAGAGCCGTTCAAAGCCATTCTGCAAGGCAGGCTTTCTTTGCTTGGAATAGACCACGGGAGGGTCGTTCTCGGCCACCTTAAGAGAAACCTGGTCTGCTATTTTAAGCTTTTTGGGCATAGTCTAACACCACGCAGTGTGCGAGTTCAGGGAATACAAGAGTCGCTCCTAAGAGATCGTATTTTTTTCTCAGGATCAGCTCTTCGCGGAGCTGAACTGGGAGAAGGTTCGCGAATTTGGCATCGTCGTCAGTCGTGGCATCAAGTTGCTGTCGTCCCATTTTGAGGCCGTTCTGCAAGAACTTTGTGGAATCGTTCCAAGGCGCATCTTTCATCAACGTCTCCCATTCCTTGGGGTCGCAATCCAGAGTGATCTTTCTTTCGTCGGCGCTCGTTTCACAACCCAGCCAACCGGCTAGCGCCTCTGCGATGGTTCGATGAATTCTGGCGCCGGCCCAAAGTTCGATACATAAGGACTTCCGTTCGGCACGACCTTTCTCCCAGAGGAGCGGTCGATCGCCGTCGAGGTAGCTGAAGGTCCCCCGCAGCTTTTGTAGATGCTCCGCGGCCTTGGGGCCCAAAAACTTAGGAGTGTCAGTGTCGGTTAAAAGTTGGCGTATCTGGCGGCCTAATGCCAGGCTCAGCTCGCTTCGACTCCCGCTCCAGCGCACCACTTCTCCGCCTACTGAGGGAGTGACGGTAAGGACCTTGGCACGTTCGTCCCACGATTTCGGCAGCCAAGATCCCCCGCCCAGAAGAAACGAACTGCGCTCCGACCAGAGTCGATGGGCCACCGAGGAGTCCAAGGTTCCTACAGGACGCGCGTCGAGTGTCTTTACAGTGACGCTGGAACCGCCCTCGAATACCGACAGCAGTTCCATAAAGTGAGAGCGTCCGAACGCTTTCTCAGTTCGGTCTCCCAGGCGCAGACGCCCTTGTCCGGTGAAAAGCCATTCTTCCTGAAGCAGATGCCTCAGAATCTCTTTCTTTTCCAGGTCGCTGATATCCGCGAAGCAAGGCGGGGAGCCGAGGATTGCCCACATTTTGTCGGGCGCGATGGCCCCGTGCTTGAGAATTACTAGTAAGATCTGTTGGATCAGGACCTGGAAAGCTCTTCGATCCGGCTGCACCGGTTCGACTTTCTTGTCCAGGGCGAGTTGGACCAGGGCCACTGCCCGCAGAAATGAGTCCTCGAGATCGGTGACAAAGATCATATGAGCGACTGCTCCATCGCGCCGTCCCGCTCGTCCGAAGCGCTGAAGGAAGGCTGACACCGTGCTGGGAGCGCCCAACTGGAAGACCTTGTCCACGTCACCGACATCTAGCCCCAACTCGAGCGTTGACGTACAAACGATGGTTTGGGGCAAGCGGTTATTGCCTCCTTGTTTTTTGAAGACCGCTTCGCTTTCTTCTCTCAGTTCTTGACTCAGGCTGCTGTGATGAGCCAACGCTTCGACTCCTCGTTGTGCCAGTTGGCCTCGTATCTCTTCGGCCTGACGTCGAGAATCGACAAAGAGAAGGCTTTTGGCCGAGGCTTGCATGAGCTTTGCAAGCAGTTCCGCGCATTCCGCGCTGTCTTCACCGACTGGATGAACCTCCAACATGCGACGACTCTTCTGAGAACTCACGGAATTCGGGTCGATCAGGCTCTTGGGGCGGTCTCGGTCTCCGCTGAGCCAATGGAGCAGTTCCTCAGGATTGCCCACCGTCGCCGACAGACCTACCCGTTGTACGGAGTGCCCGCACCAATGGTCAAGCTGGTGTAGCAACGCCATCAGTTGGTCCCCGCGGGCCTCTCCGGCGAACGCGTGAACTTCATCGATCACCACCGAGCGCAATCCCGCGAACAGTTGAGCCGCGTCGACGTGAGAGCGGGAAAGGATCACCTGTAAGCTTTCCGGGGTCGTGAGCAACACGGATTGTGGCTCTTTTAGGAATGACTTTCGGGCCGTGGCTGTCACTTCTCCGTGCCACGCGAAGGCGTCACGGCCGGCCATACGGGCGAGACTCTGCAAGCGGGGGAGGAGGTTATTGATCAGTGCTTTGAGCGGACATAGGTAAAGGATCGCGGGTTCGCCTTTGTGTCCGTCGGCCAGCAACCGATCGAGCAACGGCAGCATGGCTGATTCTGTTTTTCCCCCGGCGGTAGGCGCCAGCACCACCGCATCATGGCCAGCCAATAGCGGTGGGATCGATACCTCTTGTACGGGCCGCAGGCTTCGCCAACCCAACTGGGTGACGATAGCCTGCTGCATGCGCGGGGTGAGAGAAAAGTAAGCCGAAGTTGTCAAAGTTCGATCTCTTGAGCTTGATCCCAGGCTTCGCGTTCGCAATCGGTCAGATCCTCATCCGCCACGGCGGTGAGCCCTTGCTGCTGTAGGAACTCTTGGGGATCGAAATCCGGATGCTGATCGGCGCGGTCTAGCAGGTCTACGAATCTTCGAAGAAAGAGTCGAGGGATTACACCGACCCTTCCACCGAAGCCTGCGGTCATAGCATCGGCCAAGTTGTCAATGACTTTGTTGTTCACCTTTTTGGAAAGCTTCTTGGCTGAAGGATAGACGTCTCGCACCCTGCGAGCCACGGTTTCCAGTCTTTCCCGGTCGAACGCTCGCAGGCGAATTTGAGGCTGGCGCAGGTTGTCCTCGACCTGATCTGAGAATTCTACCTTTAAGCGGTCGTGCAGCGGAGGTAATGCCGGCACGCCTTGGGCAGACTCGAAGAAATCAGGGGTGCCCGTGAAGAGGAAGTAGAGCCCGGGGATCTCGTGGCGATCGCAAGCGTCTACAAGCTGACGGAGAACCTCGAGAGATTTGATACGCTCGGGGCGACGCAGGCGGAGGATGGTCTCGACCTCGTCCACCACTACCACTAAGCCCTTCTGGTCATTCCCGCTGCGGATGATCTGCATCAGTCCTTGTAGGAACGAGAACACGTCGGCTGAGGAGAGTTGGCCGGTGACTCCCGCGATTTTCTTCATGGAAGCAGCGACTTTGTTCTCTCCGCTCATCCAATCTAACAAAGCGCCGGCTTGGGCGTAGTCACCAGCCAATTGTGCCTGGTGATAGCCTTTGAGACAGGCTGCCAGACGTCCGGCCGTGTCGCCCAATGAGAGCAGTTCGCGGTCCACTTGCCGACCAACTTCTTCGGCGAATCGCTCGTGCTCTTCATCGATCCCCTGAAGCTCCACGACCTTTTCCTCCAAGGTGTAGAGCCAACGATCGATGACCGAACGGAACTGGCCGCCGGGACTGCGCGGACTCCGGGACAGGCCTTCACAGATCCGTCGATAGAGCGAGAGAAGGCGATACAAGGGAGTGTCGGCGGCGGAGATGACAACTTTGGAATAGAGAAAGCCCATCTCTGAAGCTCGTGCCGCCACCAGAGAGGAAAGAAATGTCTTCCCCGCACCGTAGTCGCCTCGCAGGAACTTGTAGCCACTGCGACCTCGGGCTGCAAATTCCAAACCCTCTTCGATGGCTTTTACCTGGGGCTCCAATCCCACGGCGATCTCTTCGAGTCCCTGGTCTGGCACGGTGCCGTTGCGCAGTGCGTTGAGGAGGGTCCAGCGGAGGTCTTTGTCGAGGGTTTTGCTGCTCATTTGAATTTTATTCTACATCGCCCCTGAAAAGACTTTAGAAAGTTTGTTCGATTTTCAAGGTCTTCTCGGTTTGTGACCTGCGGGATGAAAGGTGAGGGCGCCCCTTGCGCGCAACCTCGCTGAAGATGTATTTTTCGGTCTATAAAGGGTGTCCGCAGGCTCGCGTTCTGGTCCTGGGGGAGGGGCCTGTCGATCGGGTCACGATTCGCGAGAATGGCGAACAGTTCGATCTCGGTTCAGAGCGTCAAGCTTTGGCGGACCTCGCCTGTCAAGATTTGAGACGACTAGGCCAAGCCGTGACGGCGAACCCCATCTATCGCCTGCAAGCCTGGACGGTGGGCGCCGAACTAGGTCTTGAAGTGAGTCGTGGTGACTATTCTCAGGTGGTCGGAACCAAAGCTCATCCGGAGTGGGGTGTTAAAGCTCAGGTGTTGGCGGTCTGTTGCGTCCTGGAGTGTCCTCAGGGCTTCGTGATCGAGAAGCGGAGTAACAAGGTGGCGGCCGCCCCGGGCCGTCGGCACATCGCTCCCTCCGGCAGTATTCAACCCCCGGCCACACCTCGGGACACTCTGTTCGAGGAAGCCTGCGAAGAGTTGGCACTCGAACCGGATGAGTTGAGTGAGCCCTGCTGCTTAGGGCTTGTGCACGTTGAACCGCTGGGTGTTTTTCTGCTGATCTGTTCGGCCCGCACCACGGTCACGCTCTCCGAGATGCGGGGGCGGGAGCGCAGCGGAGCCTGGGAACAAGACGCTCTTCTTTGCGCGCCAGGCGACCCGAAAGGCCTGTCGGCCTGGATTGATGAGCAAGCCGACGAACTCGTCGGGGGCGCACGTATGGGATTATGGATGGAGGGAAGACGACGCTGGGGCCAAGCTTGGTTTGATGCTCAGGTCGGCTTCGAGGTGGAAGTGTGATCGAAATCTTTTTGTTGCTGAGCTTTCTGTGCGGCCAACTTCCCGAACACGCGCAAGCCGCATGGGCCCAACGTCGCGTGCTGTTGTTAGGGATCGAACCGTCCATCAAGCCGCTCCCGTCGGCTATGGCCAACGGGGCCTGTCCGCCCTTGAGGCGTGAAGACTACTGGCT
>JBBKWP010000030.1:0-23639 GCA_037968995.1 Candidatus Xenobia bacterium
TCGTTAAGGAGTGGGAGGGCGACACGACAGACAAGCAGCGTATTACTGGTGACCGGCTTCATACGGAGCTTGTTGCACGGGGATGCCAGGTAGGGATCACGACAGTCCGTAAGATCTTCCAAGGAGTGTTGTAGCCAAAAAGCTGAGGTATTCATCCCTCTGGTTCATCGGCCCGGCGATGAGGTCCAGGTCGACTTCTTCGAAGTCACCGTAGACATGGCTGGTGAACGCCGTAAAGCTTGGATGTTCTTGACGCGGCTGTGATATCAACGAAGCCTTTCCCGAAGCCGATGGTCAATTCGCAAAGATACCGTAGAAGCTCGGCGGAGCTGTCAAATTCCTCAAAGAAGCGGTCGCTCATCGTTAACATAGGGAAGACTATCACCGTGAAGGTGACAATGTGCGCGCTCTGAGCTTCTTCCCGACAAAGCGGGAGCACCTGCCAGAGGACCGCTGGACAAGAATCTTAACTGACGTAACGCATTCGCTTTCAGGACAAGACTTTCGAGAACTGCTCTAGAGCCTGACATAAGTCCGCCATGACTTCACGGTCGAACTTATGCCAGGACTCACTCAACGGCCCGCACTAGGGCGTGATCTTGAAGGTTCCCATCATCTGTTCCACGGTTTCGGCGAAGTCGTCCTTGCTCTTAGGAGTGGTTGAGAACGTTACGATGTACATGTCCGTACTCTGGAAGAGCATGTATCCAATGACGTAGGTTTTCAACTCTTTGCCTCCTCCTTGGGCCACTTTCAAGGTGGCCGTGTAGCGGTAGGCGCTTCCCTGCGGGACGGTTGTCAGTTCAATTTCGACCTCACCCTCGACCGGCATCGCCTTGGCTAACTCCGTCTTGAGGGCTGCCGCCGTCGACTCGTCAAAAGGAATCGTTTGGGGCATGGGCTTCTTGACGATATTGACGTTGTCCGAGAAGTCGTCCTTGGGCTTGGTGGTCATGGCCATAAAGTAATAGTTTGAGGTATTGGCTTGAGCGAAGGCTGGGTTCTCTTTCACGAGAGCGGCTATCTGTTTCTTGACCTCGGGGTTATCACTATCCGAAACGATCCAGGAGGGCGGAATAGCCATACTCGCCTTGCCGTCTTTGGACTGGGCTTCGGTCCATCCATCGGGCAGTGGTAGGACGACGGCGGTGTCGTCCGGACTCGACGTCGCTATCGGGGTCATGGGGGCGCTGGTCTCGGCGGGACTCGCGGTCGGAGTGGGGGTTGGGGTCGAACAGCCCAGGGTCAGCGCAGCTAACAGTACGATGGCAAGCTTTTTAGTCAAAGATTTTCTCCAAGTGGTTTTTTGTGAGAGAGGTTTTCGGGAGATGCGTGTCTGAACCTTTGAATGCTCGTCTGTCGCTCGGATTTGTCTAGAACTCCGCCTTGGCGGGCCGATCTGCATTTTTTCCGTGCAGCCTTGGTGGCAGGCATCGATTCGGGTGACAATCTCATCCTCTAGAGGCTTTTTGCACCTCGAAAGCGGATGTGAATCTTTAGAGGCTACGCGGAAGCCTCCTAGGAGTTCCAAAAGATGCCCGTTGTATACACCATATTGACGCTACTGCTGCTGGTGGGATTATCAGCGGCTTTTCTCTACCGTTACGCTTTACCAAAGACGGAAGGGGAACTCAAGATTGAGGGCCTGACCGAACCGGTAATGGTTCGTCGAGACACATTCGGCTATGTGCGAATCGAGGCGACTTCGATCCCCGATGCGGTTTTTGCTCAGGGCTTCGTGCACGCACAAGATCGCCTTTGGCAAATGGACGTCAACCGCAGGGTGGGCGACGGACGCCTGGCGGAACTCTTTGGTGAAGCCGCTTTGCCGGCAGACCGCTATTTGCGACGCTTGGGACTGCGGCGCGCCGCACAGGTGGATTTTGACGCCTTAGACGACAAAGAGCGCTCACTTTTAATGAGCTATTGTGCGGGAGTGAACGCGGGACGACGTTCTATAGGATGGCGTCTTCCCTGGGAGTTTCGCCTCTTAAAGGTCAGTTTCCAACCGTGGACCCCCCTCGACAGCCTGACTTGGATTCAAGTGATGTCGATGGACCTTTGTGCCAATTGGGACCAAGAACTCTTGCGGGGCAAGATGCTGGAAAAATTGGGCGCTCCCGGGGCGGCTTTAGTACAGCTCTTGACCCGCAGTGGCGCCGTCTCGGTTCCCGCGCCACACGGAGAGGATGTCGAGCCCCTTTTTGGCAACCTGCAAGAACTCTACGAACAGGCCAAGAGTTTTCTGCCCAACGGAGGCCTACCCGGAGCCAGCAACGCCTGGGCCGTCAGTGGTGAACGCTCGGAATCCGGGAGACCTCTGTTGGCAGGCGACCCTCATCTCATGGGACGGGTTCCCGGAATCTGGCACGAGGTTCATCTCGTGGCTCCCAACCTTAATGTTTGTGGCGCTGGTTTTCCCGGCTTTCCCTTAGTGGTCATCGGGCACAATGAGAAAGTAGCTTGGGGGATCACCAACTCCTACGCGGATACCCAGGATCTTTACATTGAGAGATTTCATCCTGAGGACGCCTTGCAGGTGGAGGTCCCGGGCGGAGGATATGCGCCTCTCGAGGTGATACGCGAGTTGATTCCCGTCAAGGGTATGGATTCCGTACTAGAAGAGGTCTTGGTCTCCCGGCACGGTCCGCTGTTGATTCGTACCGAGCAACTGGGACTGGCTTTGCGATGGGTCAACTATGACGCATCGCATCCCATCTCGACCATTTTGGCCATGAACCAAGCCGGCGGGTGCGCAGAGTTTAAGGAGGCCCTGAGACATTGGCAGGCGCCCTCCAGCAGCTTTGTCTTTGCCGATGTAGCGGGCAATATCAGCTATCTGATGGCGGGTGACATTCCCATTCGCAAAAAGGGGACAGGATTGACCCCCGTGCCCGGATGGACTGACGAGTACGAGTGGGTCTCTCGTATACCTTTTGAAGAACTTCCCTGCGTCGAGAACCCGGCATGCGGCTTCGTGGTAACGGCGAACAATCCCGTGGTGGATAGTGGCTATCCGCATCACCTCACCTGGGACTTTTTGGGATCGGCTCGGGCCGACCGGATCGAAGAACTTCTTAAGGAGCGACAACTCCACACTATGGACGATTTCCAGCGGATGCAGGTAGACTTTCACTCCCTGATGGGTGTCCGCTTTGTACGAACGCTGGCGCAAGTTGAGGCGCCGGGACGAGCTGAAGAGAAGGTCCTTAATATCTTGCGCCAGTGGGATGGACAGGGGACGGAGCAGAGCGCCGGGATGGCGGTTTATCAGGTCATGCTGCTGACCACGCTCAAGGCCATCTTGGAGCCTGTAATGGGCGATGAACTTTTCGCGGAGATGCTGGGTGCCCCCACGGACCCCCTTGCCGTGATGGCTGGGCACACCGGTCGATACACAACCTGGCTGGTGGAGTTCCTGGAAGACCCATCGGACTTCGCACTCCTAGAGACGAACGAGAGTCTCTCTGAGCTTTTGGTTGAGTCGCTGAGTCGAGCGACAAGATTTCTCGAGGACCGCCTCGGACCCGACCCGACGCGCTGGAAATGGGGCACTCTGCACCGACTCCAGTTTCAACATGCTCTCGGAGTCAATCGGGTCTTGGACAAGATTTTCAATGGACCCAAGGTTAGCATTGGAGGCGATACCGACACCGTCTTTCAAACAGCGGTCATTCCTCATCAGGCGTTCACACCGGCATGGTGTCCATCGTGGCGCCAGGTGGTCGACCTTAGCTGCCTCGAGCGTGGACGAACGATTTTGCCCACGGGACAGTCGGGACATCCAGCGAGCCCCAACTATATGGACCAGTTTCCGCTATGGCTGTCAGGAGAGTTGCGGAGTCATCCATCGGAATATCTGAAATCCCTCAAACTCAGTCCGCGCTAGGCGATCTTCTGGTTCTCAGGTAGTCGGATTCTCGAGCCTGGGATCAGTCGGTTAGGATCGGTGAGCCCATTTCTTCGGGCCACTTTTTCCACCAGTTGCTTGGCATTGATCTCCTGAGCCTGATAGCCGTTTTGGCGAAGCACGCTCCAAAGAGTGTCGCCGGGCCGTATTGTGTATTGATTCTCCTCGGTACTCTCCGAGAGACTTGAGACGGGGCGTTTCATCCAAGAGAAGTCGCGGATAGCGCATTCTTGGAACGGGCGGGCGTAGGCTCCGCAATACTCATCCTTCGGGACGACCGGAATCTTCGCTTCGGGTTCGAACTCCGCATCCCAGTCGGGATCAACGGGTTCAGTGGTCGGTGCGGGAGCGACAGAAGACACCCTGGTGGGCACTACAATGCCTGAGGTTTTGATGTTGGATTCGATGGGTTCTATTTTGTCTTTGTCGTTCATTGTGTCTCCTCGACCGCTCTTCGCCGACCGTGTTGCCAAGATCAGGATATCGTCGTCCTTTCCGAATTGAGGTCGAAGGCGAGCCGAAGATATGAACAAAGGATGAACATTGTTGAAAAAATGTTTCAGAGGAACCGTTCGTCAGAACTCAAAGTGACCGGCGGCGAGAGGTTGTTTCTGCAACCCCGTCTGAAGAATGGAGCGCGACCTTGAAAAAGCGAAATTTGTGCCTTGGAGTTTCCAGTTTTATGATGATGTTTGCCTTGATGGCTCTTCCCACCCCAGTGCTAGGCGATGAGCCCGTTTCCAACCCACTCCTGCAGCCTTGGGACGGACCGAACGGTGGGGTTCCGCCCTTCGCCGCGGTCAAGCCAGACATGTTCGAAGAGGCTTTGGAAAAATCGATGGCTTCTTACAGCCAAGACATCCAACGGATCGCAAACCTTGCCGCCGCTCCCACTTTCGACAACACTATTGCCGCCTTGGAGAGATCCGGTCAGACTTTTCACCGTGTGGGAACCATCTTCGACACTTTCGCCAGCACCATGAACGGAGCCGAAATCCAGGAACTGGAAAGAGTCTGGTCGCCAAAGTTCGCGGCCGTTCGCGACGAGATCATCCAGAACGAGAAACTTTTTCGACGCATCGAGACTCTCGAAAAGTCCGAAGACCGGAAGAAGCTCACCACGGAGCAACAGCGACTGCTGTGGCTGACCTACAACGATTTCGTTCGCTCGGGTGCCAAACTGGATACCGCGCAAAAGAAGACGTTGATGGACATCAATTCTCGACTGGCTGTGCTCTACACCCAGTTCGGCCAAAATCTGTTGACCGACGAAGAGAACGGAAAGGTCGTGATCGAAAAGCGCGATCAACTCGGCGGATTGCCCGAGAGCATGGTCGAGTCTGCCGCTCAGGACGCCGAAGAGTTGAAGCTTCCCGGGAAGTGGGTGATTCGAAACACCCGCTCGTCGGCCGAGCCGTTTTTAACCTATTCGGACAACCGTCCCTTGCGTGAAGAAGTCTGGAAAATGTTCGTCTCCAGGGGCGATAACGGCGGCCCCACCGACAACAACGGGATTGCATCAGAGATTTTGAAGCTGCGAGTGCAGCGAGCCAAGCTACTCGGCTACAAGACCCACGCCCATTGGCAATTGGCCGATGCCATGGCTAAGACCCCGGAGAACGCCATGGACCTGATGATGAAGGTCTGGAAACCGGCGGTGGCCAGGGTGGCTGAAGAGGTGGCGGACATGCAGGAGGTGGCCAAGGAGCGCGGTGAGGAGATCACTATCGAGCCTTGGGACTATCGCTTTTATGCTGAGAAAGTGCGCAAGAAAAAATACGACCTCGACACCACTGATCTGAAACCATATCTCCAACTAGAAAAGATTCTTGAGGCTCAGTTCTGGATAGCCGAAAGAATGTACGGCCTGTCCTTCTCCGAAGTCGAGGGTCTTCCGGTCTACCAGTCGGATGTCCGCGTTTTTGAAGTGACGAACCCCGCCAAGGAGCACGTCGGTTACTGGTACTTTGACCCCTACGCTCGAGACGGAAAACGCTCGGGCGCCTGGATGAGCGAATACCGCACTCAGCAACAGTTCGACAAAGTGGTCACACCCATCGTTTCCAACAATTCAAACTACCTGAAAGGCAAACCCGGTGAACCCGTCCTGATTTCTTGGGACGACGCCGAGACCATGTTCCACGAATTTGGCCACGCCCTGCACGGGTTGCTCTCAGATGTCAAATATCCCACCTTAGCCGGCACCAACGTGGCTCGAGATTTCGTGGAGTTTCCTTCCCAGATCAATGAGCATTGGCTTTCCACTCCCGAGGTCTTGAACCGCTTCGCGCTTCACTACAAAACCGGAGAACCTATGCCCAAGGAGTTGATCGACAAGATAGATCGAGCCTCCACTTTCAACACCGGTTTCTCCACCGTGGAGTATCTGTCGTCTGCTTTAGTCGATATGGAACTTCATCTGGCGGGCGACAAAGATATCGACACTCGAGCTTTCGAGAAGACCACCCTAGATGAACTCGGTATGCCAAGTTCCATCGTCATGAGGCACCGCATTCCCCAATTCGCCCACGTCTTCTCCGGAGACGGATACTCAGCCGGCTATTATAGTTATCTTTGGTCTGAGGTTCTCGATCAGGACGCCTGGAAGGCCTTCGAGGAAAACGGGGGGCCATTCAACGACGTCGTGGCCGAGCGTTTCAAAATCTATATCCTGAGCGCGGGCAACAAACAGGATCCGGCCGACGCTTATCGACAGTTTCGCGGCCAGGATCCGTCGACCGAACCACTTTTAGAGGCACGCGGATTTCCCACGAAGTGATACGAGCACACCAGACGTCTTCGCAGTGACCTCAGCGACCTTTAAAGCGGTTATCTCTGAAGTGGGATATGCTCGTGGACGCCTATTCACCCGCAACCCGCAAAGCGGCACTCCGCGAGTTTCCGCCGAGATCCATCTCGAGGAAGTTCGTCAGACGCCGCCCGCGGGGGCGCTACCGTTTTTTTCCTTGAAGAAGGCTTTCCCCGAGGCGAGTCAACTCTTAGAAGATCACTGTCTCCGACAGGAAGAGCAGCGCAAAGACGCCCTCCAAGTCGACTTCGAGATCTCCGGAGGAGAGCTTCGTTGCGCGACTCCCGAACCGCTCGAAAGATCGCCGCAGGCTGCCGTCGCGATAGCGTGCAGCATGGTTCGTGAGGGCAAGATCAGCCAAACGGAAGCGCTGCTGAAAGTCGATCCTGACGAGATCCGTCGGCTTCTGTTGCCAACATTCTCGGAAAGCGAGGTCCGCCAAGCTCTTCGACAGGGCAGGCTTCTTACCCAGGGGCGACAAGGGTGGGGTGGAGCAGTTTCTGGGATTGTCGTTTTCGACGCCTCTTCGGCTTGGGAGCTCTTGAAAAAGGGCGAGGCAGCTCTTTTGCTGTGCGACAAGCTGACCTACCGGCAAAGAGACGCCCTAGCCGCAGTCAGCGGAATCATCGTTTCGACCGGTTCGGTGTTGGCTGCCCAAGGTTTCGAAAGACCTTGTGTCGTCGCCTCAGATCTGAAAATGGTTGAGGGCGGGGCCCAGATTTCCGGAAAAGAACTCAAGCAGGGAGACATCATATCCCTGGATGGCGGATCGGGACAGGTGTTCTCTGGCGACTTGCGAGTTCTTCGCGGCCGACTGACCGATGACGCGCTCACCTTGCTCGCTTGGGCCGATGAGGCAAAGCAGATATCCCTGCGAGCCAACGTCAGTTCCGTGGAGGATGTCCAGGTAGCTTTGTCTTTTGCCGCTGAAGGCGTGGGGCTCTGTCGCATCGAGTGTCTTTTCCAGGATGACGAGCGTCTCCCAACGTTTCAGGTCGCCCTGAAGGACATCTGTTTGGGCGCTTCGGAGGAATTCGAGACAGTGCGGCGGTTGGCCCAAGAAATTGAAGAGGAGGCGTTCGCTCTTTTTGAGGCGTGCCAGCAATTTGCCGAACGACGAAGCATCACCGTTCGTCTGTTCGATGCGCCCCTGTCTGCTATGTTGCGCCACTGGCGCGACCACACAGATTTACCAGCCGACTACTTCGTGGAGCCTATGGCGTCATGGCTTGAGGAACTCAACCCGATGCAGGGGCTGCGTTGTGGACGCCTCAGTCTTATGTTTCCTACGCTTTTGCGGTTACAAGTCCGCGTTTTACTGCGAGCCTGGCAACGAGCAACCAGGGAGGGAACATCTCTCAAGCTTCAGATCATGATGCCGGGCGTGACCGATGTCGAAGAACTGAGGGTCCTGCGCCGGTGCGTTGAGCACGTCGCTCAAAAGGAAGGGCTTAACCAACCGGAGACAGGCTCAATGTTGGAACTGCCGCGGGCGTGCTTGACCGCCGACCTTTTGTGTGAAGCGGCGGATTTTCTCTCATTTGGAACAGGCGATCTGACCGAATCAACCTGCGGTCTGTCTCGATATGACTCACATCTCAGCTTTTTGCCGGCCTATCTTGCCCAAGGGATCTTTGGCCGCGACCCTTTCAGCTCGATTGATGAAAACGGCGTGGGCGCTTTGATGAAGCTGGCCACGCACTCAGTGAAAGCAAAATACCCAGCCGTTGAGCTGGGTACTTGTGGAGCACAGGCGATAGATGCCAAAAGCCTGGAGTTCTGTTGTCGAATTGGGCTGAGCTATATCAGCGTGCCGCCGCACCACCTTCCGGTCGCCCGGTTGGCCGCGGCGCGGGCCGCACTTGGGAACGCTTAGGCGAAATAGTTGCCGCCGCCGCCGCCGCCAAAAAAATTGAAAGGACTAGGTTGCTGTTGATGATGGCAGTGACAATGGCCGCCTTGGCCGTTACCAAACGGTGAAAAGCCACCTTGGTTCTGTCCTTGGCCCTGAAACATCTGCATCATCATGCGCATCATCATTCGGAGCATTCTCATCATGGAGCCTTGGCGTCCGTGTCCGTGAGACTCGTGACAATGGTCGTGGCGCGGGGTGAAGATTGGTTGGGGTCCTTGGGCTCTCATTGTGTTGTTCCGTCCTTTTCCGTTTGAGGTGATAACAACAACTTACATCCGCTTCTCAAAAAATTTCAGAAAAACAAGAGCGTCATGTTTCCAGAATGTTACATGTTTTTGACAATCTCTCGAAGAATCGACAAAGCGGTGGTGGGCGCCTTGATGAGCTGTGCTGACACAGTCAGAAAAAGCAAAATACCCAGCCGTTAAGCTGGGTACCTGTGGAGCTCAGGCGATCGACGCCGCGCTCGTTATGAAAGCTGCTGCTTAGGCGAAATAGTTACCGCCGCCGCCGCCGCCGCCACCGCCGAAAAAGTTAAAAGGACTGGGCTGTTGCTGCTGATGACACTGGCACTGGCCGCCGCCTTGACCATTTCCAAAAGGAGAGAACCCACCTTGATTCTGTCCTTGGCCTTGGCCCTGGAACATCTGCATCATCATCTGCATCATCTTGCGCATCATTCGCATCATCGGGTTTCCGCGGCCCTGGCCCTGGGACTCGTTGGGTCCGTGGGAGTCGTGACAGTGCTGGGGTCTGACGTTTCCTTGGGGAACTTGCATCATAATCATAATCGTTTGTTGAATCCTTAACTTACGGTCTATGGGCCTACTGTACTCTAAACATGTGAACGAATGTCCGAATTCGGGCCTAAAATGTTGCTAGGATGTTAACTTATTTTGCCAATCTGTTAACGTGCGGACAGGTCACGGACCGATTTTCGTTTGTTTCATCTGCTCTGAAGCCTGATAACAGAGGCTGGTGGCGGCCTCTAGATACTGAGCATTCGCGCTTTCGGCGAGTAATCGCAGCATGTCGGCGGCCTCACGCATGTCCTCGAGGGCGTCCTTAAGCACGCCGAGAGTCGCATCATCTTGAGGAAGTTCTTCAGTTTCTCTCATCATCTCGGAGGCAGATTCTTCGAGATGATCCGATGCGGCGAAGACATCGTCGGCGCTTGCCTGCCCGTCCAGGAAGGCATAACCAGGCAAAAGGATGGAACGGAAGAGCGGAGGCAGGCCGTTGAGAAACTCGGAGTAAGCGTTCTCTGTAGCCTCCGGGCCGGGCAGAACCGTGGAAAGCTCAGTGGCGCTGGATTCCAGATTGCTAGTCGCGGTGAGCATGTCGTCGTATCCGGCCTCTTCCGTCACACAGCGCTGGAGGGTGTCTAAATCATCCAGGACGAGGTTCAAACGGTCTAAGTGTTCGAGGGGAGAAGTTGGCGGCAGTAAACTTCTCAGCTGATTTCGAGATTGGTCCAACAAGGCGAGGAAAAAGTCGAGGTCTTCGTTGGCGCCAGACAAGGAGCCCACGGCCCGAAGAACCTGGTTGATGGCGGAGAGAGGCGTGCTTCCTCGCAGCGAGCTTTCCAGGGGCGCTTCGGCCAGCAGTCCAGCCAGTTGAGACGCAAATTCTGTGATGTCTTCCTCTATCTCAGGAAGCGCTTCCTCGGCTTGGAGGGCTGCTTGGAGCGCCTCAAACGTCTGTTGAATCTGGTAGACCACTTGGGCTTTCAAGGGCGAGGTGGCTCGGCTTTCCAGTTCAGTTCGCAAGGACCTCAAAAAAGAGGGCGCATCGTTTAATAGGGCCGTGAGCCTCATACTGTCGGCACCCGCCCGCACGGTCGAGGTTTGAATGAGAAGACGGTTGAGAAACGGAAAGAGCGTCGGGCCTGCCAGTAGCGAGGCTTTGTGTTCGTTTTGCGCCGCGCGAATCGTCTCTACGTTTGTCTCTGCCTTCTCTAGACCTTGAGACAAAAGGTCTAAGTCAGAGTCGTCGATAGCGTCGCGCATCGCGAGAAGGGTATCCATGTAGTCTTCTAAGGACTGGGCGATCTTCCCACGCGTTTCCACGGGCATTTCCGCGTCCTCCGTGGACTCGATGAGAAACTTTTGCCAAGTACTCTTCATATGCGAGTGTGCCAAGTCGATGATGTTGAGCACCTCGGCGGCATCCTCCTCGCCGGCGCAGAGACATCGGATTCGAGCGAGCAGCACTTCGGTGCGGGGGGGGGATTGCATCAAAGGCGTTTCGTTGGGCCCTACTTCTCTCCTGTGGTTCTGCTGATGGATCGATAACAGAGCAGGCATTGAGTGGCTGATCGCTAACTTTTATAGAATGAGGCTGCCCGCGAAAACTTTTCTCATCCCAGTTCTCGTCGCGACCATGGCCGGGTTCGTCGCCTACTTCTCACCCATTGGAACTCCCAAGCTCGAACCGGCAGCGAGCAGCATGGTTTATTTCACCCCCACGACCTTGGTGAACGACATCTATCCGTCGATGCTGGGGCCCGAAAGTACCGATCTCAACGTTAGGTTGGTCGAGGACCTTGCGAAGCCAGAACTGTTGTGGGTCAAGGGTTATCACGCCGATATGGTGGGCCCGGAGACCGGCGAATCTCGTTCTCAAGAGTTCATGTGTCACAACACTCTGAGCTTTCACGACACCGCTAAGCAACACGCCAGTATCATAGGATCGGGCTTCTTTCGAACGCGCCGTTTATTTACGCTCTCTCAGGGCCAATCCAGCCTGGCCTTTCCCCCAGGATTCGGCATTCCGGTCTCGTCGTCGGAAAAGTTTATGTTGCAATCGCAAATCCTCAATCTCCACGAGGACCGGATTGGCTCTATGGTCCGTCATCGGGTTCGAACGGACTACGTACGTGACCGCTCTGTCGACCGTCCGATGACCGCCCTAACCCTGATCGACTTCGGGATATCCTTGAGGGTTCTCGATCCTCAGGCGCGGGAGGCTCCGGTGGATCAACTGAGTTGTGCGACCGACGCGGGCGGACAACCCACAGACAAGCTAGCGCACGGGGAAGAACGCACCGCCCACTGGGTCGTGAAGCCGGGATTCGAGGAGCGGCACACCAAACTACCTCGAGCTTTTCCTTTCGACACGAAGATCCACTACATATCGGTTCATCTCCACAGCTACGCCGAAAGTCTGGAGTTGAGAGACCTCACCACCAACCAAAGCGTCTACTTGGCTAAATGTGAGCCCACCGAGGACCGAACAGGACTGGCCAAGGTGGGGCACTATTCGAGCGTGGAGGGCCTGCCTGTTTTCGCCGACCATCAATACGAGTTGATCAGTCGCTATAACAACACGTCAGATGTTGACCGCACGGCGATGGCCTTCATGTTCTGTTACGTCGCCGACCCCCATTTTGAAAAGCCCAATGCTGAGGACCTCGCGCTTCGCTCCGATGAGTTCTGCGAAACCCCCTGAACCTCGTTTGACGCACAACCGACTTCGAAGGGCTCTGATCTTCGCATGGCTCGTCATGGTGTTTTTGGTGAGTGTGAGCCTTCGTTTTTCGCATCGATCGACCATCGATGAAAGTCCGGTCGGCAAGAGTCAGTTACCGATCCGTTTAGTTTTGATAGCGGATTTCAGTCCCAATCTTCCCAGTACAGCGTCCGCTACGCTCCACGAAATCGCACAGGAATTGGAGAAAGATCCGCTACGAAAATCGGTCTTGCAGGGTCGGACTGTTAGCGAGGAAGAGAGCCGTGGACTGCCTGAAGGGTACAGACAGTTGGCCCAATGGAACCGTGGAACCGATCCGGACGCGCTAAAACCTCTACAACTCTTCGCGGAACAGGCCCGGAGCCGATTTTTGATGTGCGCAATGCTGCTGGGAACCTTGGTTCTGGGGGCGCTGGTGATGGGGTGCAGGCGCCATCGCGAAGGTAGAGCGCCCACCTCGATGACTTCCAAAGGGGTGATCTGGTGCCTTGGCCTCTTTTTCGCCTGGGATGCGGCGAACCTGTTTGGTGTGAGCCTCGTCATCTCCCAACTGCGTTCGGTATTCACCCCTTTTGCCCTGATCTTTGTCGCCCAGGCCGCCGGTTACGGACTCTTACTGTTCTTCCTTGGCCGAGCCAGAGATTCGTCGACGAGCCGGGGCCCGGCCTCCTGGAATTTTGTTCGCCCCTTCCCAATGGCGTGGGTAGGGAGAGGCTACCTGCTCTGCTATCCGATCGTGCTCACGGTCAACGCGATCATCGGTCGGCTTCGTGGGCAGGCGCCAGAATCGGTCAACCCTTTGTTGGAGCAGTTCATGCAGGCGACACCGTTGCGCTTACTGGCTTTGGCTTGCTTAGTGGTGGTGGTGGGTCCGGTCTTTGAAGAACTCCTGTTTCGCGGATGGCTGTTAGGGAGTTTGCGGGAGAGTTGGGGAGACTCGAAAGCGCTCGTTTTTTCGTCCGTCCTTTTCGCTTTGATTCACGGCGACCCGTGGGCCACCCCGGCGCTCTTCGTCCTGGGTATGGTATTCGGCGGAGTATACTTGAAGACAGGGTCACTCTTTGGTAGCATCCTTCTCCACGGAATGTGGAATCTGACGACTTTCACTTTTCTCTTAGCGATCGTGCCATGAAGGGATTTTCTTGTGACTGAATCGACGAGTTCGAATGACGGAGAGGCCTCTCTAGAGACAGAGCTTCTCTTCGAGGTAGTGCGGGACGCCCATCTGTTGAGTTCGATTGTCTTGATCGGGGCGTCCGCTCTCATCCCGATTCCATTCCTAGATGATGTGGCAAAGGCGCACCTCGAGCGCCGACTTTTTCGCGCCGTGGCGAAAAAGGAAAAAATGTCTATCACAGGCGACGAGGTGAGTCGCCTGACCCAAGCGCCACCAAAGGGCTGCTTTGTCTGGGGGTGTCTCACCGGGGCGGTCATTTATCCGATCAAACGGCTAATTCGAAAGATTCTCTACTTTTTGGAAATCAAAAGGGCCGTAGATCAGTCCACCACGGCGCTGGCCGAAGCTTGGCTTTTTCGTTTGGCCTTGCGGCGAGGGTTATGGTCTACTGGACGTCCACCCGAACAGGTGGATCGACTCCGAGAGGTGATCGAGGCAGCCTGCCATAGCCAAGGCGTCAAGCCCTTGGAGGCGGCGGTGCATCATGCGTTCGAGGGAGCCAAAGGAACACTGAAAGGTTTTGCCCGAAAATTCACTCGTAAAACCGGTCGGGATGAACAGCAGATGGAGCGTGCGGTCGACGAGTTGGAGACCGAAGAGAAGGAGCGATTGGACACGCTCACCGAGCGCTTGATTGAAGCCCTGAATTCGGTGTCTGGATCCTACCTTCAAGGTTTCGCCGAACAGTTCGAGCAACGCCTGGCGCAAGCAGAAACCGCTCCAGTAGATTTGGCTTAAAGGCTGCGGATCTTCGAGGATATGGGGGAACGAGGCTTGAAGTCGTTGAGATGAAAAGTAGAATTACCTCAACCCTCCCCTTTCTTTTCCTCCTGTTCTGTGCCGTTCTACCCAGTCAGGCTCAGATGTTGAGTGTCACCGGCGAATACCGTGTAGTCAACGTGGATCGCGGGGGGCAACGAGTGGGTGTAGCGCTTCGAGACGCAGCGCCCAACAAACGTCAAAACTGGATCTACGTTAAACCGGAAACCAAGATCGTTAAACGGATCTTTTTGGGCGGTGGAGCTTTTCGTGACGAGATTATGACCTTCAACGGATTCTTTGACTACGTCAAAAAAGGTACTCAGTTCCGGGTAGAAGGCGGCCGCGATTGGGACCGATCCATCCACGCTAAGAAGATCTGGTTCTAGACTCATAATCGGATTCGAAATCAATCGGTGAGGGTCGTTGCTACACTTAGAAGACGCTACAATTCACTCCAGCCACATTCGACGTCTGGGTTTAGAGGCCCGCACAATGGAAGGCTCGGCCCAGGCGACGGTCGCTTACCTGACTCAGGCTCTCAACGATGGGGGAATCGGTTGTGCGCTCGGCCGCCTCTTCTGCACGTTGCCTTACCGGGATGTTGCCCAAGAGGTCGAACTCGTCGGGGTTTCGCCTGACGATCCCTGTCTGACCTTGATGGGAACCTTCGGGAGCGAGGCCCAATGGTGCGCTCGCCGCCACTCGAGAAATCACCAGGCCATTCCCCTGCGAGATCCTGAGGCCATCGCTCGAGCGCCCATGATCGCGGGTCTTCTAGAGCAATTAGGAGTGGGTAGTGATAGCCTACTCACACCGGGCAAAGAGACACTGGGAGTCTTTCACGTTTCCGAAGCCGAAGGTTCGCCGCTGGTTCCCGATCAAGAAAACTTCGTGAAGCCTTATGGGATCCGTTCCGTGATTGGCTTTGGCGGTCGCCTAGAGCGCGGAGGGTTCTTCGCGGTCATCCTGTTTTGCCAAGCTTCGGTGTCTCTGGCTGAAGCGGAACGACTGCGATTGCTGGCTGGAAGCTGTCGATTGGCGCTTTCGTTGCATCACGAGCGGCCTTTTGAAGCTTCTGGGGGAAAGCACCCTGTGATTTCCACAGAAGTCCAGCGTCTTCTGGAAAGCTACGAAGACGTGGTGCTGGTCCAAGCCAGAACCTTGGCGGAGCGCGAACGGATTTTGGATGCCAAGAATAAAGTCGTGGACATTCAGAACCGGATCGCCACCAGTTTAGGGGAGTTGGAAACCGAACCCTTGGTTCAGTCCATCACCAATGCGGCGACCGAACTCTGCGGAGCGGAGTTTGGAGCCTTCTTTTACAACCTTCTCGACAGTTCCGGGGCATCGTATCTGCTCTACGCTCTGTCCGACGGCGTGCCGAAAGAAGCGTTCAGTTCCTACCCCATGCCTCGGGCGACGGCGATTTTTGGACCGACCTTCCGTGGAGAAGGGATTGTGCGTTTTGACGACGTTAAGACGTCCCCGCTTTACGGTCAAAACACGCCCTATAACGGAATGCCGAGCGGTCATCTCCCTGTCACCAGCTATCTGGCCGTTCCGGTGGCGACGCGCAAAGGCAAGGTCCTCGGGGGACTCTTTTTCGGGCACAAAGATGTCGGTGTGTTCACCGAGGACCACGAGCATATTCTGGAGGGGGTAGCCGCCCAGGCCGCCATGGCTCTGGAGAGCGCGGAACTTTTTAGGGAGCAGCGTCGTCGCAACAAAGAACTAGAAATCGCTCGCGACCATGCCGAACGGGCCAATCGGGCGAAGTCGGATTTCACCGCCGGGGTGAGTCATGAGATTCGGACCCCGATGAACGGGGTGCTGGGAATGACTAGGTTGCTGTTGGAGACCGAATTGAGCCCCGAACAGCTCGAGTACGCGGAAGACATCAAGATCTCGGCGGAGAATCTCCTCGGTCTCATTGAAGAGATCTTAGACTTTTCCCGAATCGAAGCGGGAAAGTTGGAAATCGCTCAAGAGGAATTTAGTCTCTTAGAAGTCTTAGCTGAAACCGTCGCTCCCCTAGCCTCTCAGGCCCACAAGAAGGGTCTGAGGATCGCAGCGCCCATCGGGACACAAACACCTGACCGTCTGATTGGGGATGCCGGGAAAGTGAAGCAGATCCTGATCAACCTCCTGGGTAACGCTATCAAGTTCACGAAAGTTGGTTCGGTGGAAGTGCGGGTCGTGCTCGAGGAGCAGGGAGCTGAGCAGTCCACTCTCCATTTCTCGGTGATAGACACGGGGCCGGGCATTCCCGCGGAGCGTCGTGACGATGTTTTTCAGCCGTTCTCTCAGATAGATACGGAGAAGCGTCAGGAGGGCGGGACGGGCCTTGGTTTGGCCATCACCCAACGCCTGGTGGAAGCGATGGGAGGAACGATCTGGCTGGAAAGCGAGGTGGACAAGGGCACAACGGTCCATTTTACCCTCCCGCTGACTCTCCCCGATTCAATGGCGGAGCGAGGCTCCGGACCCTTTCCCCAACAACTCAGGGTGCGCCACGCTATGGCCGATGAGGTTGAGGAGGAATCTCTGGTCGCTCTGCTTCATCGGTGGCACGTGGCTGATGTGTCCAAAAACCTAGAGGGTCCGACTCCAGACATCCTTATCTTAGACTTATCCTTGCCCGACCAAAGATTGCTGGACCTGTCCCAGAAATTCAAAGACACTACCGCCAAGATCATTGCGATTCCCTCGCTCCACGATCCGTCTCGAACTCTCGACATCCCGATCGCCTCCTATCTTCAGAAGCCCGTCATCCTGACGACCGTCCGACGAGCTATGGTCGCCGCCCTGGGACTGTCCAACGAAACTTCAATAGCCGAGGCTCATCGACCGCTGCGGATTCTCATCGCTGAGGACAACCCCATAAATCGTAAAGTTCTCATCTTGATGTTGGAGAAGCGCGGCCATCACGTGCAAACCGCTGTCGATGGTCAACAGGCGATCTCTACCTGGGCGGCGGATCTTTTTGACGTGATCCTTATGGACATCCAGATGCCCGGAATGACAGGAGTGGAGGCGACCGAAGCGATTCGGCGAGAGGAGGTAGCGCAAGGCCGAGCACGCTGCTTCATCGTGGCGCTCACGGGCCAAGCCCAAGCAGAAGATCGACGCCGATGCTTGGAGGCGGGAATGGATGCGTTTCTCACCAAGCCCTTACGCCAAGCAGATCTTCTCACTCTTCTAGCCGGTATTCGGAGTGAGGTGCCAATCGACTATGCTTCCGTCTTGGAGCGCTTCGGAGGGGACAATGAGATCGTGAGGGCCGCTCTCGCTGGGTTCCGAGACGACGCACCTTCCATGATGCAAGAAGTGAACGATGCGGTGAAAGCGTGTGACGCGGGACGTCTGGAAAAAGCCGCCCATCGCCTCCACGGCGCACTTTCGCTCTTCGGCGAAGGTCCTTGTCATCAGAGCGCGGTGCATCTCGAAGCTGAAGCCCGCAACGGAATTGTCGACCTGGAGGAGGCTCAACGCCTGGGACAGGCCTTTGAGGTTCTGCGATCGGCTCTCGAGCGCTGGATGATTTAGAACCTGCTCTTAGGGCGTATCGTCGAGGAGCGACTCATCGGAACGCTCCAACTCATGCAGGGTATCCGACTTCACTTGCTCCAGAGTCAAGTCTGGTCTGGCGTGTGCGATGCGTCGAATGTCCTCAAACTCCACACTCGCTTTCTTCGTTCCATCGGGTCGGTCGGCGAACTTTACATTCACGGTGCCGTGACGTGTCTCGACCTGGGAAATCCGACGACCCGTCGAGCGACGGTCTACAAAGTAGCCCCGCACACCAAGAGAACTCGTATGGGTCAGAAGTTGGTCCTCCACCAGTTCGCGAACCGTCGTCCGACACAGGACCTGGACTAACTGACCCAGTCGGCCTTTCTTGCCCACCGCAGCCAAGGTTACGACATCGAGAACGTCTTCGAGGAGTCGAATTCGTTCGAGCGTGTCGGCCAAGAACTCTGGATTCATATCATCGATGTAGGTCTCCAGCATCATCAACTGTTCGCGGCCTTCGCGGAATGCCGTCGCCGGCTCTAGCAGACTCATTCGACAGACGTTGGGAAAGGTGAAGTCCTTCGTCCCCGCGCCGTATCCGATAGCGATGGCTCGCGTCAGTCCCGGTACCGGAGTAGGTCGACCTAACGCGCTGACGATCGCCGCGCCGGTGGGGGTTACCATTTCAGATGGGCAGTCGCGGGCGATTTGGGGCCATCCCTTCAGCAGTTCCCCGGTGGCGGGGGCGGGGTTTGGGATCTCCCCGTGCTCACAGAGAATGCTCCCATGTCCATAGGGCAAGGGTCCAACCCAGATGTCCTCGACGTCTAACATCTGCAAGGCCAAGACGACTCCAACGATATCTAAGATGGAGTCCATGGCGCCCACCTCGTGGAAGTGGACGTCCTCCCACGGAATTCCGTGAACCTTACCCTCGGCCTCAGCCAGGTGACGGAAAATCAAGCCGGCGCGATGGACGATGCGGGGTTCGAAATCGGCGTGGTCGATAATTGCTAGTATTTGAGACAGTCCTCGATGCGAATGCTCGGAGGGGACGACAAATCTCAGGTGCGTTCCAGAAATTCCGCTTGAAGTCTTACGGGTAACTACGAGTTGCCAGTCCGGTAGGGGCAGGCGTCGAAGAGCCGTCTCAAGGGCTTCGAGATCGAGACCGAGATCGATAAGACCCGCCAAAAACATATCGCCGGCCAGACCCCCGAAAGGCTCGACGAGTAGGGAGTTCAAGAGGCCGGCCCCCGGTCGCAGGTTCGAACCATCAAGCGAGCCGCGTAGGCCGCGCCGAATCCGTTGTCGATGTTGACCACGGTGATTCCAGCAGAACAACTGTTGAGCATGCCCAGCAAGGCCGAAAGACCCTGGAAGGAACTGCCGTACCCCACCGAGGTAGGAACGGCGATGACCGGAACATTGACAAGGCCGGCGATCACTGAGGGGAGGGCTCCCTCCATCCCGGCAACGACTATAAGGACCCGAGCGCGGCGCAAGTCGGGTAATCGACTCATCAGACGGTGGAGACCGGCAACGCCCACGTCCTCAATCAGTTCGGCTCTCTCTCCCATCCAGCGCAAAGTCACCTCAGCTTCTAGGGCGACAGCCCGGTCGGCGCATCCAGCGCTGACGATGGCGATGCCTTCTGAGCCGACCGGGGGTTCCCCAAAGCTGAGCATTCTGGCGACCGGGTGGTAGACGGCCTGAGCGTAGCTTTCACACAGTTGACGTCCCAAGGATTCCTTCAGGCGGGAGACTAAGAATAGAGGTACCGAGGTCGCCATTCGGGCCACGATCTCCTCGACAGCCCTGTCTGTTTTCCCTTCGGCCATGACGACCTCGGGAAATCCGCGTCGCAGTTCGCGCTGGTGATCTAAACAGAATCCCTCACCGGACTCCGCGAACGGATAGAGACCCACGCGCTCGGCGGCTTCTTCGGGGTTCACTCGACCGGTACGAACTTCTTCTAGAAGTTGCAATAAGGCTTCTCGGTTCACGGGTGACTCGACATCGACATCGGCAACGTGAGCAAGCGATTTAAACTGCCGGATTGTAGACCTTCGAGATCGAGGGTCACAAAAAGGAATCCCTCGGCTCTTAGTGCCGAAACCACCTCTTCGCGTCTTTCCAAGAATTCCGAAAATCTTGCCAGAGGGATCTCAAGACGAGCGATCTGATCGTGGTGCCGAAGTCGACAGCGTTCAAAGCCCATTCCTCTGAGCAGCGCTTCCCCGCGTTCGATCGCCGAGAGTTTACTTTCGTCGACTTTCTGAAAATACGCGACTCTCGAGGCAAGGCACGGTTGAGCCACGTGATTCCAACTCGGCAGTCCGAAGGAGCGAGAAAGACGACGAATGCTAGCTTTATCCAGACCAGCGTCCGCTAAGGGAGCGACCACCGAAAACTGTTGAGCGGCCCGCGCGCCAGGTCGATGGTCGCCGGCATCGTCTGTGATCTCACCGTAGGCTAGATTCTTGTATCCCTCGGCCTCGGCGATCTGCTCGAGGACCGTGAAGAGATGCGTTTTACAGTAGTAGCAGCGGTCTCCATGATTCTTTTGATAATTGGGATCTTCGAGTTCCTGGGTGGAGACTTCGCGGTGACGCAGTTCGAAATCCCTGACAAAGTTGCGCAGAAAAATAAGCTGTTCCGAGGCCAGACTCGGCGATACCGCGGTGACCCCCAAGTAGCCATCGGGCGTTGCTTCGCGGGCCGCGAAGAGTAGCAGCGACGAATCGACTCCTCCCGAGTAAGCGACCAACAGGGGTCTCAGATCTCGAAGACGCGCGAGGAGGGTTTCCCACTTCCTGGTGTCTTCGTCTGTCACGGCTTCAACCATGGCCAAGGCTTCTTTTCAGGGTAGGAAGATCCTGTGGGGGGATATGGCTCAAGGTCTGTCTTTCTAGTATAGTTTCTTCACGGGGGGAATCCATATATGAAAATTTTTATCGCCGACATCCAGGAACAGTTTGGGGTACCGGTGTTCTCCGGCCGACTCGAGGGAGATCCTTTGACAGTGGGGGCCAGTGTTGAGTTTTTTGACGGCACAGCGGTCACCGGACCTGCCGTCGTCTGCGCGGTTCTGGTGGGAGGAAAAGCTCTCGACCATGCACGTCCAGGGGACCTTCTGCAGTGCACGCTTCGCGGAGAGGGCGTGGCTACAGCAAAGATTGGGGATCTCATTCGAGACGTGAGCTAAGCGGGTTCTAAGGATTTGGTTCTAAGGCTCTAGCCGTAACTCTGGCACAGTCCGACCAAGAGGGAGTCGAGTTTACCACCCTCGTCGGGCGCATCGACGGCGGCTGAGAAGATCACTTCATCAACTCCGAGTAAGGCATGGAGTTGCCGCAGGGGGCTTCGTCGGCCTTGTCGCTCTCCCGACCCGCGCTTTCTTTGGCCGAAGTCTCTATGCTCGTGCCTGGTTGACGTTCTAGTTCCAAAGGAAGTATTGATCGGCGCGACCATCATTTGGCGTCCGAGGAGGAGGCCTTGCAGGGGCGAATCGTGCGGGATCTTATGACACTCGTGAGGGATCAGCATGAACTTGTCATTTATCTCACGTTCAACGGTCTAGATCCGTTAGCGAGTTATGAACACTTCGACATCTGATGGACATACCATGTTCACATACGGGGAACCTACCGATCGTATAGGCGTACTCGATTCTTTCGTGGGTCAACGCCGTCTCTCTTTTTGAATATCCTTATGCTAGCCACTTAAGGGAGATACAATATGAGACAAGAAAACAAAGATAAACTCAAGGACGCGGTCGACCACGTCAAACAAAACGGTCAAACTTTAGTCGATAAAGCTGTGGAGACCAAAGATTCCGCGAAGGTCGAAGTCAAGAAGCAGGCGGAGATGCAAAAAGACGCCGTCACTTCTCAGGTCCGCGACGTGGACCAAGCGTTGCGCCAAACCGCTCAATCAGTGGGCAACCCCGCCCTAGAAAAGCAGATCGTTGGCCTGGCCAACCAGGTTGAGCGCGTCGCATCGTCCCTGGAGTCCGCCGAGATCGACGATATGATCGTGTCGGTAGAGAAGTTTTCCAGGACCAATCCAGTACTTTTTATGACTGGAAGTTTCGCTGTAGGATTGATGGCCGCACGCTTCTTGAGAGCGACGTCCCACGCGTCTAACCTACCGGAATCTCGACGTTATCTCAATAATTAGCGCTACCCTACCAAGCTTATACCCCATCATCGATAAAGGAGATTTTTATGACACCCCAAGACAATTCCACAACGAATGAAGCTTCGCTTCAAGAGACCCTGGCCGCAGCGCGCGCCATTGACACCAGTCAGTCCGCCAAACCCTTGCCCGAGGAGCCCAGAGACATCGCTAGGTCTTCATCTTCCGGCTCAGGAGGGCTTAGTTCTCTGACGGATTCTGTGGGCAACATTGTTCGCGAATATCCAGGTCCGTCGATTTTCCTGGGAGTCGGCGTCGCCTGGCTTCTGGTCAGCCGAGAGCAAAAGCGGAACCGCTCGTTGCCAGTTCGCCTACGCGATTCGGCCCGCGACGCTAAACTGCGCCTGCGCGAGTCCCGAGAGCATACCATGGAGAGTTTAGAACACGCCAAGCTTAGCGCCGCGGAGAGACTCGATTCCGCTAAGAATTCAGCCTCTGAGCGTCTCGACAGCGCCAAGCATTCTGCCGAACACGGAGCCGAATACGTGAAGAGCGCATACGAGCATACCTTGGATGAGAATCCTCTGGTTCTGGGAGCCTGTGCTGTGGCCGCCGGATTGGCCCTGGGCCTGTTGTTACCGCCCACTCAAAAAGAGAACGAACTGATGGGTGGAGTCCGAGATGGACTTCTCGACCAGGCTCGAGGCATTGTCGACGAGGCGCGCCAGGCCGCTGTACGCACCCTTCATTCCGGTACTGATAGCGTGAAAGAACACCTCTCAGAGGTCACCGAAGAGATGAAGGAAACCGTGGTCGAGTCGCTGCAGGAGGCTAAGAACGCCGCTCAAGAAGAGCTATCGAAATCCAAGCCGCAGTCGAAAAACGAACGACAACGATAAGCCATCGTTCAAGACAAAAAATGATGCCAACGCTCTGTTGGATTCATAAGACGCCCGCTCGGGGAAACCGAGTCGGGCGTTTTAATTTCGAGGAGCAGAATCTTCGCCCTCTCTTGGAGGCGGTCTTCGTTGCATCTCTTCAAAGGGTGGGGCTGTCTTTCATCTACAATTCCCAGCGCGCGAAGTATTTCTAGGCCTCGTGAGGTGTCACTGAGAACCCTTCCAGTCGAGCAGCGGTGCTCAGGCGCGAATCCAGACATACCAATTCTCGACCAACGGGCTTCGAATCCGCCCAAATGAGTGCGGCCGCCAATTGAAGGGAATCCGCTGCTCTTAATGGGTGAACTGCCAAGAGGCGTTGGGCGAGGATGCGAAGTGATTCAGTCGGCAGGACTTCATAGGAACACGCGATCACATTCTGTAGGCCTAGGCGGGCCGTCTGGAGATCGATGAGGGACAGCGAACCGTCACGAAGTCGGCGATTTAAGGCGGAGTGGCATTCCACGCCGCTTCCCCACCAAACCACCATCGTATCATCACGGGAAAGCAAATCCGAAAGCATTAGACTTGTCGATTCTACGACAATCAGCGGTAAGATGGCGGAGCTATCCCAGAATCTCAACGGTCTTCGCGTTCCTCTAAGAGGGCTTCGACGACCGATTGTCGGGTGGGAACTCTACCCACCGTATCCAGAACATCTCGAATGGAACGACCGTCACCAGACCGTATGAGGCCGGATTGAATCTGTAGTTCTAGGCTGCTTTCCTGATCCTGGCTGCGAAGATAGGGGATAACGCGAGCGATGGGCCTACCCCGTTCGGTGACAAGGATCTCTTCACCGGCTTTGACTTGGGCAAGGTAGCCGCTGAGCGAAGCTTTTAGATTGGTGACCGATGTTACTCTTTTCATGTGACTAGTATAGTCATTTCGATGAGTGCCGTCTATTTTAAGGGACGTCGAGATCGCCGGGCGGCGGCGGAGGTTGCCGTCTGCGCGAGTTTCTGGGCGCTCCCGGTGGCGGAGGACGATGCGCGCCTCGGCCC
>JBBKWP010000031.1:0-3874 GCA_037968995.1 Candidatus Xenobia bacterium
AGATTGAGAATCTTCTCGAGAAAGGCAAAACCGACGAGGCTCTCAAGAAGGCCTGGGCCTGGCAGGAGGCGGAGCCCGGGAATGTTTTAGCGCTGCTGGCCCTCGGGGATTGTCTCGAAGCTAAAAAGGACAAAGCGACGGCCGCGCGAGTCTACGGCTCCATCATCGACCTCTTTCCCTCTCGCGCCGACCTCCGCCGTTTCGCCGGTAGCCGTCTGCAAAGCCTGGGGGAAGAAGGCCTGCCGCTCGCCGTCGACAGCTTCACCAAGGCCGTCGCCCAACGCCCCGACCACCCCTCGAGTCACCGGTTTTTAGCCTTGGGACTCGCCCGCCAGGGTGCTTACGAGAAAGCCTTCGCGGCCTTAGAGGCCGGCCTTACCCAGGACTATCCCGACGGCCGATTCGCCGGAAACGAGCGAGTGTTGAAAGAGGACCTCGGTTTGGTGGGAGCCGCCTGGGCCGCCAAAGATCCCAAGCAGGCCAAGACCGTCGCTGATCGTCTGCAAAAAGCCGGAACCGCCAGGGCCGACAAGCCCAGTCTGCGTTTCATCTTGACCTGGGAAACAGACGCCAACGACGTGGACTTCCACATCAAAGACGCCAAGGGCGGTCACGCTTTTTACAGCGAGCCAAGTTTGCCCAGCGGAGGCGAACTCTTCGCCGATGTCACCACCGGCTACGGACCTGAGTGCTTCGCCATTCCCGCGACACCTCAAGCCTTCCCTTACCAACTTCAGATCCATTATTACGCCCGCGGTCCTATGGGCTACGGAATGGGCCAACTCGAGATTCTCCAGCACGACGGCAAAGGAAAGCTCAGCTTTGAAGAACGACCCTACGTCGTCATGACCGACGGCGCCTATGTCGATCTGGGAGTCGTTCAAGGGCCCCTGAAGCCCTGAGGTGGACAGGCTGGTCAGTAACCTGGTCCGCAAAAGAGTGGGGCTTGGCCAGGTGGTAACAAATTTTGTCTACTTATCGGAACCCAGATAAGCGAAAATGAGAGGACGAAGGACCAGTGTCCGCCGCATCCGTCAAGAATTTTATAAGCCAGAGGAATTAGCACCGATGATGATCTCGTCCAATATCTCCGCACTCTCCACCAACAGTCGCAGCCCGCGCACCACAGAGACGGCCGCGCCGCAAACCGAGAGCGCTCCCAGCGACCAGGTTCAGTTGAGTGGCACCGAGGTGGCCCCCGGAGTATACCGCCAAGCAATTCCCGGGAGCTTCATCGTTAAGGCTGATGCCTCCGAACTCAATGCTCTGCAAAGCTCTGGCGTCCAGGTGGAAAAGGTCCTGGGCCAAGCGGGCGACAGCACCTTCTTGCTGATTCAGGCCCCCGAAGGTCAGGCGGTCAGTCTGCAGGAGAGCTTCTCCGACGTGATGCCCAACTATCAGTACAGCGGCGACGTCTACGACGCGCCCATCGCCTCCGATGCTGAGGTCACGAACACCCCGAGCGGCCGCCCTCGCCACTTAGACATCATCAACATTGAGCCAGCCTGGGCTGTGACCAAAGGCTCCCCCAGCACCATCACCGCCATCACGGACGGCGGAGTGGACCTGGCCCATCCCGAGTTAAAGGACTCTTTGTTTCAGCACCCCGGCGAGATCGCCGGTAACGGAATCGATGATGACGGCAACGGCAAGATTGACGACACCACCGGTTGGGATTTCACCGACAACGACAACCGCGCCAACAATGATGGTAGCGACCATCACACCCACGTGCACGGAATCGCTCACGCTCGCGAGGGAGACAGCGGCACCACCGGCATCGCCCCCGGTGCCGTGAGCATGCCCCTACGCATTGACGGCGGGCGCCGAGCCTATAGCTCCGCGCTAGTTTCTGAAGCTTACCTTTACGCTATGAACAATGGCGCCAAGAGCGTCAATACGAGCTACAATATCGACGGTTTTCCCGGCGATCGAGCCATCGAGAATACCTACAAAACTCTGGCCGACAACGACGTACTGGTGTTCAACTCCGCCGGAAACAGCGGTCGCTTGAATCCCGCCCGCTCTGTGTTCGAGGACATCGTACTCGTGGCGGCCACCGACACTGCCGCAGCATCTGTGGACAAGCGCAGTTCGTTCTCCAACTATGGGGCGCACATCGACATCGCCGCGCCTGGTAAAGACATCGTCTCCACCCTGCCGGACGGCAAGAAGGGTGCCCTGAGCGGCACCTCAATGGCCAGTCCCGGAGCGATGGGCTTACACGCCTTGGTTCAGAGCGCCCACCCCGACTGGAACCGCAACCAACGTTGGGCTCAGATGGCCGGGACCGCCGACAACATTGACGGCGCCAATCCCACCGAAGCCGGACTATTCGGCGGCGGACGAATCAATGCCGGACGCGCCCTGACCGAGACTTTGGCCGCTCCCACCGTCTCCGTCAAGGAGACCAAGAATCCTAACGGCGGAACCACAAAACTGACGGTTCGAATGGAAAAAGTACTCGACACCAAGAGCGCCAACGTTCAGGAAGCCTGGCAGGTTCTCAACGACCAGGGCGAAGTGGTGATGAAGGGCGCTCCTAAAGAGATCCGCCTTCTGACCAATCAGTTCGACATCAACGTCGGTTCGCTGCCGGCCGGCAGCTACGAGTTCGTGGCCTCGGCCGACATCCTGAAAGACCCCTTCGGACAAGCTCTAGATGGCGACCGAGACGGCAAGGCCGGCGGCAACTTCAGCAGCAAATTCGAGGTCAAGGCCTAAAAGTTAAGGCTAACGCTCCGGTGCCGCTGTTCTAGCGGCACCGGAGGCGTCGTGACCGCGCGTAGCCGCCCTGCTGTTCTAGCGGTCTGGATTGCAGGGGAGGCTCTGCCCATCTGCCTGAATCCGACTTTGTTAAAGTTGGCTGCGCTCACTAGAGACGTTGCTTTGCTTGCTTTCTAGCGATAAACGTTGAGATAGACCCGAGCAGTGCTGCTGCGGCCGCTGTTATCGGAAAGGGTGTAAAGAAAGCTGTCCTCCCCGACGAAGCCGGCGGGCGGGCGATAGTTGAAGCCGCCGTTGAAGAAGCCCTCAATATAGCCTCCTTGAAGGCTGTAAACGGGGAACTCGATGAAGGAACTGCCAATGGGGTAGCTGTCGTTGACCAAGACGCCGTCCAGTGAGGGGACGCTCAGTTCGGTGTCGACCGTCGTGTCGTAGGTGTCGTAATATGCCAGCAGTTGACCTGTCGGACCAGGCGTGGGACTGGGATTCGATGGAGCAGGTAGCTGCGGCCCGGCTTGGGGCGGAGGTATGAAGATTCCGTCGGTGTTCGCGTCGAAACCATCGTCGCCACCGCCGCCTCCGCATCCCGAGAGAGAGAGGGCTGAAGCCAAGATTAAGAGGTAAAATTTCTGTCGCACGTCGGTCTCGCTTTCCTTAGCAACTTTTGAGTTGCCGTCAAATTCACTTTCACAGGCCGGTAAGCCTTCTTGGTCGGCCACACCGCGGGCGGCTTACGGCGTCAGTCGTGGGGCAAGACTAAGGTTGAACACCTTGCCCTCAAAAGCAGATGTCTCGCGACATCGGGGGAGGACCAACTCGAACTGCGTCCGCGTTGATAGCCTAGGACCAAAAGATCGAAGTTGGCGGCTTCTTCCACCGCGCGATGCAGCGGATGACCTTCGACCACCTTCGTTTCCACCCCAACCGAGTAGTAGGCGCCTATAGATGCGGACTTCTCGACGCCCGCGCGGAGTTCGTCGGTGTGTTCGGCGCCACTGATGAAATCAGGAGGCAAAACCGCCAAGATCTGGAGCTCAGCCTCAAGCATTCGGGTCACGTCCATGGCCAGTTCCGTTGCTTTCAGATGACCGGTTCCCGTGGCCGCTACAAGTAGGATTCTCTTGTAGGGGAAGGTTCCTCGGGCTAA
>JBBKWP010000032.1:0-15399 GCA_037968995.1 Candidatus Xenobia bacterium
CCCCCACGCCGACAGCGGGTCGCGCTACAAAAGACAGACCTGGGCGTGACCCGCACTCTGACACAGGGTCGACCCGCACGCCGACAGCGGGTCGCGTGACTTGGCCACCCCACTCCAGACCGCCAGAACTCTACAAGCGCGTCACCAGGGTAGACGCTCCCCGCGAAAGTTCCAAAAACCGCCACTATCCTCAAGGGTCAGAGCGTCCATCACCGCAAAGAGTCCGCAAACGGATTGGGCTGGAGTGATTGTGCCCCGGTGATTCGTCATGTCAGTCGCCACATAGCCTGGGTGGAGAACGGCCACTGCGATCTCTCGCTCTCGCAGGTCCTGTGCCAAGGAAACCCCCGCAGCGTTGAGAGCGGCCTTGGACATGCGATAGCCGTAGCGTCCTCCCGAAGAGTTGTCGCCCATGGAGCCCATCTGACTGGTCATCAATCCGACCTTCGAACCCGCACGCAACTGGTCTGACAGCGCCGCGAAGAGGCGCAGCGGGCCTAAGGAGTTTACTTCGAACTGCTCGCGGATGGTTTCGAAATTCAGATCTTCAAGGCTTTCAGTTCGCCAAATACCGGCGTTGAGAATCAACCAGTCGATTGCGGTGACTCCGTCCAACTCTAGTTCTAGCGTGACATCGACTCCTTCGATCACCTCGCATACCGACGGCCCGACCGCGGCCAATGACCTCAATTCCGTGGAGGGGCTTCGGCACAACGCCGTCACACGGTGCTCTCGCGCAAGGCTTTGGCGACAAATTTCCAACCCGATGCCTCGATTGGCTCCGTTGACCACGGTATGCATAACGCTGGCTCCTTCGAGAGGTGATTACGCGGACTTCGAAAAGCTCGAAACAAAATCCCTTGGGAGTGCAAGACCTTGAGCGAATTCGAACTTATCGCGCAGTCGCCATCTGAGCCGGGCCGTCACCTGCAGGTGGCCCACCGGACAGTGGTCGGCGACGCCGACATTCCGGTCCTATGGATGAGTGTTAATCCGACTGAGCGAGCCCCGGCTTGGCCTACGGTTGAGGACATTCCAGGCCTGAAGCTCTTGACGAAATCCTCCAAGGACGACCGGTTCGAAGTGGAACAAAAAGGAGAGGTCACCCAGGTCTCCTGGAACGGTCGAGTGTTCCTGAAGTCCTGTCATCAACCGTTCTTGTTCCCCGTCGATCTGTCGGTACTACCCGGCTTGAAAGCGCGGAGTGGGGACACACTGCCTGCCGGTTTTCAAGAGGCGATCCGATGGGACTGGCAGATCGACGACGTACAGAACTTCTATGGACTGGGCGAACGCTCAATGCCTCTGGATCGCCGGGGCGCAGCACCCGTAAACTGGACCACCGACGATCCCAGTGGGCACCATCGTACGACCGACCCTTTGTACCAGGCGCATCCTCTCCTGTGGGGCCGCACCGAGGGCGTTTGGTGGGCCGTTTTCCTTGTTCACTCCCCCTACACACGCTTTGACCTCGGCCAGAATCGCCACGACCGTATGCGATGGCTTAGCCTGGGAGCAAGTCTTGAGTTTCAGGTTCACGCAGGAGCCACCCCGACCGATCTCCACGCCTCGTTGCGCCAAGTTATTGAGAACCCCACGGCCGCGCCCCTCTGGTCCTTCGGCTTTCATCAGTCTCGTTGGGGATACCGTACCGGCCACGAAGTCGAGCAACTGGTGGACAGCTTCGAACAGAAAAAGATCCCCTTAGATGTTGTTCACCTGGACATCGATCACATGGAGAACTATCGATCGTTCACTTTCTCAGAGGAGAGATTCCCAGACCCCAAAGGTATGTTTGCCGGCTTTGCCGAGCGTGGTGTGCGGACCGTCACCATCATCGATCCAGGTCTTCGTTTCGATCCTGGGAACGGATATCAAGCCTTGGACGAGGGGCTGAGTGGGAACCATTTCCTCAAATCAACGACAGGCGCTCCGGTCGTAGGATATTGCTGGCCCGACGAGGCGCTTTTTCCCGATTTCTCCCGGGAGAGCGCTCGTGAGTGGTGGGCCAAGCATGCCGCTTATTACCTCGACAACGGCGTGTCGGGCCTCTGGATCGACATGAACGAGCCCGCCATTTTTGACAAACCCTTTTGGACCGGCGGTTCCAAGCAACAGCCCATGCCGCTCAGCACGCCATGCGGCGAAGACGATCGACGATTCAACCAAGCGGCGCTCCACAATCTTTACGGGTCGCAGATGGCCGAAGCGACCAGTAACAGTTGGAAGCCAAGGAACGAGCGACCTTGGGTTCTCACAAGAGCGGGATTCACCGGGGTGACCCGCTACGCTTGGTCGTGGATGGGTGACAACACTTCCTGGTGGGAGCACCTCGCTATGTCGCTTCCACAACTCGCCTCCATGGGACTCGTCGGTAGCCCCTTCGTGGGTGTGGACATTGGGGGCTTCCTTGGCCATTGCACTCCTGAGCTTTACTCGGCCTGGATAGAAGCCTCGGTCATCTATCCCTTTATGCGCGCGCATTCCGCCTTGGGGACGCGCGTGCAGCATCCCTGGAGTTTTGGGCCGGAGGTTGAAGAAGTGGCCCGCACCGCGATCCGATTCCGATACCGTCTGCTCCCCTATCTGTACGCGTCGGCCATGGCCCAAACGGAGGGCTCAGTCCCTCTCTTTCGCCCTCAGTTTTTTGACTATCCTGACGACCCGCGGTTCCCGACTTTGGAAGATCAAGTCATGGTGGGGCCGCATCTCTTGGCTGCGCCGTTTCTGGTGCGAGGTCAGAGCGAACGACTGGTGCAGTTGCCCCAAGGTGTATGGTATGACCTTCACAGCGGACGTCGCTATGAAGGCGGTTCAAGCATCACGATCACGCGACGACCCGGACTGGTTCCTCTCTTCGCGAAAGCCGGCGCCGTCATTCCCATGCTCGCTAGTGATCATCAGGTCACCCACACCGATCAGATGGGCAATCAGCCCTGGCAACTCTACGTTTGTCCCGGCTTAGACAGCCTGGAGTCCATCTTCTACTGGGATGACGGCGACGGCTGGGATTTCACCATGGGTCGATTTTTAAGGGCTGTGGTCACCCTCGAAGGGAAAACCCCCATTGCCAAAGTCAGCCAAGGAAACGCCGACTTTCCCCGCCCCCGAGTTTCTGTCGTCACACCGGGTGAGGCAGGCTGGGAAATTGCCTCCGAAACGAGTTGGAAAACCACCTTCGGGTAGGGCAAAAGCCCACGGCGGTGAGGGACTGCTCTTAACCTTGCCGATAAAGAAACATCGTAGTCGACCGACCGTCCGATGCGAGCCAGTTCGACTGTTCGGAGTGCTTCCATCCGTTCAGGGCAAAATCGTGAGTGACGAGGCGCGTACCCGTCCGCACCTCGCGTAACTTCTCCGAAAGATGATTGAGTGTCTTGGCTGTGAGATACAAGATCACCAGGTCGGCCTCCGAAAGGTCCGTATGGAGAAAATCTTCACATCGCACCGCCACTTGGTCTTCAAGGTCGTGGTCAGAGATGTTGCCCCACGCTTCCTCGACGACCCCTTGCTGGATATCAACCCCAACCCCAGAGCATCCGTACTCGACGGCTGCCATAATCAAAACCCGACCGTCGCCGCAACCCAGATCGAAGACCACGTCATCAGCGGCCACCTCTCCAAATTCCAATTTCGCCCGCACTAGGTCCAACGGTGTGGGAATGTAGGGATCACTGGGAATCGAAGACGGTGAGGAAAACATGGGAGGCGATTCGCGCTAAAAAACGGTCTCCTTTTTTCACCGGACCGCACGGGATTTCCGTAAACCAAGCAGAAGCGTAGCCGCCATGCGGAATCTCCAGTTTCAAGCGGGTGGGTGCACCCTCGTCGACGTTCCGGCGCCATCCCCGCGCCCGGGCCAAGTCTTGATTCGCATGAAGGGAACTGTGGTCGACGAAACCCACCTGCAAGATTACCGCCTTGGGGTTCAACAGGCTCCTTTCTTGGTCTGTGGCGAAGTGCTCCAACCGGGAGCAGGGGTCATCGGTCTGCGTCGTGGCCAACCAGTTCTCACCGTCTGCACCCAACCGCTGGGCACTTACCTTTTGGTGGATGAAGCCAAGGTGCTTCCGGTAGAAATGGATCGGGCTGCCTCGTGTCTGCTGCTGGGCATCGCTCTGGCATTGCAAGCCTTGCCGGCCGCCGAAGAGTTTCCCGAGTCCACCGTCATCGCGGGCGTGGGCTTCGTCGGCTTAGCTCTGTGCGCGCTTCTAAAAACCACCACACCCTGGGTCTTCGGAATCAGTGATGCCGCCCTTATCTGCGCCAAAGACCTGGGTGCGACTCATAGCAAAGAATGGGCGCAGGCCCTTGAGGAACTTCCCGAGCAAGGCGTGGAAGAGCGTGGGTTTGGGGTCACACTGATCGAAACCAGTGGACGTCTCGAAAACCGCGGTTGGGCTCAACATCTTACCAACAAGGGCGGCACCGTGGTGTTGGCCACTCCCGCCGGCCCCGGCGGCGAAGACCTCTCAATCGACGCCGGTCGCTTACATTACGACCAGATCACCTGGAAAGCCCTGGGACCCCTTACCCCTGCGCAAATTCAAAACGCCCAAAACCATCTCGTGAAGATTCCAGATTCTTTGATCAGCGACTGCCTTCCATATACCCAGATCCAACAAGCTTTTGAACTCTTAGACGCCGAGCGAGGCGTCTGCTATCTCATCTCTGACGACAGCGACCTTTAGCCCAGTTGATGCGCAAGCAAACCTGAGTTTGAAGGCCCCACCAGCCTTAGGAGTACCATGACATCAAGCGTTGCCCCCCAAACCATGAAAGCCGCCAAAGCCTTCGACTACGACGACATTCGCATCGTCGAACTCCCTGTGCCTGAAATCGGGCCCGACGAAGCCCTCGTGAAGGTTCGCACGTGCGGGATCTGTTCTGGAGATGTCACTCCGTGGTACATCAAGAAAAAATGTCCCATTGTAGTGGGTCACGAGCCGTGTGGTGAGATAGTTGCCTTGGGCAACCAAGCCGACCCACGTTTTTCTGTGGGAGACCGTGTTTTTATACATCACCACGCTCCCTGCCACGACTGTCGGCACTGCCTACGCGGTTTTTACAGCATGTGCCAAACCTGGCGCAGTTCTCAACTAGACCCCGGTGGGATCGCGCAGTATGTGCGAATCGCCAAGGTCAACTTAGAGCACGACACTCTCATCCTTCCTGACGATATCGACAACGACCAAGGCGCCCTGATCGAACCCATCGCCTGCGTGGTGAAAGCCTTTCGTCGCGCCCGCTTTCAGTCCGGAGACCGGGTGGCCGTGATGGGTCTCGGATTTATTGGCCAGGTCATGGTGGCCTTAGCCAAACATAGGGGCGCCGAAGTGATTTTGGCCAGTGACTTCGTACCGTTTCGCCGTGAGCGAGCACTAGAATTGGGGGCCGACGCAGTCTGCAATCCGAAGGACGGCGTCGACTTCCCCACCTTCGTGAAAGAGCGGACCGAGGGCTTGGGCGCGGACCTGGTGCTGGTGGGCCCGTCAGCTCCCGCGGCCGTTCAGGAAGGCATCCGCGCGGCTGCGCCCGGCGGGCGAGTGTTGATGTTTATGGCTCCTCAACCCGGGGTGATGATGGAAGTCGAGCCCAACGACCTGTTCTTTCGAGAGATCGACCTCATCAGCTCTTACTCATGCGGTCCCGACGATACCAGAGAAACTCTAGCTCTTTTGCGAGAGGGAGCCTTTCCCACCGACAAACTGGTCACTCATCGACTGCCCATGAGCGAAACCTTAGAAGCTTGCCGCATCACGGCCGCCGCCGGGGACTCTCTCAAGGTGCTGGTCAACGTGCAGTAGGCTGGCCGGGATTGGCTCAACGGATTCATCCATCGATATAAAGATCGGGAGCGAAGTCAGCAGAAGCAAAGCCGCGGCCCCGTATGCCCAAGAATAACCAAAGTGCGCCGAGATGTAGCCTGAGGCCACCGAACCCAACAGAATTCCGCCGTCGAACATCCCCGTGAACAACGCCAAGCCTGCGCCACGTCGACGACTGTCCGAGCGGCGGACAGTGTAAGCTGACAGCCCAGGAAAGAGAAATCCGTGACCGACACCATTGAGGATGGCCGCGGAAAAGAGTAAGGCGATATTCGGATACGTCCCCAGGCAGGCCAAGGCAAGTCCCGAGAGCACCATCAACCCGCCGCTGACCCCCACCAGTCGAGATGCGGAAACCCGGTCGATGAAACTCCCGGAGACCAGACGCACGGTGACCGAAGCCAGTGCAAAGCCGGCGTAGTACAAGCCCACTCTGGGCAAATTCACGCTATCGGTGTAGGGAGCCAAGAAAGTGATGATGGTTCCCGCCATCCATCCGAAAGCTAAGGTCACCGCGACCATGGCCCGGTGGGTTCGAAACCTCATACGGTGGTCCGCGCTATCATTTGAGCCATTCCCGGGCAATCGCGTCTCCGGTAAGGTCGCGACCAAGCCCACCGCGATTGCTCCGGCCAATCCGACGGCCAGAAACATCTCTTCAAAACCGTACAACTGATAGATGCTCTCGGCGACCATCGGGCCGACAGCCGAGCCCAGCAAGCCCGACACCCCAAAGATCCCCTGAAGCTGGCCGATTTTCTCCGGTGGCGAGAGGTCCGCCACCCACGTTAAGATGGCGGTGATGTAAAAGGCTAAACCGACGCCCTGGGTCACTCGGATCAAAAACCACGGCAAGAACTCAACGCCCAAGAGCTGATAAGCAAACGGTAGAAGGGTCAAAAGAACCGAACCCAAGAGTAAGAAGGGGCGTCGGCCCCAACGCTCCATCCAGTCTCCGAGTTTGGCCCGGGTCCCAATGGCTGCTAGAGAAAACCCCGCCGCCAACCAGCCGATCTCTTGGTCGATGAGGCCTTGCCGCTTCCAAAACAAGGGCAACAGGGTCGCAGACATGTGACACGCCATGCAGAGGAAGTTGGCGGCGTTGCCGCGGTACCAAGCTAAATTTCGCAAGTCGAACAGGGTTCGCGTCACAAGCAGCGCCTCCTTTGGTTCCAATGTCCTACAGCAGTTCCCGAACTGAGCGGCATCCTGACGCGACCTTTCGCGCTTCGTAGGCCAAAAGAAAAGCGACCCGCCTGAGCGGATCGCTTTTCAGAAAAGAACCTCGCAAGGTCCAAAAATCTGGAGGACTATTTCTTCTTCTCGGAGGCTGGTTGAGCCCATCCGACGACGCCAACGGCCCAACGGGCTCCAGCGTCACCCGAGGGCTGAGACTTGAGGTCATCCGTTCCCGCGTGCAAAACAACACTCCGTCCCACGATGCCTTCTTTGGACTTAGGGTCGAGGGTGAAATTCTCAAAGGTCAAAGTGGTGTTGACCACGCCTTTGGCATTGGCCGTGAGGTTACCCATGTCTCCCGCGTGACGCATCTTGTCGTGGGGGCCTGCGTGCTGGTGGCCGTCGGGATTGAAGTGTCCGCCGGCACTGGACCCGTCTTTTGACTGCAAGTCTCCGTACTGGTGAACGTGGAAGCCGTGAACGGAGTTAGGCTTGAGCCCACTCACCATGACCTTGACCTGGACTTTCTTACCCACCTCCTTGAACAACACGGTCCCCGCTTTTCCGCTGCCATCGGTCTTGTACAACACCGCAACAGCTTCTTGGTCCTTATCTTTAGGCTTGTCGGCATTGGCGACGAGGACGGTGGACATAGCCACGAACATTAAGGCTATCAATTGGAGTTTCTTCATAAAAATTCTCTTTTCTGGAGTTGTGCCGACCCGTCTAGGTCGGTTGGTCAATATGGGGAGCTTTATCCATTGCCTTTACATTCCCGTTGACCTCTAGCATCCAATAGGAGCATCCCAACGCATAGTCTCCCCCCCTTCTGACGGAAGAGGCAAGGGAAGAAGACCAACTTGCCACCCGTGAACTGGCGCGCCATCCATTGTGACAGGTCTTTGGAAAGGGCATTTCACGACTCTGTGCCAAAGCCGAAGTCACAATGAACATCGCCGACCACAACAGAAAAGCCTGGAATCAAAAAGTCGCCGTTGGCAATGAGTGGACGGTGCCCGTATCGCCTGAGCAGATCGAAAAAGCGCGAACAGGGAACTTAGAGTTAGTCCTGACGCCTCTGCGTCTCGTGCCTCACACCTGGCTAGAGGATCTGTCTGGCAAAAAAGTCCTCTGTCTAGCCTCCGCTGGTGGGCAGCAAGGACCTCTCTTGGCCGCTGCGGGCGCAAACGTCACCGTTTTTGACCTCTCTGGAAAGCAGTTGGCTCAGGACCGCAGGGTTGCCGAACGGGAACGCCTTAACCTAGCCTTGGAAGAAGGCGATATGCGTGATCTTTCTCGCTTCCCCGACGGGACTTTCGATCGGATCTTCCATCCGGTTTCCAACTGCTTCATCCCGGAAGTGGAAAGCGTTTGGCGAGAAGCTTATCGAGTATTGAAACCAGGCGGTGAGCTTTTATCGGGCTTCGCCAATCCGGTCCTATTCATGTTTTGCGTGAAAGCATATGAAGAAGGACGCCTAGAGATGAAATACTCCCTCCCCTACAGCGACCTCGAATCTCTCGACCCGTGCGAACTTCAAGAACGCTTGAAGGCTGGAGAGCCGCTCGAATTCGGGCACCTCCTCGAAGAACAGATCGGCGGCCAACTGCGGGCCGGCTTTTTGCTGAAAGATTTTTATGAAGATTATGAATCCAACGGACCCTTACGAAAATTTCTTCCAACTTTTCAAGCGACTCGAGCCGTGAAGCTCTGAAGAAGCGTTCCCTGGGCCGGTGAGCGCCGCTATATTTTTGAAAAAGGGCACCCGATTCCGCAAAGAGAACGGCGCGGTGTGAAGTCTAACGTCCTACTCCAAACGCTCCTAGCACTGTGTTTTCTTTTCGCTCCGGCCACCGCCGAAGAGGTTCGCCTCTTTCTCCTCCATACCAACGATCTTCACGGACACCTGGAAGCTGACGTCGAGTCTGGCGGCTTTGTCCGTCTGGCCACCCTGATCCGTTCCATTAAAGCTACCTTTCCCGATGAAGTCATCCTATTCGATGGTGGCGATATGGCCGTAGGAACCCCTATTTCTGGTCTCTACTTCGGAAAGCCCATGGCCGAAGCGATGAGATCGCTCGACTACGACGCCGTCGCCATCGGCAATCACGAGTTCGACTGGGGGCAGCAAGCTATGGCCGAATTCCTAGGCGAGGTGGGCGCCCCCGCACTGTGCGCGAATCTTGTTGAAACGGGTGACGGTGCTCATCCTTACCGGCCCTGGGCGATCGTTGAGAAGCAGGGAGTACGATTGGGCGTTATCGGTCTGGTCGCGCCCGACACTGCATCGCGAGCCCCGAGAAGCGCCACCGAAGGCTGGCAGTTCTTGCCACCAGAGGTGGCCGTGCGCCGTGCCCTCTCGGAGATGCCCGAGGTAGATGTCGTGGTCGCTTTGACCCATCTCGGCGTCCAAGCTGACCAGCAGTTGGCTGAGGCGGTCCCGGAAATCGACTTGATTGTGGGCGGCCATTCCCACACCGCACTCCAGGAGGCGATTTATAAGAACAACACCCCCATCGTTCAGAGCGGAAGTTACGCGCAATATTTAGGTTCCATAGAACTGTGCGTCGATACCGAAACCGACAGCCTCAAAATCCTCTCCTATCGCCTGATTCCGATCAGCGATTCGATAGGCAACGATCCCCAAGTCTCCGCGATTGTGGAACGGTACGCCGCGAAACTGCGCTCTACCCTCGACCGCATCGCCGCACAAGTGAACGGCGTCGTTCGTATGACTCCCGGCCAAGACACCATCGACTCGCCTCTGGGTAATCTCGTCGCCGACGCTTTTCGTTCGCAGACCGGGGCAGATGTGGCGCTGTATAACCGAGGCGGTGTTCGCAACGACATGGCTGCCGGTCCCTTATCCGTGCGAGACATTCACAAACTGTTCCCGTACGACGATCCTGTGGTGGTCCTTAAGATGAGCGGAGCCGAACTTCAGACCGTAATAGAACAAGGCTCGAAAATGAGAGCCAAACTCTCTCCCTCCGGTCTTACGGCCATTCTTGATAGGTCTGGAAAAGCTGCCGTCCTTGTGGCCGACAGCCCACTGGACCCCCAGCAGGACTACACAGTCGCCACCACTGAGTTCCTGGCTACCGGAGGTGACGGAATGAGCATCCTCGCCGGACAAACAATTTCCCGTAAATTTCCTTTCACCCGAGATCTCTTCCTAGAGTTTTTAACGTCGCAGCCCATTCTAGACCCCCCCCAGAGCGGCCGAGTAAAAATTCAGAAAACCTCCGTTCGTTAAGGCCGGAGAGGAGAGTCCCGTGCGCTATCTCAACCTCATCCTGGGTGACCAACTCGATCTCTGCTCCAGCCTCCTTGACGATTTCGATCCAGATCACGATAGGCTCTGGATGGCTGAAGTCAACGGGGAGAACACCCACGTAAGACACCACAAGCATCAGATCGTGATGTTCTTGTCGGCCATGCGCCTTTTCGCTCAGACCCAGCGCGATTTGGGACGCGAGATCCTCTACACCGCGTTGACCGAAGATGGGCGGCAAGACCGTGGACGTGATCTCAAGGACGTGTTGGCCGCCGATCTGCGCGAATCTCGTCCGAACAAAGTTCGCGTCGTTCTGCCGGGTGATCGCCGAGTTCTCGACGATCTGCAGCAGGCTTGTGACGAACAAGATACGCCGCTTGAAGTCTTAGACGACCGACATTTTTTCACCACACCCGACCAGTTTCGCGAGCACTCCAAGGGACGGAAGACGCTTCGGATGGAATTTTTCTACCGAGAACTTCGTGTGCGCCACAAGATCCTAGTCGACGCGCAAGATCAGCCTGAAGGCGGCCAGTGGAACTACGATGCCCAAAATCGAGGATCGTTCTCAAAGTCTGGCCCTCCCGCCATCAACGCTCCCCGCCGCTTTACGCCCTGCACCGTGGTGAAGGAAGTGAGCCGATTGGTCGATACCCGATACGGAGCAGAACATCCTGGCAACACCGAAAACTTCGCCCTCCCGGTCCGACGGGCACAAGCCCTTCAACTTCTCAACGAGTTCATCGTCGAACGTCTGCCCAATTTTGGAGACTACCAGGACGCTTTGTGGGAAGGAGAGTTCTTTCTTTACCACTCGCGAATCTCGACCGCCCTGAACCTCAAGCTTCTCTCTCCCAAAGAAGTGTGCGAGAGAGCCGAACAGGCGTATCGCGAGGGTTCGGCTCCGCTCAACGCCGTAGAAGGGTTCATTCGCCAAGTGTTGGGCTGGAGAGAATACATCCGTGGTGTTTACTGGACCACTAACACCGCCTACCGCGACAGCAACAGCCTGAACCACACCGCCAAACTGCCTGACTTCTTTTGGACGGGGAAAACTGATATGGCCTGCCTCCAAGACGTGCTGCGAGGGGTGCGGGAAAATGCCTATTCTCACCACATCCAACGATTGATGATCACAGGGCTGTTCGTCCTTCTTTTGGGGGTCCGTCCGGGCGATTTCAACGACTGGCATCTCGCGACCCATTGCGACGCCATTGACTGGGTGTCCACTCCCAATGTTATAGGGATGTCCCAGTTCGCCGATGGCGGTCTCTTGGCGTCCAAGCCCTACTGCGCCAGCGGGAACTACATCAACAAGATGAGCAACCACTGCAAAGGCTGTCGATACAACCCAAAAAAGAGCCTCGGTGAAGACGCATGTCCGTTCACTGTCCTTTATTGGGACTTTCTCGAACGACATCAGGAAAGCCTAAAAGGAAACGCTCGGCTCAAGTTCCAGTTCGCCAACCTACAGAGGAAATCCGGCGACGAGCGCCGTCAAATCGCCGAAGCGGCGAAGGCGATCAAGAGACTAGCGCTGCTTAGCAAGCTCTGAGAGTCGTTACAAAAACTTTACAATACATATACAGCCATGGTAGCCTGTAGGTCGGAGAGCTCCGATTCTTTATGAAAATCCTCGACAAACTTCTGGGTCCCTCCAGAACGAACCGACCGCTGCCAAGCTATCGTCCTTTCTATGTGGAGCGTTTCACTGCCTTGGCCACGCGGTTAACGGATGTTTTGTTTCGGAACGTGCAGCTCCACGTAGCGGAAGAGTGCAACCTTGGTTCGCATCGGAAAATCGTCATCTACTGCAACCATCCCAGCTTTTGGGATCCCGTGATTCTGGCCACGATCCATCGAGTCATGCTGCCCGATCACGCTCCCTTCACGCCTATTGACGAGACCGCCTTGAAGCGCCATTGGTACTTCCACGGACTTGGCTTCTTCGGGATTCCCCTCTCCTCAACGGCAGGATACCGTCGCTTTCGTGAGGTGTTCGATGCGACGGTCAGTCACCCCGAGAAAAGCTGCTTCATCGTCACTCCGCAGGGTCGTTTTTCCAACAATCTCATCCGACCCATTGTCTTGCAAAGGGGTCTTTCGGGGGCGCTCATGAAAACCGAAAGCGACCTCTGCGTCGTCCCGTTAGCTCTCGACTACAGCCATAGCCAAGCCTCCGGACGGAGTGCGTCCGCTCTGCTGGGAGGTCCGGTGAACTGGAAGCAATATCAAGCCCAGAGTGACGGCTTGTCTAAGCTTCACCGGGAACTAGAAAGGCGCTTAGAGATCGTCCTGGACCAACTGATGAAGAGGTCCAGTCCATGACCGTGGACACCTGGGCCCAAGCCGCCATCGGTTTGTCCGGCTTTCAGATGTTGATGGTGGCACGCAACCTTCAATTATTCCGCGCCCCGACCTCAGAGGATCTGCTCCGCGAGGGCCGATCGGTCTCGGTACTGATCCCAGCCCGGAACGAGGCTAACAATCTTCCGAAGCTCCTAGCGAGTCTGGCGACGCAACAGGGATGTCCCTTTGAAGTCATCATCCTCGACGATGATTCCAGCGACGACACCGCGGCCGTGGCCACGGCGTTCTCTCAGAGAGACGACAGATTCCGCTTAAGGCGCTCCCCCACTTTACCTCCGGGATGGGCAGGAAAACAGCACGCCTGTCATCTTCTGTCCGAGCAGGCAAGGTACGAATGGCTTCTCTTTCTGGACGCCGACGTGGTGCTCACAGACCCCTTGGCTTTGGCGAAAATTTCCGGCCTGACAGAAAGCAGTACGGCGGCTATGCTGAGCGGCATTCCGAGACAGCGGACCGGATCGTGGTCGGAAAAAATGATCATACCGCTCATTCACCTCGTCCTGTTGGGCTATCTACCCTTCTGGGAGATGCGCCGCAATCGCATGCCCGCTTTAGGGGCCGCATGTGGCCAAATGGTGGCCGTCAAAAAGGCAGAGTATGACAAGGTGGGCGGTCATTCGGCCGTGCGCCACCGACTTCACGACGCCACGGCCTTAGCCGGTCATTTTCGCAAAGAAGGACACCTGACAGATCTTTTTGACGCGACTCCTTTGGCGGAGTGTCGAATGTACACCAGAGCGAGTGATGTTTTTTCCGGTTTCGCGAAGAACGCTACCGAAGGAATGGCCAAACCCGCCATCCTACCGTTGTGGACCCTGTTGCTTTTGGGTGCCAATGTTCTGCCTTGGCTACTCCTTTGCCGTCCAGACCTATCGCCTTTGGCCATCTTGGCTGTGGCCTGCAACCTGGTCACCTACTTCTGGCTGGGCCGGAGATTTCAGCAGAGTCCGGATGGCGTCTTGACTCGACCCCTTGGAGTGGCCTGCTTTCTCTTGATTCAATGGGGCGCTTTGGCCGGCAAATGGCTAGGCATAAAATCCAAGTGGAAAGGTCGAGTCTACGCCAGGATTCACGACTGACGTTGCAGACATCCTGAAGAGCAAGTCTCTGCCTACTTCAAAAGAGTCTCGAGTTCATCCAAGGGACGGTCCTGCGCCCAGTAAGTCAACCGTTGACTCGTGCCCAGCCGCGAGGGCTCTTGCAGTCCTTCTCCACCGATCACAAAGTGGACCGAATCAAGCCTCGAAATCATTGCGTTGAGACGTTCGGCATGGATCTCCAAAAGAACCGGTTGGGTGACAGAAAAGAATACGAACCGGGGGCGAATATCGCGGCAGGCGGCTTCAAGGTCAGCCAGCGGCATAGAGCCTAAGTACGTCACGTTAGCCCCAAACTTGGACAGGTAGTAGGTGACCAGAAGCGCACCCAATTCGTGCTGTTCATCGGGAAGGCACGCAGACACCGCCTTGGATCCGCCGGAGTTCGTCCGGCTAGTCAACTCCAGCCACTGATAAAGGCGACGAAGGAAAAGATCGCTCACCAAATGCTCGTGAGCCACGGTGGCTTGTCCAGTATGCCAGAGATTTCCAAGTCGACGGATGGAGGGAATCATGACCTGGGAGAAAACGTCCTCCCGACTCAGGCAGGCGAACCCCTCGTCCAGCAGACCTTGAAGGGCGTAAACGTCAAGCTTCAGAGCAGCCTCGATGATCTGATGCACCAATCGCTCCGCTTGAGGCGTTCCGCTCGAGGTGAGATCCTTCTCCACGGAAGCCGTTGTTCGAGGTGCGCGTCGCGGAGGGTCTGACTTTAGTAGGGCGTCTCGCCCCATCAGTGCAATCTCACCAATGGACCGGCCCTCATCTATCAGTACCCTCACGGATTTGAGAACCATGAGGTCAGCTTCCGTATAAAGCCGGTGCCCGCTCTCTTTCCTGGCAGGTTCTAGTAAGTCGTAACGACGTTCCCAGGCTCGCAAAAGATTCGGGCTGAATCCTGTCAGCTCAGCGATCGACTTGATTTTGTATTTGCCGGATTCTTGAGGCATAGGTGCTGATTTAAACTTGTGCGTGTGACTCGCAGCCTCCTTTTGAAAGCCATTATTTATACAACATTTTCTGCGCCTCTTCTCAAGCCCCTCTTGATTTTCTCTGACAATATCTATACGCAAAAATAGACTAGTGACATGAATAAGCAATTAGAGGCCCTGGCCTCGGAAATAGGAGGACTCGCTATTGCGGCCGACACCCGGAAATATTCAGTTCCCTCGCCCGCTCCGCCGCCGCGACCTATGCCTCACGGGGAATCCGGTTCAACGCCGTCTCTCCAGGTCTAGTGGACACACCCCTGGCCCAACGCGTCACAAAAAACCCCCGCTCTCTCGAGGCCTCGGAAAACATGCATCCATTGGGACGCATCGGAACGCCGGAAGAGGTCGCGCGCTTGGCCTGCTGGCTGTTGTAAGAAGAGCAGAGTTGGATGACAGGCCAGGTGATCGGTATCGACGGCGGCTTAGCCGCACTGCGGAGTAGGTAGGGGCGACTTTCGTATTCGACTGTAGAAAGCTAACGCAAAATCTGGTAGACATCTCGAGCTTCCTATACTATTGAACTCCGATGTCGACCGCCTTGACAGCCTTGAGGACGCCGTTTAAAGGGCCAATGTGAAGCTCAGCATGGACAGAGGCACCCCTCCGCCCACTCCCGCACCTCCTACCTCCTAAGCCCACTCCGCACCTCCTACCTC
>JBBKWP010000033.1:0-4960 GCA_037968995.1 Candidatus Xenobia bacterium
ATGCGGTGATGGTGATGCGTTCGGGGATCCACGGCTTGGTGGTTGGCATGATCTTTTTGACGATCGGTGAGATGCTGCTCTTCACCAACGCCAATACCTATTTGCGGGCGGTCGTTCCCGACCACAAGATGGGTCGAGCGATGGCTCTGCTCTCTATGGCCTCAAGCCTTGCCTTGGCGTGTTCGACTCCCGTTGTGGGCTACTTTTTCACCGCCCGCACTCCGCGAGAACTCTGGATGGTGCTCTCAGCGACGGGTCTTTTGGCGGCCTGGGGCTACTACCGGCTTCCGGCTCCGCGGCCGAAGGACGTCGTTTAAAAAGGGCCACGGAGAGGCTGCGTAGCGCGCTTCATTTCTCGCGCGAGCTTGGAGTGCGTGTAGGGCCCGTCGGCCTCGAGGCCGCTGATGATTCGTTCGATGACTTCGGGCGCTTTGTTTTGGCTCAGCTTGAGGCGGGCGTCGAAGCGGGTGACCTTGAGACGCAAGCCGACGGTGCCTCTGGCTATGCCGAGTGCTGACGCTTGATCGATGTCTAGACTGACGGGTTGGGGCATGGGCTGCTCGAAGTGATCGACCATTGCCGAGAGCACAGCGAAGTTCTCAGTCTCCGAGAGCAGTTCGGGTGTACCGTAGAGATGGGCGGTCAGGTGATTCCAGGTGGGTATGATGTCGTCGTTGCCGTACCAACTTGGCGAGACGTAGCCGTGTGGGCCCTGGATGACGACCATCACTTCATGCTGACCAAGCTCGTGCAGTTTTTCGTCGGGACGGCCAAAGTGGCTCAAGATGGAGATCCCCTCGGCAACGTCTTCGAGCACGACGGGATAGTGCGAAGCGACGAGGCCCTTGGGTGTGTGAGAAACGATAGTGGCCCAAGGGTTTTCTCGAATGAGGCGCTTTACCTCATCGGGGTCGGTGAGCATGTAATGCGGGGTTTTTCTCATCTTTGGTCCCTTCTGAAGACTTGAGTTCTCACACGTCTTGGCCCAGGGGGAAGCGATTCAGCCTGGTATGAGGTTCCAATGGTTCTCAGGCTCAGGCCCAATGCAGGAAACTGAATCTATCTCACCTCGTTCCGGCACAGGGGGGACCCCTTCAGACCAGTCTGAGGTTCCAAGTTGAGTCAAAGTCTGGGATCAGTTTACGAACCAAGTCTTCGATGACGCCACGATGCGACAGCAAAGATGTTAACATCACTGCTCTTATGGCTGCGCCTGGTGTGCCTCCAAAGTTCGGGCGGAATCAGGCCCTGGTGGCCACCAGCCAAATCGCCCCGTGGAGAGTCTCTTACGAGCGAGCCAAGCACGCATGCTGAAAGCTCTCCCTAGCCTCAGCCAATTCGAAAGTCAGCTTCGAGTTGTTCGCGCAATCTTGACCACAGGACCAGCAGCGAGCTACTGAGTCGCCAAGTCACGGCTTTGCCTGTTTCGCCCGGTGTACATCCTATTTTTCGCTCCACGCCAAACCATCATTGCTCCAAACTAAGAGTGCGGTGGGCTCTGTTGGTGTGACTAAGCGCCCGGAAGTATCACGAAATTTCTCTCTGAGCTCTACGACTGGACCTTCCTCCGCCATATTGACCTTCCACTGGTCAGTAGAAAACTGGAATCCCCCAGCTTCATGCTCTTTAACACCCCTTGAGCTGAGGTCAGGGATTCTCATGGATTGGGGATCACCATCCCATTGAGCGTTTTCTTTATTATAAACGGTGACGATCTTATCAAGGAAATCCTTTCCGCTTGCGGATCCTATTGTCACCGCGGAATCCTCGTCGCCCATCTTGGCCTCAAAGATAGGAAAGGTATCTTCACCCGTACGCTTCTGAACGTGGGTTTCATCACCATCTGTCCATTGAACAAAATTTACTTGGTGTGGGGATGGAGAAACTTGCTGGGCCGCTTCTTGATGTGCGGTGAGAAATGAGACCTGCTCTCCGTCGCCGCTGGAGACATGCAGATTTTTTGCATCAGGCTTCTTGCCCTGGTTTTCCGGCCGGCGCAGATAATCTTCCGTAAGCTGCACGGCTTCCTGCCATTTACCTGGATTCTCGGCGTTCGCAAACTCTTTATCAATAAAGTCCATGTTCTCTTGAATCTTTTTCTCCAGATTTCGGCTGGTGGAAAACTGGGGGAGATATGTAGAGGATTGAATAGTCATTTAAGGCCTTTCAGATATGCGATTTACTTTAACTAATGTCCCATAGGTCTCTACGATGGAACGACGATATGATCGGGATCATGTAAAGATGGGGTGAACATCGAGACTGGTGGATGAGCCGGTCCAGAAGAGCGGTCGTGAGCTTCTACGTTGAAAAGAGAGTGCTAGTAGGAGAGAGGCTTCGTCCTTTGTTCGGTCAATCACCTCAAACCGTTGGACCAAACTTTTGCGCGGCGAAGGTTATACGGTACAACGCTGAGTCGAGTCCGCATTTTGCATAGACCGAAGCGCTCGTTCCTCTGATCGCGGAACTTTGCAGTGAAGCGAAAGAAATTTCTGAGGGAAAATGAACTTTTTCTCTCACCGACCCCTCCTGAGAGCACTATGAAGAATGACCGAGAACCAGACCCCTCCGCGGAACCCATGTGGACACAGTACGCTCACAAGATTCAGTCGGATATCGAGCTTCGCGAATTTCCCCGAATCCCTATCGCCAACGAGCAGCCCCAACTGAGTTCTAAGCGAGGTGTCGCTCTTCTCGATCGACTGGCGGGCTTCGTGCTCTCAGGTTTCGTACCGGCGTTGTTTCTCTGCATCCCCGCGGCGGTGTTCGCCACTCAATACGCCAACCGTTTCACGACGGAACTTTCTTCTCCACTGGCCTATGGAATCGCGATTCTCGCTTGTCTGCCACTCGGGTGGCTTGCCTCTCCGCTCTTCGTAGCTCGTCAGACTCATCTTCTCAGGTTCATCCCGCTGGGCCTACTGACGGCCGGGGCGGCAGCCCTGGTGAGCGTACTCCCCAACCTTATCTATCGGCGTCAAGTCGGTATCGACGTCAGCGACTGGGAGGCCGTATCCTTATTCCAGTCGCATCTGGAGAGCTATCTCAGATACGGGTCTTGGGCCCTCACTGTCGCTGCCGCCACCTTGGCGTTTTTTCTCGTCCGTTGGACCGCCGAGCAATGCCCTTGGAACGACCCTCCTAGTGTCGGGCGTGTCCGCGACCTGGTCGCCTGGGTCCCAGCAGCCTTGATCCCTCTGACCCTACTCACCCTCTGCGGAGACTTGGCGCTCGAACAACACCCGAACGTCAAATGGTTCAATGAGTCGCTCGCTCGAAGCCCCTTGCCCCCCAAAAAGGGCCAAAAGCGCGAGGAAATGCTGTGGTCCGCTCTGTCATCGACCATTGAACCCTCCCAAGCGAGACAGACAACGAATATCTTGAATGACGCAGCGAAAACTGAGGTCCACAAATTTGAGAGCCGGGCTCTCGCGATCTGGCAGCGCCCGGATCACGGAATCTCAACCCACGACGATCTGCGTCCCGCTTTCACAACGCTCCTCCAACTGTCTGAGCGCCAAGAAGCCTTGCTCCATCCGGACGAATTGCTTCACGCGGTCTTGTCGCTGGGCTCGCTCTATCGCCCGGAAAACTTTGAGAGGTCCGCGGCACGAACAACCGCGCAGGTTCTTCTCCCCCAACTGGCGGACGGGTCTTCGACAAGGAATTGGGATGTTTGGCGAGACATCTTAGACAACACTCTCGCAAAACTCGAACCCACTTCAGAACGCCTCAACGGAGATGTCGCCGAGGCTTACATGGATCTGATCGCTGGTCGCGGCAGCCGAGACCTCCTTCAGATGGGAAAAATCCGTCCACTGAGAGCCTTCGGGTACACCTTCGACCACTCTCCCGTGACGATCCGATTTCACCTCGAAGCGGTCAAGCTTCTTGGACCTTGGTTGGAGAAAAGATCGGCCGTCGACCCTCTTAATCCCAGTCGCTTTCTCTCGACTTGGCCTGAGGAGGTTGAAAAACAAGCTACTCCGCAAAAGCGCTGGCTTCGGTCTCAGCCAGACCTCACAGCCCGAAGCGATTCGTACTTTGAAGACCCCAAAAGCCCGTCCAACGTTTCCCGGTACTGCCTGAAGAAAGCCATCGATCGCCAATACACGGAAACGCTCCGCCCCACCCTCCGTTTGGCGCGCCTTGTGCTGGAACTTCGGAACTACCAGCAGCGTACGGGGAAGTGGCCCGTTACACTTTCAGTGATCGCCGACAAACTGCCGTTCGATCTAGGGTCAGAAACCTGGAGTTACAGAGTGGAGAACGGTGCTGTTGAGGTCAAACTGCTCGACTCAGACCTCGAGAAACGCGTTTCTACGACCTGGAGAGCGAGATGAGAGAGGTCACGCTTCAACCGCCTACCTCTGAGAATCCTCACGACCATGGGTTCTGGGTTGTCGCCGCTCAGAATGGCGACAATTCAGCCTTTGAAGAGCTTGTACGGCGCACCCAAGATCTGGCAAGAACCACCGCCTATCCCGTGGTAGGTCCAGACCAGATGGATGACGCGGTCCAAGAAGCTTACCTGATCGCCTATCGAAAACTCCATCTCCTGCGGGACCCTAAAGCGTTCGCGGCCTGGCTGGTTCGCATAGTTTTGAGAGTGAGCTACGGACTGCGAGGCTCGAAACCAACGAAAGAGCTGCGAGAGGTGAATTCTCAACCCGATTTCAGCACCAACTCGGTAGCGCGACTCGACCTCGACATGGCCCTCGCCCGATTGAAGGCTAAGGACCGTGACATCCTCATCATGCGAGAACTACTGAGGTTTTCTTACGAAGAGATAGCCTACACTTTTCGCTTACCGCTTGGCACCGTTCGGTCTCGACTTCACCACGCCCGCTTGAAACTGGCAGACCTTATGGGAGACACGCAATGACGGGAGGTCGATGATTTGAGGGCGAAAGTCGTAGGAACGCTCCTCCTACTGATGGCTCTTTCGCCGCACCTATTT
>JBBKWP010000034.1:0-2995 GCA_037968995.1 Candidatus Xenobia bacterium
CTTCTCGTTCTCTCAGACTGGCGATCCGCTCGCGGGTCCTAAGGATGAAGACCAAGACACTCGCACCGTTATCTTCTCTAAGTGATGACACGGGTCTTCCCCGTCGAAATGGATTTTCACATGTCGAATAAACTACGGATTGCCATTTGTGTGGCGGGCGCCTTGTTGGCAACCGACGCACTCGCGCAGACCGCAATCGCACCGGCGAAAGACGCCCCAGCGGCCGCCGCTAAGGCGAACGCTCAGGTCGAAACCGCTGTCGAAGAAACTGAAGCCGTCGTCGAAGAGACCGCGGCCGAAGAGCCTGCGGTCGAAGAAACCGAGGCAGCGGTAGAAGAAGTGGTCGAGGACGAGGTGGCTTCCGAAGCTCCCGCCCAGAAACTCGCCGCTGACGACCCCTTGTATTGGTCCAATCTTCGCGACGTCTATACCGTTCAGAAACGCGCTTTCCAAAAGCAAGGCCGATTTGCCGCAACCGTTTACGGTGGGCTGATCCCCAATAATGCCTTCGAAAAGTACATTCCGGTGGGCGTTCGACTGAACTACTTCATTCTCGAAAACTTGGGTCTTGAATTAGCGACATCATACGCTTTCAAAATCCCGACGGGTCTTGAAGATCAGATCAAGGAAGCCACACCAGGTCTGGGCGGTCAGCAAGTACTTGTGGGCGATACCCAGCTTTCGCACACCAACTTTGGTGTCGTGTGGAGCCCGTTTTACGGCAAAACGGCTTTCTATCAGTCCGCGCTTAATTACTTCGATGTGTATCTGTTTGCAGGCGTAGGTCTGGTCATCACAGAAACTCAGCCGGACTTTAACGCTGCAGCTGAAAAAGAGTTCAAGCCTGAGGGCGCACTGGGCGCGGGAATGGCTTATTACTTGGGCGAACATGCCGCACTACGGCTCGATTTTCGTCAGTTTGTTTTCCAGAAAGTTGACCCTCCAGGTGGCGTTGCGACGCCTTCTGAAGTTTCGGCTGGATTTGGATGGTTTTTCTGAGGATGGCAATGAATACGACTAACACATGCTTTCTTGCATTCTGCGCCTCGGTACTCGCGGTCTCTGTCACGTCGACGGCCCGCGCTGCCAACGGTCCTCTGCAAGAAGAACTCGATAATTACTGGTCGGTCGACCGCGACCTTCCTGTCCTCGAAGATAAACTCTACGGAAAAGCCGGCCGTTTCGGCGTGGGCCTTTTTGTCGGAATGCTCTCCAGCGAGCCCTTCTACTGGTATGTTCCAGTCGGAGGTCGGGTCAGCTATTTCTTCTCCGACCAGATCGGCGTGGAAGTCGGAGGATCCTTCATGGATGCCCCGGATCTCCTGGCCAATAAAACCGACATGTACAACTTCCTAGCAGGCGATCAGGGACCGGGCGGCTTCGACCCCGCAACGGACCTCGATGATCGCTTTCTCTGGCGCGCCAATGCCACCTTCGTGTGGAATCCGCTCTATGGGAAGTTGTCGTTTCTCAACAACAAGTTGGGCCACTTTGACTTCAATCTTGCCGTTGGTGCGGGCGTTGTTTCAGTCGAAAGGCCCTCACTCGATCGCTCTGTTGCGACCACTGAGATTGCCCCTGAGTTGGTTCTCGGTACGGGAGTTCACTTCCTTATCAATAACCACTGGTCAGTCCGCGCAGACGGACGTTTTTATGTGTATCAAGGCGCAGAATCGTCCTCGAACGAGGGTGATTTTCTCAAGCAAGTAGCCATTCCCGCCGAGTTCCTACTCGGCGTGTCCTACATGTTTTAGGAATAAAGCTCGCCTAGGGTCCCATTTCAAGATGTTGGCCGTGTTTGCACGGCCGCGCAGGAAAAAGAACGCATGATATCGACGAAATTTTATACGTCCCGTTCTCACCGACGCCTCGCAAAGATTGCAGGCGCTGTACTGACAGCTTCGCTTTTGATCGTCTCGCCGGGTGCCGTGGCACTCGACAAGAACCAGATCATTCAGATGTCCAAGCTCGGCTTGGATGACAAAGCGTTGGTCGGTGCCATTGACGGATCCGGAGCCGAGCTTCAGCTCACGCCCGAGGACCTCGGTGAATTGCGACTTCAAGGTGTCTCGGACAAGGTGATCGAACACCTCAAAAAGTCCGGTCGGGTTTCTGACACGGTCAAGACCACACCTAAGACCACGCCCAAGACGACTCCCAAGGACGTCGCTCCGGCACTTGGCGACGGAGTTGCCCCGGCACCCGCACCAGCTGACGGCGAAACCGACGAGGAGAAAGCGGAACGTGAACGTCTCGCCAAAGAGCGTGATGCTGAGATCGTTCGTAAGGCCGAAGAGCTGAACACTCAAAAGGCCGCTGACGCACAGCGTGAGCTGAAGATTGAGCAATTGGGACGTCGACTCGTCGAAGCCAATGAGCTCCTGGATTCAAACGATAATATGGACGGCGCTCGCATCTATCTTGAGTTCCTATCGCTGGGACCCGAGGAAGGAAGCGAGAACTGGTACGAGGCAAAATTCGGCCTGGCTCGCGCACTCTATCAGCAAGGCATCCTGTCGGGCGCTTCGACTCCTTTGCTCGAAGTCTTGCTCGCCGGTGCTGACAAAAAGCACTTCGGTGCAGCCTTCAAAATGCTTGAAGACCTCACACGCCAAATCGGCTACCGACCTCCAATCCTTGAAGAGCTCACTCAGCTCTATATTGGTGACACGTCGGCTGAATTTCAGGCGAACTTTAACTACTACATGGGCAAGTTCTTCTTTGACTATAATCGGTCAGACCTTGCCATTGAGTTCCTGACGAAGGTCCCGAAAGGCGCGCCGGATTACCCGGAAGCGCTGTACGTCATGGGTATCGCGCGCCTCGATCCGTCGGTAAACGACACCGCCGGCGCACTTTACAACTTCCAGAACGCCATTATCGCTGCTGAATCGGAACCCGGTGGAAACCAGGAAATCCTTCAACTCGGTTACCTCGCGCTGGCGCGGACCTGGTACGAAGTCGGCCTCTACGATGTCGCACTTTTCTACTATCA
>JBBKWP010000035.1:0-22270 GCA_037968995.1 Candidatus Xenobia bacterium
CCTTCACGGCGTGGGCCGCGATCACCGCCGCCACCGCCTGATGAACGGCCTTGGTAGCCTCCGCCACCGCCGCCGCCTTCACGGCGTGGACCGCGATCACCACCGCCACCGCCTGATGGACGACTGCTGTAGGGTCCTTCCCGTCGCGGGCGGTTGTCGTCGGACGTGCTTCGCCGGCGACTGTAACCGCCTTTGCCACCCGCTGGGGGCCCTTCAGGACCTTTTCCGTCTTTTCGGGGAGGCTTATCGCCTCCGTCCTTATCGTGTCGCTCCATGCAATTTCAACCATTCTACGATTTCGGGAAAGCCTTGATCCCTCGCTTGGGAGAGAGGCGTCCAGCCATCGTTATCTCGCGGATTCACCTTGGCGCCCGCTTCAACTAATACTTTCACTACTGCCATCCGGCCGTTGAAGGCCGCCACGTGAAGGGGGGTGCCCCCATTCACGCCCTCCCGGACGTCGACCGATGCGCCGCCCGTTATCAGAGCGGCCATCGCCTTATCGAGACCCATTAAGGCTGCTTCGTGCTGAGGAGTCCAGCCTTGCTCTTTTTGCAGAGGCCAGCCTACCGCCAGCACCATTCTCCAATAGACTTCTCCGCGGTCAAGAGCCAAATGCATTAAGCCTTTGCCCCTACGACGCACTCGATAAAGTTCGTCGAGAGTCTGTCCGTGCAGCATCGCTTGGAACTGCATAGGAGTGCCCGAATCGGCCACCGCCAACACTTCAGGACCGCTCAACGCAGCGGCCGAAAGCGACTGTGCCACCAACAAGATAAATAAGAGGCCTGATGTGATCCTTCGGGACAACACGACCTGCTCAATATATCTACCCACGGGGCCGCTTGCAACATGCCGAGATTCCTACAGTCAGAGGGGATCCTTTATAAGCGACGTAGACGCCTGGGCACTAAGGTTCTGGCCGAAAACAACTTCCGCCCAGCTCCTAAGGAGGGTAGCATCACGTCCGGGTCGGTTGATGAAATCAGCAAATCTTCACCAAGCAATCCTTTTGGTGCTCTGAACTTTGAGTTTTTTCGCGCCAATCTAGGAAACCTTCTCGTTCTCACGGGAAGCGTCATGTTCGTTTTGCTCCCCGAGTATCTCCAGACCCACCACATGGAGAAGTGGAAGATAGGTCTCGTCGACGGCAGTTTCTGGTTCATTTCCATTTTCGTTCAACCGTGGTTGGGCCGTAGGCTCGACAAGGACGGTCGTAAACGATACCTCCTTATCGGCTCTCTTCTCATGGCAATCGCGGCGGCGTCCTATGCATTTGTGCCTGTGTCCCTTGGGCCAATGCTTATCGCGCGCATCATTCACGGGTTTGGGTTTGCCTGCTATTTGACGGCAAGTTGGACGTGGGTCGCGGACTTCTCTCCCCCCAGTCGGGTCGGGGAGTTCTTCGGAATTTTTGGCATTTCAGGAATGCTGGCGGGTGCCATCGGCCCGGGAGTCGCCGAATACGTAGTCGCCAGAGAGAACTACGACCAGCTTTTTTTCTATGGCGGAGGCACCATCTTCTTGGGTTGGCTCATGATGACATCCGTGTCGGATCGTCGTCCAGTCCCTACCACTACTAGCAAGCCCCCGAGTTTTTTTCTTCTCTTGGCCTCTCGCGCCATGCGGGGCACCGTGATAGGATCCATCGCCTTCGGCATCGCGGTCGGAAGCCTGTTCGCATTCATCGCGCCTTATCTAGCCACCTTAAAAATCGACGGCGTGGGATCCATGTTCGCCGCCACCACCCTAGCCTCAGGCGCAAGCCGAGTCTATGCGGGAAAGAAAACCGATATCATCGGCCCCGTAAAAATGGTGGCGCCGGCTTTGTTCCTGTTGGCGGCAGGCTGCTTCGGATTGGCCCAGGTCGCCAGCGCGGGCGCCGCCGCAAAATGGATCTTAGTGGGTTCAGGCTTAGCGGCCGGCCTCGGGTACGGTGTCATCTATCCCGCCCTCAATGCGGTCGTCATCCTTCGACTAGACTCAGCCACCCGCGGACGGGGTCTCGCATTAGTTACGGCCTCCATCGATTCCGGCAGCTTTCTGGGCGCTACCCTCGCCGGGGTGGTCAGCCACAATTTCGGCTATCCGGCCGCCTTTCGGGCCATCGCCACCCTTTTGCTCATCTTCTTGGTCGGGTACTCAAGGGCCGAAGCCAAAGCCGGGCGTTTTCTTCCTAATCCCGTGGCGGTGGAAACAGACGGTCCAGGCGAGAGATGAGACGCTCTTCGTTGTAATATTCGCAGACCGCTCCGAGATCCACGGCCGACTTCGGCATCGAGGAGACACCCGCCGTCAGAGGCGACTGGCTCAGAGTCAAACCACCGGCCTGGCGGAGTTCCAGCATCCCTTGAGCGCCGTCTCTACCCATGCCCGACAAGATCACCGCAACCGTAGTCGCTGGGTGAGCTAAGGCCAAAGACTGGAAAAGGCGGCTCACCGAGGGGCAGTGGCCGTCTTGGCGCCGACTGTCGGTCAACGACATTGTGAAGTGCCCTACCTCAAGATGACGCCCGTGAGGGGCAACAAAGCAGCGTCCGGTGATGATTGCCGAACCTGACTTCGCTACCTGAACATTCCACCCGGTACTACGAGAAAGCCAGTGCGCATAGTGGTCCGCGCCATCCTCAGGAAGATGTTGAACAACAAAACAGGACAGGTCTCGACCCACTAAACGAGCGAGAATCGCTTCGATCAGCTGCGGACTTCCAGAAGAGGCTCCGAGCGCCAAAATGCGTTTCTGTCCGAGGCTCTGACTACGCGAAGTCCGACGACGAAAAACTTTAACCTTACTCATGATCAAGAGTTGAGTGATCAACTGTTCCAAGACGTCGTCGGACAGGTCTCCAGAGACTCCTTTATCGACAATGGATACGACCCCGGCCTCTTGAGCCGACGGAGTCCAGAACGAAGCTGAGGCGGAGAACAGTACGACGGGTATCGGATAGAGTTGCAGAAGTTTCTGCACGGTTTCTGGCCCAGAAAGGCCCGGCAACTGAGCGTCCATCGTCACCACATCGGGACGAACAAATCCGACCGCCTCTAACAATTCCTCCCCCCGCGCGTAAGCTCCAACAACCTCGATTCTCGGGTCTTCACCTAGCTTCTGGCGAAGATACTCTCGCTGAAAGGCGGAGTCCTCGACAATCACACAACGAACCTTCACAGCAGTTCCTTGACCGTACGCAAGAGTAAGTCTTGAGTGAAATTCTGTTTTCCCAAGCAGCGGTCCGCACCCAGCCCTGAAGCTTTTTCGAAGGTCGCGACGTCATCAATGGAAGTCAACAACACGAACGGAAGATGCGTGGTCTCGGGCTGGGCCCGCAGAACTTCAAGAAAACCCAGGCCGTCCAGTACCGGCATCTGCAGATCGCTGATCACTAGTGAGACTGACTCCGTTTTGAGAACGTCCAGCGCTTCTTGACCGTCCGCTGCCGTGACCACCCGAAACCCGTCCGATCTCAATATTCCTGTCACCAGTGATCGTGTGGTTATCGAGTCGTCGACCACTAACAGAAGGGGGGCATTGGTTAGAACCTCCGGCACAGTTCTCGCAGTGAGGCGCTCAGAGCGTAGACTCGAAAACTTCTTGAGAGAAATCACTGGAACAAAGGACTCTCCTTTTGGTGTGACGCCAACCATCATCGGAGGCAGGTCCTGGTAGCCATCGAGCGGGGTGACCAAAACTTCTTCGAAAGCACCAATATCGTCGACCCCCACGGCCAAGCTTTTGCCTTCTGAACTCTCTATAAGGAGTCGGTAGTGATTGCCGCCGGGCATGGTGTCATATCCCAACAGCCCCCCGAGCGATCCAAGAAATCTCACATTTTCATCGAGTTCGCTCAGTTGGGCCGATTCAACCCCCTGAATCTGACGGCTCACGACACAGAACTGCTCCTTCCCGCAGGTGACCTGAAGCACGTCTCGCAAATTCCAACGAGAAGGTATGAGCATTCGGAACTCGGTCCCTGATGTGCTGCTCTCGATCTCGATTCGCCCCCCGAGACGCTCGACGGTTTCGGCGACCACAGACATCCCCATACCTCGCCCCGATGAGAGATCGGCTTGAGTCTTGGTAGACAGCCCAGGATGAAAAATCCAGCCGAACTGCTGGTCAGAGGACAGCGAGTTCCATTCTTCCGCCGTCAGGTGGCCGCCTCGAAGGACGGCCTCACGAAGAGCCTCGAGAGGCAGCCCCGCGCCGTTGTCGCCCACTGTGACCACTAGCTCTGTGGGTCGACGTTCGTAGCCGAAAAGGATCATTCCAGTCTGGGACGATATCCCGTGGGTCACTGCGTTTTGGGAAAGATGGAGCAGCGCCGGTCGCAGGCTTAAGACGACCGAACGCTCCATGTGATCCGAGGCGACTTGATGGTCGACGGTCACATGTTTCCCTTGCTCTCTGGCCAAACGCCGCACCAACTCCGTCAAGCCAACAAATAGCTCAGTCGAGGGAATCAAGCTCATCTGGCGAGCCTTCTCGCGAAGCGACTTAGCTTTCTCCACCATCAATTCCAGATGGTGGCCCAACCAAGTGACATCTTTGGTGGCGGCAACTCCAGAGAAATCTTGCCTCAACGTCTCGCCCATCTGAACCAACTCGTCGACCTCAAGCAAGACGCGATAGGCGGTGGAGAGTTCCTCGGACACGAGGTGTTGCTCACCGGTCACCAACTGACCATCCAGTTCGACGGAGACCTCAGAGGACCCGAGGTGTTGGTTCACAGCCTCCTCGAGGTCACTCAATTTGTCTAAAAACGAGGCGGGTTTTCGCTTTTTTTTGAGAGACTCCAGAACGAACTCCTCGAGATCATGAATGATCTCAGGAAGCCCATCAAACCTCAAGAGCCGTGTACTACCCTTCATTGTGTGGAGCCGACGCAACAGATCGGGTAGGTCGCCGATATTGGTGGACGGTCCCGGTGAATATTGAGCCCAGTCTCCACGAATTCCAGCCAGATCCGTATGAAACTCCTCCCGAAACGCCATCAACAAAGAATCTTCGACCTTCTTCACCGGCTATTGCGTCTCTCTGCTGAGTCGAGCAACGTTGAGGACGGAGGCTCCAGTGCGCAATCGGCCGAGCGACCACGGCTCGTCCTCAGGCAGAAACTCATTCAAATCCTCAAAGGACAACGATACCTGTCCCGGAACCGCCAAAGCCAAGCGAATCCCACGCAAAATCAGGTAAGATTCGTGGCTGCCGACAGGAGCGGCGGGACGTCCGAAAAGCGCGGCCCACGTCAGAACCGGTAAGGGCTGTAAGGCGTAAGATATCAAGCCCCGGCAGGGCCATTCTTTCCATCGCACTGTCGACGGGAAGGGCATGATATCTCCGGCCGGTAGTAGGACTTCGACATCCTCCTCGGGCAGTAGCCACCGTTTTTCTTGGTCTCGCACTTCGAGACAGCGCTGCAACTTCCGGTCGTCGTCATTCGTCGTCCCGCGTGCATATATCTTAGCCCGCTGACGTAAAATTTCTTGGCTCATACCCGGCCCTTCGAGATCCGTTCGCGCAATCGTTGCGCGGCCAAGTTGAGTTGACCGAGCGTGAGACCGTTACGCTCGGTGAAGTCCAGCAGTTCAGGAGCTTCAGGCTCATAGGTCTCGAAATACCGCTGCAGTGACTCCACTGCGCGTTGTGGCTGACCAAGCTCGTCTTGGAGCCTGGCTGCGAAATAGTGGATCAAAGCGAAATCGGGGGTTTGCGCCGCGGCTTCATCTAGATAGGTCTCGGCCTCTTTCAAACGCCCGGCCGCGTGAAGCCGAAGCGCCTTCTGAAAAGGACCCGGCTCGGCCCAGGGTCCCGCGGTCTGAGGAAGAGCCTCCGGTGAGGAAGTGACAGAGGGCAGCTTGACGGCAACTTTGGTAAAAATCGCGCTGCGCGAGGTGAGAAGTTTCAATTCTGGGTGCTGCAGCCCGAAAAACGCTTCAGGAAAGCCAAGCACCAGGAGTCCACCCAGTTCCATCCGTTGAACCAGGCTGCTCAGAATATGGCGAGCCGTCGACTCGTCAAAATAGATCAGAACATTGCGACAAAAAATGACATCCCACAGACGACTCATCCCCGGCCCATCGGTCAAAGTAAGGTTCTCCGTTTCAAACCGAACCCCAGCCGTCAACCTTGGATGGACACGCCACTTCCCGGCTCCCGCCGGCAAGAAATAACTATCTCTTTCGCTCAAGGTGATTCGCTGAAGACGGCTCTCGCGGTAAACTCCCGCTCGGGCCTCTGCCAGCCTTTCCTGAGCGATATCGCTGCCCAGAACGGTCCCGGCCCGCCGAACACGGTCGAGAATGATCGCGATGGTGTAGGCTTCGCAACCTGTCGAGGAACCGGCTGACCATATCCTCCAATGGGAGAGCGGATCGCTTTTCGCTAGGTAGCGCTCGAAGGCGTCGCACTGGTCGGGATGGCGAAAAAAGTAGGTTTGACCGTTAGTAATCTGCTGTAGCAACTGCTCGCGCGAGGCGTCAGGATAACGGCTGGCCAGGACGTCTTTGATCGCTTTAGGGACCTCGATTCCGAGCTCCGTCTCGAGATTTTTGAGCTGGTCCTCAAACACGCGTAGCTCCCCCCCCTTCTGCCAGCTTTTCCAGTCTTTTCGAGCGCTTCTCCTCAACACAGCGGAGGCGCGCTTTTTCCTCGGCCATCAGAAGACCGGACACATTGAGCAACAGAGTGCTGGGGCCGTCATCGGGGTCGAACTGGGCCACATAGCAAGGCGTTGCATCCGCGGTGTGTTCCACGAGCTTCATGTCTTCCCAGCCCAGTTTCGCCAGTCCCTCGACCCTTCTCACCCTCCAGGCGATCTGAGGCGTTGGGTTGGTCAGAACGAGATGATCGCTCACGTTAGGAGGCTCTTCTCCCAGGCCCAAAATGGCGGAAAGCGACAAGGTGGGAAATTTCTCGCGACCTAGCTTCAGCCATCCTTCGATCATCTCCATGTCCCCGGCTCGATGCTCGAGTTCCGGCAAAAGGAGAACTTCCCGAACATCTTCCAAGCGAAAGGCGAACCGGTGCTCCTCCACCCGCGTCATCAAAAGGTTGATCACTTGTCCTTCGCAATTCCTGATTCTTCCACTTCGTAGTTGGACAGCGTTTTGGTCAGTTGACGTGACAGCTGCGTCAACTCCTGAGAATCCCGTTCGAGCTCCCGACTTCCGGTTTCCGCTTGAGACGATGTTTCTTGAATGGACACCAGCGCCTCCTCGACCTGTTTGAAGGCGTGGCTCTGCTGCCGTGTCGCGGCCACGATCTGCTGAAACGCTTCGTCGCCCTTTCGAAACGAATCGATAAGGCCACGGATCGTTTCTTCGGTCCGTCGACTGTTCTTGTCGCCGGACTCGGAACGCTTCACCGCTTCTTCGGCCAACATGACAGCCTTGTGGATACCGCCTCGAATCTCTTGAAGGGAGCCCTTCACCTCCACCGTGGCCTCCTTGGAACGGTTAGCCAACAGTCGCATCTCGTTGGCCAAAACCGCAAAGGTGACACCCTCCGAACCCGCCGCTGCCGCTTGGATCGAAGCGTTGATGGAGAGGATGTTCGAACGCTCGGCCAATTCATTGACAGAACTGACGATGGCCTCGAGATCCTGAGCTTTTTGCGACAGGGCGACGATCGTTGCGGCCACGTCCTCGACGCCTTGGCGGGCCTTCTCCGAGAGCCGGATGCTCTCTTGCACTGCTTCTAAACCCCTCTTGGTGTTGCCCGCGGTGGCCCGAGATTCCCCACCGACCTCGGAGGCCCTTTCGGCGATCTGGGTCGCGGACTGCGACAGTTCTTCCAGAGTGACGGCCGTCTCCTGAACCGCGGTCGACTGCTGGACCGAGGAAGACGCTTGTTCGGCCGAGGATCGAGCCAATCGAGAACTGATCTCCAGAATCTTCGTTTGTGCTTGCTCTGTGCGCGAAAAAATCCGCTTCAGACCGGTCAGCATAGAATTGTAGGCCTCGGTGACAATGCCGATCTCATCGTTGTAGTTGATGGGCAAGGACTTACCGGACAGGTCCCCCTCAGAGATCATAGTCGATCGTTCAGCGAGAAAAGTCAGTGGAGTGAACCGCTCGGCGATCTTTCGATAGGCAATCACAGTAAAACTTGCGAAGCCTATGACTCCCACACCGAGGATGATCTGAAGCCAATCCGTGAGTTGTCGGACCCGGGACCGAGCCTGACCGGCCAGGTCTAGAGAGGTGGTTTGCATCTCATCGATGTTAGCATCCAATTCCTCCATCAAACTCTTGCCGACTCCGGTCATCACCAAAGCTTTCGCCCCGACCTCGTCACCGTCTTGCTGCAGTCGAATGGTCTCCGACATCTCGTCGAACTTCTGCGTAACGCGAGGTTGAATAGAGTTGAAGCGACGGACTTGCCCCGGATCTTTCACGAGTTCGGTGATCTCTTGCCGCACGGATTGCACCTCTGTCTGGCTGTCCGTGTAGCTGACGAGATAGTCTCGGCGTTTGGAGAAGAGAAATCCTCGCTGAGCTGACTCCGCCGAGAGAATCAGCGTCCGGAGTTCCGAAAGACTCCGGTGGATCTCAGCGGCTCTCACCGCCTGGTCGTTGGACACCGCAATCCGCCTGATGACGAGTACATTCAAGATTCCGAGAACGAGAAGATAGACGAAGAAAGTAAGGAAAGCGCTCTGAAACAAGCGCATAAGCGTAGGTGATTTTATCATCTATTGGTACTCCTTTATGAGGCGGTTCATAGTGTTGATGAGGTCATCGATGACCGGCGGCTTGGTTTGCACGGTGTCAAACCCCGCGTCCAGACAGGTGACGTTGTCCTCCTCAAGGGTTCGAGCCGTGAGGGCCATGAGCGGAATCGGTTTGCGTGAAAAAGTCAGTTCCTGTTGGCGAATCTCGGTGGCTGCGGCCAGACCATCGAGCTCCGGCATCTGTAAATCTAAGATCACCAGGTCGAAGGTCCCGTCAGGTGAGCCTTCATAGAGTTCCACCGCCTGCCGGCCATTCTCGGCCAGGGAAACCTCGAAGCCCTGTCGCTCTAAAGTCATGCGCAGGACCTGTCTGTTGATCGGATTGTCCTCAGCGACCAACACCTTGCGGGAGTTCAAAGTTCTCTCTATCTCACCGAATTCGTAACCAGCCGTGGTCGAGTCGGAGCGAAAATCATAACACTGTTCGAGCGCGACCTCTCCCCACATCGCTCCGTGTAAAGACCAGGTGGTCAGAGTGCTTCCTAAAGTTTGAAGCTCGTCGGAACACCTCATCGTAAGACCCGGTTCTTCCCACGCCAACTGGACCGCGGCCTCTTCCTGGGGAGATTCGAGAAGCTCACCATCAGGGTCGAGAACTCGACGACAGGCTCCCAAGATGACCTCATCCGATATCCCAAGGTTCCATGCCGGAAGCTCTCTTGCGGGCGGCTTCACCCCCTGTGGAGCAGTGTTGGGGAGTGTCACTCGGAAAGTGGACCCCACACCCAATGTCGACTCCACCTCAATAGTCCCCCCCATCAACTCGACCAAGGAGCGAGAAATAGCGAGCCCGAGCCCGGTGCCCTGAAAGCTGCGGTTGAAAGAGTCATCGGCCTGTCGGAAGGCCTCAAAGATCTTCAACAGGTGCTCCTGGGAGATCCCCGGCCCGCTGTCTTGTACCTCCAAGATCACGGAGTCCTCATTTCCGAAGACCCTTAACAGAACGAAACCGGATTCCGTGAATTTGACGGCATTTCCCACCAAGTTGATCAGGACCTGACGCAACTTGACTTTATCACCCACCCCTAGGTCCGGCCATCGCGCCGATATGGAGGCCCCCACCAAAATCCGACCTCCATTGGAAATCGCTCGAAACGGCGCCAGAACCCTTTCCACCAATTCTCGCCAAGAGAACTCAGCAGTAGAGATCTCCATGCCATCGGCCTCGAGCTTAGAGAAATCCAGCACTTTGTTGATGACATCTAGAAGATTCTCGGCGCTCTGATAGATATAGCGCACGTACTGTTCTGTATCGACGGGAAGCTCACGCTGCTCCAACAGCAATCGCGAAAGACCCAAAATTCCGGTCATCGGAGTGCGGATTTCGTGAGACATGTTGGCCAAGAAAATGTCCTTGGCGGAATTCGCAGCTTCGGCTTGAGCACGAGCCTCTCGAAGCTCCGCATTTCGCTCTGTCAGTTGCCGGTTGGCGAGATCCGACTGATCGAGTTCCCTCTGCAGGTCGCCCTCTAACGTCAGTAGGCGCGTCGCAACCCTCAATTGAAGCTCCAACTCCGCGGCGTCCAAAGTTTTTGAGACGAAGGCATCCGCTCCGGCTTGCAGCGCCGCGAGATGGTCCTCGTGCCCCATTCGGGCGGTCATCACGACGAGGTACCTGTTCTTGATCGAAGGCTGCTGACGAACCCAGCGACAAAGATCTAAGCCGCTCATCCCCGGCATCATCCAGTCCGTGATCACGACTTGAACCTGAGACTCCGAGCCAAGCACCGACATGGCTTCTAGGGCGTTTCCGGCTTGGTGAACCGTGTGGCCCCAAGAACATATTAAATCGGCGAACGCGGAACGCGTCGCCACGTGGTCTTCAACGAGCAAGATGACGAGGTGATGGTTTTGAATCATTGGACCTTTAGAGACGGTGCATCGAATCCGGCCGATACCAGACAAGAGCCTCTTTACTTAAGAGTTCCCTCACCAGTCCGGCGCCAACCCCTAACTTTCCATCGGCTTGGAAAACTCTCTGGCGGAACAGTAAAGTTCTAAGCCAGACGACGTTTCTGCCCAAAACTCAGCTCAACTAATCGACGCTCCGAGAAAAATCGTCGCGACCTCAGCCGACGCGGTCGTGGAGAGCATTGAGGGCAAGGGAGCCAAACTGCTCCCGGAAGATAATCATGACGTGTTTCTTTCTGGCCGCGACAGGTCGGACAGTTTGACTTTTTTTCCATCCCGCATGGTTCTCGCAGAGGCTAGTGCTCCCTACTGATTATCTTTCGGTTTTGAAAAAAAATCAATACGGGGAATATTGAGCTTAGAGGACTTCGGATCCTGCTATGTCAAACATGAAGCCTACATGCGGGCTCAGAAACAAGACATCCAGGAACCACCGGATCTTTGATGAGCTTGAACTCCCCACGGCTTGAACTAGGCGCAACCGTCGAAGACCGCTATCGCATCGTGAGATTCATTGGACGCGGCGGCATGGGCGCCGTTTATCTGTGTGAAGACCTCCGTCTGCCAGGCAAACAGTGGGCTCTCAAAGAGATGATCCTCCATGACCCCGCCGTAGCTGAACAAGTGAGGGATAGCTTTCAAAGGGAGGCTCGCTTCCTGGCCGGACTGAGGCACCGTAGCCTACCTTTGATAGTGGACGTCTTCGCCATCGATGAACGTCAGTACTTGGTCATGGAGTACATTCAAGGAGAAACCTTGGCCCAGAGAGTGGAGAATCAAGGGATTCCAAGCGACACAGTGGCTCTGAGTTGGGCCCTTGAGCTCGCCCAAGTGCTCGACTACCTCCATCGACAAGAGCCCCCCATCATCTTTCGTGACCTCAAGCCTGAGAATATCATCGTCACTGAAGAGGGTCACATCAGAGTCATCGACTTCGGCTTAGCGCGACATTTTGAACCCGGGAAGCGACGGGATACTCAAGCCAGTGGAACTGTGGGGTACGCCCCTCCCGAACAGTGGGAAGATTCCGGACAGAGCGACCCACGCTCAGACATCTATTCTCTCGCGGCCACCTTGTTCTTCGTATTGACAGGCAAGCCTCCGAGCCCAGTCTATGGCAGCCACAGGATTCGCCCGTTTCGGCCCGACATAGATCCAGGGCTCGAAGCGCTCGTCTTACGCTGCCTCCAGCCGGATCCGTCGCAGCGGTATCGCAACGCCGCCGAGTTGATCAAAGACCTTTTGATACTCCTCAGCGAAGAGCGCCATCAAGGCGCCATGCAGCGGCCTAGTTACGAACCTGTTCCGGCGATAGCGCGCAGCAACCGTCAACGGCTGAGTCATCGACCAGGAGCTTTACGACCTCCCTTGCGATATCCGCAGAAACTCCCTTACTTGCTGAGTGTCGGACTCATACTTTTTTTTGTCGGCGGACTGTTGCCGTTTCTTTCTTGGACGCCTCATTTCTCTCGCGCGGGTCAAGTCAATCACGACCCGATCATGGAACTGTTGGAGTCGACACAAGAGGACAAAGAATCGATCAAGGAAATGCTGGTCGCCGGCGACTATAGTCAGGCTATCGCCGCTCTCGATTCTCTGCTCACTCAACACCCACAGGATGCCGAAGCGCATATCCTCAAAAACAATGCGTACGCCGCTCTTTCCGGCCAACCCATTTGGGAGATACCCGTGATCACTTCCTGGCACGGCACCGAACGGGAGGGATTCCAGCTACTTTACGGCTACGCCTTGGCTCAATCTCAACTTAACCAAGCCCGAACGGGTCACAAGCCCCTGATAAGCTTAACACTATATGATGATCACTCAGACAGCGAAGCGGTGCTCGAAATCACTCAGAAACTGGTCAAGGACCCCAAAGTCTCGGTGCTAATCGGACCTTACACGTCGCAGGCCGCCCGACTGATCGCCCCAGTGGTCAACGGCGGCGGACTTCCAACAATCACTCCGGTAGCGTCGGATCCTCAGATTTTGGCCACAGGGCGGTACCTTCTGTCTGTATCAGACACCGATATCAAGAAGATTCGTGCCTTGGCAGAAAAGCTCTTCGAGGCAGGTGGACGAAAAGCGGCAGTCTTTTCCAACGATTCCAGCATACTTTCCCGCTCGCTGGCCGAGGAATTCATCGAGACCTTCCAATCCAAGGGAGGACTGATCGCTCTCAATGAGACGTACCCCGTCAACCAACTCGACTTTTCGGCCCAAGCCCAACTCGCCAAAAGTCGAGAGGCTGACTGCGTCTTTCTCGGAGAGTATCGCTCCGGACCAGTCGTCGGATTTTGTGAGACCGTCAAAAGAATGAACTGGGATGTCTTGATCGCCGCCCAAACTGCCGGCTACTCGGAAAACCTTTTTCGCAACGGTCAGGAAGCCGTCGAGGGACTCTACGTATCCACTTACTATGTTCCGGAGGGCGGCGACCCGAGAAACGTTGAGTTTGTCAAAAACTTTCAGCGAATGTTCGGAAACTTGATCCCTAGCCATCGAGAGGTTCAAGCCTACGACACCCTCAAACTCGTGGTGGAGACTTTCGATACGGTGGGAATGGATCGAGAAAAAGTCTTGAGCTATTTGGAATCCCTCGGAACATCCGAAGCTCCCTACGAAGGGTTGAGCGGGCCCTTCGCCCCGGCCCGAAACTTGGAAGCTCGCCCAGCCCATATCCTTCAAATTCATGACGGCCATTACAGCCTTCTAAAATCCGGAAAACAGTGAACTCGCAGCCTGTACCCTGAATCCGATCTCGTCGAGACGATGGGAACTACGACTCTTCAGGGGCCTCTTCGACCTCACGCTTCTCAGTGGGCAGGGTAAAGTGAAAGGTGCTTCCTTTGCCCACTTCGCTGTCCACCCAGAGCGTTCCGCCGTGCTGTTCCACAATGGTTTTACAAATAGGTAGGCCCAGTCCGGTCCCACCCTTCTCTCGAGAGTCGGAAGCATCGACCTGGCCAAAACGTTCGAAAATCTTTCCGAGAGCCCGATCCGGTATGCCTCGGCCGGTGTCTTGGACCGAAACCTTGACCCATCCGCCCTCCACCTCATCCACAGTTTCAGCGAAGAGCCTTATTTCGTCTTCCCGATTCGAAAACTTGATAGCATTCGACAGAAGATTCGTAAGGACTTGGAGACAGCGGTCTGAATCCGCCCACACGGTCGTCTGGAAGGGCTCCACGACCAACTTGACCCCGTTGTCGTTGGCCATCGCCTGCATCGTCTCGCTGGCCCCCAGCATCAAACTTGCGAGATTGCATTCCTGCTGCTCGACGGTGACCTTGCCGGACTCGAGGCGCTCGATGTCCAAGATATCGTTGATAAGGCGCACCAATCGGTCGGTGTTCTCCACGGCAATCTTCAACATCTTGTCGGCCTTGTCCGGAAACTTCTTGAGAAGGCCACTGGCTAGCAGTCCCAGAGAGCCGCGGATTGAGGTGAGCGGGGTCCGCAATTCGTGGCTCACGATAGATATGAACTCGTTCTTCATCTGCTCGACAGCCCGACGCTGCGTGACGTCCTGGAAAGTCACCACTGCCCCTAGAATCCGTTCGTCGTCTTCGACGATTGGGGTAACGACGTAATCCACGGGAAATCTCGTGGCGTCCTTGCGCCACATGTATTCCCCATTCACGCGCCGAATTTCTCCGTCGTTGAGGGTTGAATAGGTGGGAGACTCCTCCCACGGAGACTCCGACCCGTCGGCGTTCTCCGGCTGAAGAATCTCGTGCATGGTGCTGACCGCTTTCATCAGCTCTTCCCGCGAATGACCAGTGAACTTCAAAGCGGCTGGATTCACAAAAGTACATTCTCCGGCCAGATTGATCCCGTAGATCCCCTCACCGACGGACTCAAGGATCAACTCATTGCGCCGACTGAGCCGTTCCAACTCCCGTTCGGTCTGCTGGCTCTCCGTCACATCAAGCGCATGGCATCGGACGGAAATCGCACCGCCTTCTTCAGAGAGACTGGTCTGGTACATCCAAAACCGGGTCGCTCCATTCTTGGTATAAAGTTTGAGCAAACCCTTGCTGGTCTCTTGGGTGCGGCTGCGTTCGAGAAACTGCGGAAAAGTGTGTCTTTCTGTTGGAATGATGAAGTCTTTTAGGCAGCGGCCACGCATCTCGTCCAGTCGATAGCCTAAAGAGTCCGCCGACGCGGGATTGAGCGAAGACAGGAACCCCTGCTCATCCTGTGTCCAGATCAATGCTTGACTCTTCACAAAGAGGTCGTGGTACTTCTCTTCAGCTTTCTCCAGGCGTTGGAGTGACTCATTATAGTCCTGTTCCTTGGCCTTTAGGTTTTGGGCACTCTCTTCGACAATTGTGAGGTTCTCGGTCACCCTAGCAAAAAGATAGCGACAGTAGCCGACGATCGAAAGTGTCGAGACCAAACCCAGCAGTCCGGCTAACGCCGCTTCCCAAAAAATGGTCGGGAGAGGCCGCAACGATATGATTTTCGCAGTGAATCGCGTCTCCCCGATGTTGAGAGGAACTTCGACGAGCGCTTCACCCGCTAGCGTTCTCGTGACTAGACCCGAATCGCTCCAGAGAACGGTGTCGGGCTCACCCGGAGCCTTAGGCCCGAGAAGCACCATTTGTAACTCTTCACCGACGTCGCCCCGCGAACCCGAGACGATCCGGGCGAGATCGATCTCAGCGACAAGAACTCCCAATCCGTCGCCGCCGTCCACCACGACGGGTTCGATAAGGGTCAGCCTCGAGGTGCCCGTCCCCTGAGACAGTACCAAGTGTATTGGTTTGGATCCATCGAGCGCCTTGTTAAGCCCGTCCGCCAGATCTGGACGGGTGTTGAGTTCGAGACCTTGTTGAAGATGAATCGATGCCCCAGAAGCCATGGCTATGGGAAAGACGTGTGGTGCGACCGAGAGATGAGCGGTCAGTGTCGTTCGATCAAATCCGAAGCCCCTATAGGCCCTCAAGAACTCGTCCAAATTCTCAGTTGTGACTTCGGGAGCCCATGCTAAGGCGGCGATAGTGTCGTCAGACGCCACGGAGCGCACGACCGATGAGAAAAGCTCTGGGTCGACCTTGGCGACTCTGGAAAAGACGGTCGAAATCGTGGACATCTGGTTCAAGTCAGCCCTAAGCTCTTGTCCAAGATGATGACCCCAAGTGTCCGCAGCTCGAATCTGAGTTCCGACCTGCCGAGTATAGAGCCATTGCTGGAGCGCCCAGGCTAAGCTGAAAGACAGCGCTAGTCCGATCACTAGAATGATCCCTATGAAAAAATCTCGGCGCCGCTCCCGCTTCATCGGTGGCCTCTTCCCGATCCGACTCGGTTCACCCTGTCCACCAGAGCCAATAAACTATGGCTCGCAAAATAATCGGCAAGGACTCCGGTTCGCGCCGTTTGAGAAGAAGAGTCCTCACTCACATAAGTTCTGAAAGAGACCGGACCCATCGGTGGCTTGCGGCACGGCGGCGAGCCCGGCTTCCCAACGAAGCACCCGTAACACGTTCAAACGCGCCCACAGCGAAGCAAAATCTTCCTCGGGCTGCTGGGCCACCTCGAGAACATCCACGCCCGCGACCGCGCCGGACCAGTAAGCCAGAGTGTCTGCTATCAACCCATCGGCGGTCCCGTCGGCCGAAGCGCTGGAGCGGACAACCCAAGAATCGACGTCGAGATGTGCGCTTCGCAATCTCGCTAGCAAAGATAAGTTCCTAAGAATAAGGCCGTCGGGTTCCACAACCCGCTCTAACTGTTGGCGAGGTCCCTGCTTCCACTGGCGCTCCCACATCTTGAAAGGCTCGTGAGGTATTTGCGCTTCGTCTGCCAACGACCAGACCCGTCCATCGAGCGAATCGGCTCTTTGGCTCCCTAGACCTTCCGACTCTATAAAGACCTGGGCAACCCCGTCTTGCAGTTGGAAACCGTCGAGACTCAACTCAGGAGAGAAGCCAAGCTCTTCCACACCTTCGGTAAGAGCTACAAATTCCTCGGGACTCACCGTTTCACAGAGTCGAAGGCGGATACGCCAAGGCTTTGAGACTTTGGATGTTTCGAAAGATCCAGGGAGTTCTAAGCCCAGTAAGGGATAGTGAGAGGTCGTTCCAGAGACCGGCGCCTGGTAATCTTCAGGGCGAATCCCCCCGGTGGTCTTAGCGACCAAGTCGCCCCAGATCTGCTCTTGGGTCATTGCACACCCTTTTCCGTGGCTTCGGCGCATAGCTCCAAAAGGACGCCCCCAGAAGCCTTAGGGTGAAGGAAGGCAATTTCCTTGCCCTCGGCTCCCGCTCGCGGGACTTCGTCGATGAGTCGCACATCTCGAGAACTCAACTCCTTGAGTCTTTGGGCGAGATTGTCAGTAGTGAGGGCGACGTGGTGAAGCCCAGGCCCTTTGGTGGCCAGGAATCGCGAGATAGGAGAATCCGAGGCCGTCGGCTCCAGAAGCTCAAATTTACTTGGACCGACCTTGAAGACCGCCACGCGAACTTTCTGAGAGGGAACGTCCTCGATGGTTTCAAGAGTCAACCCCAGAACATCTCGATAGAAAGGGATCGACTCCTCTAGGCTCTCCACCGCGATGGCGACGTGTTCAATTCGTTCAATCACTTCAGTGCGCACAGCCTCTCCACAGACTAGAATGAAAAAGGGTCGCTGTCCGCGACCCGATTTCGTGACAGATCCCCTGAGAAAGACCTAGTGTTTGTAGTCGACTCTGTCGTAGTCGGGTTCCATCCATGCCGGAACAAAGAGGGATGCGTAAAGCGCCCCACCCAAAACCACCGTCCAGACGACGACCCAGAAAACCGCGACACCGGGGTCGATGCCACCAACGGGTCCGTAGGCTAGGGGAAAAATAGTTTCTAACATCTTAAAGTGTTCCTCCGTTAAACTCAAAGAACGGCTTTCCCCCAAAGCAAAGGAATCCTCCTAGGAAAGGTCCTTGAAAGGAATCCAATTGTGAAAACCGAACTCAGGCGGAACATATCCGAGTGGAGAGTTTTTAACCTGCTATGAAAAGAATAACCTCGATTTTCCTGCTTCTTCTTGTGACCGCCTCAGCGTCTGTATGGGCCCTCGGCGGAGGCGGTGCGGGAAGCGCTCCACCAGAGGACGACACCGTCAAGGTCACCCTTAAGCCCCTGGACGATACGTCGGACACCTATGGATGGGTTCGCATCGAGCCGGATAAATTTTCCGTAGGCGCTAACAGGCTCGACCCCAACACCTATTATGCCGTCTATCTCGTCAATGCTGACGCAAAACAGCCTATGAACGACAAGGCGGTGCGCAAGTCGTTCGGGGATGGCGAATTCAAGTTTCAGACAAAACTTCAGGAGCCGTTCGGCGGAGAATGGGACAAAGTCGTTATCTATCGTCGTCCTAACGGAGAGAAAGACGATACTGACATGGTCGCTGTGCTCGAAGGCGCTCTGGAGTAGCAGTCTTGCCCCGGGAGGACCGCACCTGGATCGGCCGTCTCACCGCCTCGGAACAGACGGCGCTGGCCCAAAGCGAAGAATTCTTCCAAAAACCCGATAGCCGTTTGAGAAAAAATCTCAGCCGATTGGGCCGTCCTTTCGAGTACCTTCTCAAAGCGACTCCCAAGGGCTTTCAAAAGAAGCTGACAGGAGCTCTTCACGGGGTCTTGACGACCGTGGCTTCGGGAGCCGAAGCCGGACAGTACCAAGCGTCCCTAGTGGACGAACTGTGCGCGAAGTCGGGACTGGAGCTCGACCCGTGGGAGCGTGTGTTTACCATCGATCTCAAAGTCGTCGAGGCAGTCTCTCAGGACAGAATCCGTTCCGCCAAGCGCTATGCGGTCCTGCAGGGCGGACTGACCGGCCTGGGCGGCGCCGCGGGATTGCTCGCCGATATCCCAACCCTGTACTACCTCATGTTTCGAACCGTTCATCAGATCGCGTTGGCCTTTGGCCACCCGGCCGACTCGGACGCCGAACGAATGTACCTTCTCTCCGTGGTCAACGCGGGACATTATCTCGAGTGGAGAGAGCGACGTTGCGCCCTACTTGAACTCGATCATTTAGAAGAGGCTGCTAACTCCAAGTCCTCCAGTGAAGACCTTCAACGCACACTGTTGGCAAAATCCGTCCAGGGACTAGCGAAAAAACTCGCGGCAACCCTGGCCCAAAGGAAGGCAGCCCAGACGGTGGCCCTCGTTGGCGGGGCCGTGGGAGCGGCCATCAACCGCCAACTTATAGAGGATGTGACTGCCGCAGCCTTTCACGCCTATCGGCGGAGATTCCTGAGAAGCGTAGCCGACCTGCGAGAGGCCGAACAACAAAGACCACAAAGTCGACTTTAGAGATCTTTACAGAACGGCTCTGGCCTGTCGCTTCAAACTGCCGGAGGTCAGGAACCACTTTCCGTCCAGTTTCTCGACTGTGTAGATCCCTAAATAGTCCACCGGTTCGCCTTCCTCTACGGCTTCCATGGACACGTCGACCTGAAAGCTGTCTTGCCCCAACTCGAAGACATTGACGATCTCGCTACGCAAAGAATCTGTGCGCGCGTAGCCCTTTACGAAGGCGTCGAACGACAACTCCCGCTTCCAATCGGGCGAAAGGTCATCGTAGGCCTCATTGTGCTCGTTGTGGGCTACCGCGGTGTAAAAACCCATCACCGTCTTCTCTGCAAAGCTCGGTTGACTCAGGTTCTGCGGCCGGATGATTGTGACAATTTTCTTCTGTACCCAGAATTCTTGTCCCTCGCTATCGCGAACTCTGTCCCAAGCCTCGGTGGTGCTCTCGACGATCTTAAGCTCTTCCCATTTTTTGAGGTCTCTCAGCTTGGGCATATTGAATCCAGGCTGGCTGTAAGCCGAAGCGCCGTCCTCGGAAACCCAGACGACCGGTTCGACTCTTTCCTCTGTCGGCGATTTGGAAGAAGGCGGCTTTTGAGCGACGGGCAGAGGAAGATCGAGCGGCGGCTTCTCCGACACGGTTTCTAAAGGCATGGGCGGAGGCAGATCGTCATCGAGCGTATTGAGCGGAACTTCCGTTCCTAGATCGGAGTCCGTCGCCACGTTCGGCTTCTGATCCAACACCTTGACCGCGCCCACCATTAAGATGAGCGCCGCGCAAGCCATGAGGACCCATACTCTACTCGAGAAACCGAATTTTTTCATTGAGGTGTCCTCATGCTCTTCTCATTCCGAGTATTTCCGTACGCATCCTTCTCGAACGGGCCGTCCTTCTTCTCAGAGAATCCTTCAGAATGCCAGGGAGACCAGCCACGATAGAGGAAAACGCATGTCGGCGGATAGCCCATCACGATGTTCAGAATACCAGCTTATATCGTTCTGTTTTCAGCACCCATTGTCTCCTTGGCGACTCTCTATAAAGACCCAAGCTATCTCTATCGTTTCACGCGCGAAGACGGAGCTATCGAATGGGCGACCGTCATCGCTTTGCTGGCTTTGTCGACATATCTTTTCGCAAAGCTTAGGCGCCCGACTCCCAAACAACTTCCCCGAATTTTAAAATACTCTGGTATAGGGCTCGGTGTACTTTCGCTGCTGGGCGTCTTGGAGGAGATCAGCTGGGGGCAAAGACTGTTTGGCTTCGAGACAAGTCCAAGTGTCGACAAGCTGAACCTTCAGCACGAAATGAATTTCCACAATTTCCTTCCGGCCCAGCTTTTCAATGGATTGATCGTCTTCGCATTAGGGATAGGCTTCGTCTTCATTCCTGTGATGTGGCGTCAAAGACGCTCGAAGCCCCCAACCTGGCTACCAACCAGCGAAATTTCGCTCCTCACTTTGGACGCCCTACTGATCAACCACTATGTCTACGACTCGCTACCAGAAAAAGTGGGTATTGTGGTCCTGTTCGTCCTCCTCACCCTGGCCACCGCCAAGGGACTGTGGAAGCGAGATGGGATTCTCATCTCAACGACGTTGGCCGGCTGGCTGACGGCCGGAGGTCTTTATCATGCGCGGTCAGTTCTGCGCCTGCAAAACCATCAGTACGAAATCCGCGAACTTCTCATAGTGATTTTGATTTTCGGTTACATCGAACAGACCTTGGCCGCTTACGAGAAGCTTTCGCCCACCCAAGACGTGCGCAGATGAAGTTGCCTGACCCTGGAAAAAAGTCGGCGGGCTAAAATCGTGGGAGATTGTTAACAAGTTTTTAACATTTGAACGCGCCTATCAACCACTATTCCACTCCCCCGTGGCAAAATGAGCCTATGAGACACGCGAACAACTCCACATCATATGCCAACTCTTACAGCGAGCTACTCGAGACTTGTCGACACTCTAAGTTGCGGGCCGCCTTGGAACTCCAGATGCCGGTTGGTTTGCGACACGCTGCCAGTGGTGGCGTGACATGCCCCTCACTGGCCGTGAGCGCTGGAACGAAAGCCTACCTCTTCGTGGCTGGCGCCTCCATCCTCTCGCTGTTCAGCATCATCCTCTCTGGCATCCCCGCTTAGGAGCAGATTGCCGTAGGTCGACAAACTTCGGCGATGACATTTCGTTAACAAGTTGTTTGGAACTTCGGTCCCCCACTTTTGTAATCTGTGAACACAGAATACAAATTCCAGGAGACCCAAGATTATGATGATTCAGTCCAACACCACTCAAGCTTACTCTGGCCTAAAGAACGCGAAATTCGCTGTTGCTCCGGCCGCCTCCAAGGAAGTCGCCGCTCAGGCCGCTCCCAGCGAAACGTCCGACGTAAATTTTAACGCTCCCGCTCCCACCAAGCTCGAGTCCTTGCTCGCCGCCACTTCGGCCCAAGCCGCCGACCTCAAAGGGACCCTAGATGCCCACCTCCCCGGCGAAATGATTATCCGAACCAAGCCCGGCGTCGCGCTTGCCGGCGCCGACAATTCCATCGTCAAAGACTTCGGCGCCACCGTCCTCGGAGAATTTGACACTCCCGGCGGCCTCAGCAAGTCTGAGACCGGCGAATTTCTCCACATCAAACTTCCCGCCGGAGTCTCGGTAGAAGAAGCGATGGCCGCGATGGCCGGAGATGAGCGCGTAGAGTTCGCGGTTCCCAACCATACCTATGGCCTTCCCGAAGGCGAACACGGCGAGGGAATCAGCAATGACCCCGACGTCGGCAAACTTTGGGGCCTCAACAACGAAGGCCAAACCGGCGGCAAAGTCGATGCCGACATCGACGCTCCTGAAGCCTGGGCAAAGCACACCGGACGCACTCAAGCCGAAGGCGGACACATCACCGCGGTCATCGACACCGGTATCGCTTACGACCACCCTGACTTGGCCGCCAACATGTGGACCAACCCCGGTGAAATCCCCGGCAACGGCATCGACGACGACAACAACGGAGTGGTCGACGATGTTCACGGCTACAACGCTTTCGCCGACAACGGCGACCCCCGCGACGGTCACGGACACGGTTCGCACTGCGCTGGTACCATCGCCGCTGTGGGTGACGACGGCGTAGGACTCTCCGGTGTCAACAAGCACGCTAACTTGATGGCTGTCAAAATCTTCTCAGACGAAGGCTCCACCAGCGCCGCAGCTATCATCCGAGGCATCCAGTACTCCACCAAAATGGGCGCACGCATCACCTCCAACTCTTGGGGTGGCGGCGGAGCCAACGCCGGTATCGAAGCAGCCTTCAAAGAGTCGCCCGCACTTCACATCATCGCGG
>JBBKWP010000036.1:0-54177 GCA_037968995.1 Candidatus Xenobia bacterium
TCCACGGAGCCTCCGGTGAGTTCACCCGCAAACTGAGGTGCAGCCTGCTTCAAGATCAGCGCGGCGACTGCGGTGAGGTCACTTGTGTCGCTCCGCGACAGAATGACCAATTTGTTGTCCTGTAGAGTCATCTTCACACCGACATCATTCAACGTGAGGTTTGTGATGGCGGTCTGGACCTCTTCGGGCGCTTGGCCTTCTTTGGCGGCCTTGGCAAGCATGTTTTTATAGAAATCAACAATCTGCCCGTCGGTGTAAAAGTACGCATCGCCAGTGAGGGCCGTCTGGTCCTTGAGCTTGAGCGTGAGCTTTCCAACGGCTTTCTCCGCGATGGGCAGGCCTGCGGCTTTAGCCTTTTCAATGTAGCCTGCATACCCGGACGAGAGGATCTTGCCGGAACTCTTGAAAGCCATCAACTTCTGGGCATTCGCTGCGTCATCTTTGGTGTCAGTCTCCTTGGGATCCAGGGTGAACGACATCTCTCCATCGATTTTCATATCGCTGGCGACCAGGATTTTGAGACTCTCAACAGCCTGCTCGGTATTCATGCGCATCAACGGCTCTAGAAAACTCTTGAATTCTCCCGCGTTGGCCAACATTTCTTCATTATTCATTTCGTTCATGGCGGGGAGCAACGTCAGGTAGCCATTCCAAAACTGCTCAAGATTGGCGGTCTCGATCGCTACATTGCCTTTGATCGACGTCTCTCCCGCCTCCATGTCGAAATGGAGTTTGTCCAGTCGAGCTTCGATGATCTCTTCCAAGGCCTTGGTCGCATCGGGAACGCCTTGCACCTGCGCGGCCATCATCCCCAGATAAGGCTTGATGGTTCCGCGGACATCGATCAAAGTGATGGTACCTTTCCCAGTGGTGTTTTCACCCTCTTCGGTGGGGGCGGGGAAATCCATGCCTTCGTACTTGACATTGACCTGCTTGAGTTGTCCCTCGAGCATGGGGCCAAACATCGGAAGGCTCGCCAACTGCTGGGCCGTCTGTGAACCCTTGGCAGCCGTAACGGAAAATGCGATGGTCGTCTTATTCAATTTCGATTCGGCATCCACCGTCTCGGTTATGTCCAGCGAAAATTTACTAAAGGGAACGCCGGCCCCTTTCAGAGCCTCGCCACTGAAGTCAAAGCTCGCAGTGGAGACAAAGGCTTTGAAGCCGCCTTTGAAGTCCATTTTCCCCGTCCCTTTCGGGATAGGATCTGTGCCTGCGGGGCCTTCGAAGTTGACCTCGAAGTTCGCGGCGGACTGATCTCCCTCGGTCACGGTGGCCATATCCACATCGAGAACCTTAGGAGCCGTAGGATCGGCGGGCAATTTCATATCGAGATAAGCCATCGCCTCGATGGTGGTGGCTGTCATTTTCAGAAAGGCGTCCGCTTGAGCACCCTGAAGTTCGTTCGCTTCTTTGAGAACCAGATCGGCTCTCATTCCACTTTTGCCCTCTTTGAGGTTCGCCGAACCCTTTACGGTTCCGGAAACCTCGGGGTCGCCCGCATTGTTATCAACAACGTTGAATACGGCGTCACGCTGACTCGAAACTTTCACTGACAACTCTTCGGCCCCGACCCAAGTCGAGCCAAACAGCAGAGTCAGCATCATAAAAATTTTAATTGATTTCTTCATTCATATCCCCCAAAGAGATTTCATATTCGCTATGGCATAGTGCCAAAGGTACGGTGCGGCGCCGCTTCGGTCCATGCAAAAATGGTCCTTCTCCGTCAAGACTTTGAACGAACTTCACGTCGCGGATGTAAGGAGAGAGGTTTGAAGAAACCCTGTCTAGGGGGAAATCTTAGAAGAAGTTTAAGGGCTTGTTTAACAATTTTACGCCCTAACCACTTAAGGAGATAACAATGGCAAAATCTAACACCACTCTCTTGGTCAGTGAAGCTCTCATCGAGCTACTCAACCAGCAGATCCAGAACGAAACGAAAGCGGCCGCTCAGTACATGGCGATCGCCGTCTACTTTGAATCCGAAAGCTTGCCCGCTTTAGGGAGCTTCTTTTTCACCCAAGCCGCTGAAGAGCGGGAACACGCGATGAAATTCATCACGTATCTCCTCGACGCGGGATCGAAGCCGGAGATCCGTGGGCTTCCGGACCTTCGCAACGACTTTACCAGTGCGGGAGACGCAGTCAGCTGCGCTCTTGATGGAGAACTCGAAGTCACCCGTCAGATCAATAATCTGGTGGGCGAAGCCGCTAAGAACAACGATCACATGACTCACACCTTTATGCAGTGGTTCGTCACCGAACAACTTGAGGAAGTGTCGACCATGTCGACGCTGCTCGACACCATTCGCCACGCGGGAGAGCAACTTCTCCTGGTGGAGGACTTCGTACGTCGTGGCTCGTTAGCCGGCGCCGGCGAAGCCTAAGGACCTAAGGGGTGAAAACTCGAATCCTCGATGTCCCGGCCGGCTGAGAGTCGGCGGGACTGATAAGGACCTGAGAACGGATCCTTTCTTTGAGGGCCGCGACGTGGGAGACAATCCCTATCGTCCGGCCCTCGCTTCTTAAGCTTTCCAAGCAGTTCAAGGCCGCGTCTAGCGCCTTGTCGTCGAGATATCCAAACCCCTCGTCGATGAACAGAGTACCCAAACGGTCGGCGGCCCCTTCGTCACCTTGAAGCACATCGCCCAATCCGAGCGCCAAAGCGAGTGAGGCTAGGAAAGACTCGCCCCCCGACAGCGTGGTCGCGGACCGCCTCAATCCCAGGTTGTCGTCGAGAACCAGCACCTCCAGCCCCGGTTCGAGGCAGAGCACAAAGCGTCGCGGCGCCAGCGTCTCGAGCTTTTGGTTGGCCGTCGCGATAACTTTTCTGAAAAATCTCTCCACGACCCAATCCGAGAATCGAATATTTCCCGGATTCGTACCCTCGGCTGCAACTGCTAGATTCTTGATAGCGTCTAAGCGAGTCTCGTTCTCTCGTATCTCCTCCACCAACTCATCGTAACGCTCGACCTCCCCTTCGGCGACGTCGACGGCGGCCTGAAGTGATGTTCTCCGAGCCACTTTCAGTTCCATCATGTCTCGCTCCCTGGCGAGGGCCGCACGAATCTGCTCGGACCTTAAGTCGGGAGTGACGACCGCGGTCAAAAGCTCTTCGGACTGCTCTAGCTGGCGTTTGACTGTCCGGGTAAGGGTCTCTTTGTCGAGGACCGACTCCTCGCCGCTCTGGACTTGCGACTCCCGGTCGGCTCGACTCAACGCATACGCCAGGTCCGACCAGTTCGAAAAGTCCAAACGAAATTCGCCGAAAATGACTTCTTCAAATTCGTTAGTCTCCCGCTCGAGAGTCGCGCGCCGAATTTCTGAGGCTCGAGTCTCGGCCAGCCCCAAGGCAAAGGCCTCAGCCATCAACTCCGCCCGTTCCGTGGAATAGCCGACTTGTTCCAAAACCTTTAACTGAGCTTCGATCCGCTCGTTCTCTGCTTCCAACAATCCATGCCAACGTTCGTCGTCGACGCCTTGCTCCCAGTCCAGTATTTCCAAGAGGAAATCCGCGAGGACTTCAGCTTTGGAGGCGCGCATCGAGAGGGCCGCTTCCAGAGTGGCTTCGAGCCTCTCTCTCAAGAGCCTCATCTGACGCAAACGCTTGCGCGAGGGCAGAAGCTCGGCCTTGATCCGATCCATTTCTTGAGTCCGTCGCCGCCCCTCGTCCAGCCTGCCCTCTATCTGGCTGACCGAGAGGCGAAGATCGTTCGTCAGTTCACTAATATCTTCGATATCTTCCGTAACCGACCCAGACTCCTCTACTCTACCCTCAAGGCGCAGTCGCCGCTCCTCGGCCTGCTGAAGCTCCTCATCTAGACGCTGACATCGTGCTCTCAACTCCGCCACCTTTTGGGAAGGCTCGTCAGCGTCGGCTGAGTTCGTTCCCTTGTGAGAGAACGGACGGGGGTGCTTCTTAGAACCGCAGAGAGGGCACGGTTTCCCTTTAGCGAGGTCTGCCTGCAGATTTTGCAGGGACTCCAAACGAGTCAACTCCAACTGACGTCGTTCTACCGACTCCGCCTCCTCCAGCGCAGCCCGCGAAGAGAGCAGCGCTTCACGCAATCTCTGGGCTCTCTGCTCGGCCTCCTCGGACGCCGCTTGAAGGTGGGCTTGCTGCCGGTGCCGCTGTTCCTGGTCTTCAAGATTCGCCACTTCTTGGCGAAGGGATACCAGGCGCAGTTCCGCTTTTCTAAGGGCTACGAGATCCTCTTCAAATTTCTTGTACCGCGCTTGGCCGGCTTTCACTTCGCGAGCTAGGGTCACGCGACTTCGTGACAGTTCCCGCAATCGCACCTGTGCTGCTTCCACCTCTTGATCTAGAGCCTGTAAGCCGGCCGCCTCTTGCGTCAACTCCATGAGTTTCTCCGATGCCCTTTTGAGAGCAAACTTCTCTTCCTCTTGACGGCGGGCCTGAGTGACTTCGGCCTCTAGAAAGTTGGTCTCGCGTTTGAGCCGCTCATACTGGCTTCGCTGCTCGTCGAGATCCCTTTCGATCTCCTCCTTTTCGGTCATCTTTTCGCGCCAAAGCCTGTATTGGGGCAAGGATTTTCTCAGTCGACGCGAGAGGGCGCCTGCCGGTGCCTCTTCCTCATTCGCCAGGTTGCCAAGCTCACGCAGAGCCATGTCGCGCTGACGCTCGAGCGTCTCATAGCGCACCGCACCTTCAAGCGATTGTTCCCATTCCGAACTTTTCTCTTGATGCTGTCGACAGGTCGCGACCACCGCCTCCAACTCCTCACGAGAGGCCATCAAGCTCTCTCTTGGGTCGCCCTGAAACAGTTCGTAACGGGCGGTTAAGTCCTCGCGCTCTTTCCAAGCCGCTTCGGCCCGTTCTTTCAGCTCTCGATACTCTTGACTCAACAAATCAGCGAACTTCTGATACTTCTGGCCGTCGAACATGCGGCGGACGATGGCGGTCCGTTCCTCTCCGGGGGCCAGGAGAAAGCGTCGAAACTGCCCTTGTGGTAGAATGGCCACCTGACAGAATTGGTCAGCGGAAAGTCCCAGCATCCGGCTCAGCATGCCTTCCACTCCCGACGGCGACGACGACAGAATGTCTCGCCGACTCGGCTCACCCGCCGCGGGCAATCGCCAAAGAGCGACTTCGTCTGCTCGAAATTCTGAACTCTTTGCGTCTAGGCAGAGACGCCGCTCGATTCTGTAGCCTGCGCCCTCCACCTCAAAGTCCAGCACGACGACCGTTTCTTCACCGTCCTGGGCCGCCGCGTTTCTTAAGCCCCTGCGATCGCGCTCGCCGCCCGAGGACCGGCCATAGAATGCGAAACAGATTCCGTCGAGCAAAAACGTCTTTCCGCTGCCTACCGGGCCCTGTATCAAGAAAAGCCGACTGTATCGGAAGGCGCGAAAGTCCACTGTCTCGGTGTGAAGAAAAGGTCCGAAAGCCGTAAGGCTCAAGCGTAGCGCTCTCACATTTTCTCCTCGATGGCCTTGAGAGCGACCAGCGCAGCTTCGCTTAGCTCGGCCCCCTCTACCTCTCGATAGAACTCGGAGAACATCTGGAGTACAGGGGAGAGGTTGGCACCAGTGATGTCCTCGGTCGACTTGGCCGAAGGGGCCTCCGTCTCGATGGAGACAATGTTCGAGCCGAGAGACCGAAGTTGGGCTTTCTGGGCCGGCGTCAACTCTGTCTCTTGAGACCGCAGGATCACGAGATCTTGAGTACCGACTTGGCGCCCCTGCTCCACCAGTTCTTCCACACTTCCCGAGAGGACCCGAAAAGTTCGCCGCGAGCGTAGGGGATACTCGTCAACGGTGATCCGGCTCTTGCCATCGATCTCCACTAGAGTTACCGAGCGTTCCACGACCCCGGCATCGATGTCGTCGGCCAACAACCCCCCGCTGTATCGAATCGTCGCGGGTCCCAACGAGCTTGGTACATGGCAACCACCCAGGGCCGAATAGTCGAAGTGCTCCAAAAGGCGCTTCTCGACAGGCTGCCCTCCGGTGGTGATCAAGGAACCAAATTCCGGGCGCTTTCCGATCCCTTGAGCCCATACGTATCCCATAAAAACATTGATCGCTCCGGGGTCGATTCGCTGGATCACGGTTTCCACCAAACGGTGCGCGACGAGCGCGGGGTGACCATTCCCTTCCATCCCCTCGGATTGTACCCCAGGATATGGCAAGCACCAGGCGTTAACGCCGAAAGAGTCTCGTTTCCCCCGCAGTGAGAGGGGTGAAAGAACCTGGTTGGCTTCCTGGAAAAGGTAAAGACCTTGGTTGCGGACCCAGCGAGCGTTGAGGTGCAGGTTCTCTAAGTCGTCCGTAGGGCCCGCCAGCACGATCATTTCTTTCCCGAGATCCAGCATCCGCCCCACCGTATCGTGGAAGAGAGCCAAGGCCTCCTCGTTGGGCCGGCGTTGGTGAAAGACGTCGCCGGAAACGACCAACACGTCGGGATTGAGATCGCGCACCAGATTGATCATCTGATCTAGAACATAAGCCTGATCTGAAATTAGCGAACGTCCAAAGAACCGGGCACCAAGATGCCAGTCCGAAGTGTGTAATAGGCGCACACCCGCAGCCTTCGCCTCCAAGGATGCCCCCCCTCCGCGAGACCGAGGGACGAGGGAATCAAACCGTTTTGAGAACTTTCAGCTTAGGTTAAGGGCCCACTTGTAGATTGTGAATGAGCCCGAACAAATTCTACGACACGAAAGAGAAAACACCGATGACCGCAGCCCCCAGCGTATACCTCCCCGAAGAACTCCTCTACCTTTTGGAGAGCGCCAATGTTCTTCCCGCTACCGAAATCGCAGCTTGTGCCTTGACCCATCTTGAGCGCTTCTCGAATTCCGCGCAGAAAGCTGATATCGGACGCCAACTCTTGGTCAACATCTCACTGGGAAGCTGTCCTGCGTCGGCTGACGCCGTCAAGGCTCTCGAAGTCATGGAAAAATTTCCCCACTACCCCCGCCCACGCGCCGCGGTGGCAATGGCAGCCCTCAAAGGATTGGCCAGTAAAAAGGTCGCTTAAGAGCTTGTTCTGAGCTGATGCATCTGGGTGCTAGGCCGGCTGCGCATTCAAGCCCACCGCGTCCCTCACCTCAGCAATCACTTCTTTCGCCAAACGGCGGACCGAAACTGCAGAATCTCCTAAGATCTCATGAACGCGCTGGGGCTCCGCGAGCAACTGCCGACGGCGGTCCGCGATAGGCCTCAGCACCTCCAACAGCGCTTCGGTCAAAGCCTTTTTCAGATCTCCGTATCGTATCGTTCCGTCCTCTTGATCCGCTCGAAACTGCTGAGCGAGATCGGCTCGTTGACAAACTTCTAGCAAGGTCAGCAGATTCGTCACCCCCGGCGGCGTTTCGTTGGGCTCTCCCATTCCGGTGACGGCCCGTTTGATCGCTTTGGTCACGACTGCTTCTTCATCCCCCATCATGATCGCCGAACCGGGCACAGACTTTGACATCTTAGCTGTCGGGTCTTGCAGCGACATAATGCGAGGCGCCGAGGTCAAAAGCGGCTGCGGCTCCGGAAAAACAGGCCCAAAAGTGTGATTGAAACGGCGTGCTATTTCGCGTGTTAATTCCAAATGCTGGAGCTGATCCTCGCCCACCGGCACAGAATCGGCTCTATAAAGAAGGATGTCGGCTGCTTGAAGCACCGGATAGGTGAAGAGACCTACGTTTACCGAACTCGCCCTTTCTGACTTTTCCTTAAACTGTGTCATCCGGCTCAGTTCGCCCATGGGAGCCGTGCAAGATAAAATCCAAGCCAGTTCGGTATGCTCGGGAACCGCTGACTGCAAGAAAAGATGGCACTTGTCGGGATCCACGCCGCATGCCAGAAGGTCCACCGCCGCGAGATAAACGCGGTCACGCAAGTCCTTTGGCTGATACGGCAAGGTCATCGCATGATAGTCCACAATGCTGAAATAACAGTCCGTGAGGTCCTGGAGTCGGACCCAATTCATGATCGCGCCGGCGTAATTCCCGAGATGTACAGCGCCCGACGGCTGAATACCGGAGAACACCCTCTGACCTATTTTTTGACTCATTCTCGCCTCCATTGCTTGGCAGAAGTTGCTTTTGGGGTGGGAGTTCCCATTCCTGTTTAGAACGGGGCCCTATGCGGAACGTTCGAATAGGAGTCGCGGGATGCGGCTACTGGGGGAAAAACCTCGTCCGCGTATTCCACGAACTGGGAAGTCTGGGCGCAGTCTGTGATCCCACTCTGTCGGGACGGCAGAAGGCGCAGAAAATCACCGGCGATACTGTCCCCGTCCTAGAAGACTTCGAAGAAATGCTGCTAGGGAAACATCAACTCGACGGCATTGTCTTGGCCACGCCCGCGCCGACTCACGGGGAACTTGGGCGAAAGGTACTGAGCGCGGGCAAAGATCTTTTTGTGGAGAAACCGTTGGCTCTCAATGTGCAAGAAGGACGAGCCTTACTTCAGCAAGCGAAAGAGCACGGGCGAATCCTCATGGTTGGCCATATTTTAGAGTACCATCCCGCCTTTGTGGAACTCCGTCGTCTGGTTCGCCAAAAAGAGTTTGGAAAACTGCGCTTCCTCTACTCTCACCGTATGGCTTTGGGAAAAATTCGCTGCCACGAAGACGTCCTCTGGAGCTTCGCTCCGCACGACGTTTCTCTCATCCTCGGCTTGGTCGGCTCGGGGCCCACCGAAGTCCTGGCCAGCAGCGGGTCTTATTTGCAACCAGGGATCGCCGATCGGACTCTCGTGGAACTCGGCTTTATTAAAGGCGTGCGGGCCCACATCCTGGTCTCTTGGCTCCACCCTTTCAAAGAACAAAGATTTATGGTTGTCGGCTCGAGTCAGTCCGCTATGGTCGACGGCATAGACGGGAGTCTCACGGTCTGGGATACCAGCCTGGTACTGGATGACGGACAGTGGACGACCGCTATCAGTCCACCCCACAAGGTCGAACTCCTGAAGGCCGAACCGCTTCACGAAGAATGTCAGGCCTTCATCGACGCTATCGCCACAAGAACCTCGCCGCTAAGCGATGGAGTCAATGGACTGGCCGTCCTCGAGGTCTTAGAGCGCGCGTCGAGCGCGATGCGGTCCAAGAACGCGGCAACTCCGGTTTGGTAAAGACCACATCCTGAGCTACTGAAGGCGAAGGAGCCTGGCTCCTTTCTCGATCCACCGGTCCAAATCGTCGGGTTCCAGGTAACAGACGTAAACGATGACCGCGACGTACTCCAGCATGTTGGGGCGGAACGATTAGACTGGCATAGCTTCTTTCAAAAAGGCCGGCAGAGCCCCATAAGCCAACTGATAACGTTCCGCGAAATCGTTCATGCTGTAGTGGTGATTCTGGGTTCCGTACTGCTCCACTACAAAAACTGCGGCCACACTTCCGAGTTGGCCGCACTCTTGAAAGCTGCAACCGTTGACCAAGCCGGTGATGAACCCGCCGCGGTAGGCATCGCCGCACCCGGTGGGGTCGACGGCGCCGTCGGTGTGAATCGGCGCCACCACGATCTCTTCCTCGCCTCTAGGCATGATGCGGCTTCCCTTTTCACCCAAAGTGACCACTAGGAACTCGATCTCTTCGTGCAACTCCGCAATGGTTTTGCCAGTCTTCTCTAAAAACACGGAAAACTCGTAGTCATTGAGGATCAGAGCATTGGCGCCCTTCGCACCTTCCCACAAAAACTCACCGTCCATGGCGATCACTTGAAAGGAGGGGTCGTAAACGAAGATGGCTCCGACTTGCTTGGCTTCCGTGCAATGGCGCTTCATGGCTTCGGGGTCATCGGGACTGACGATGACAACTTCGGCACCTTTGGCCGCCGCCTTGAGGGAAAGTTCCTTGGCGTGTTTCATGGCCCCGGGATAGAACCCCGTGAATTGATTGTGAGACTGGTCCGTGGTGATGAAGCAGGTCGCTGTCATCTCGTCCTCGAGGACCCGGACTTCAGAGATATCGATGCCTTGGTCGCGAAGCCACGCCGCATACGGCTCAAAGTCATGACCGGCCGCAGCCAAGACTCTGGGCTTCTCTCCCAAAAGAGCCAACGTGTAGGCGACATTTCCAGCACAGCCCCCACGTTGTTTCGTCACACGGTCGACCAGAAAGGAGACGTTGATCATATGAAGCTTGTCAGGAAGGATGTGTTCCTCGAACCTGCCCGGAAAGGTTAAGATAAAATCGTAGGCCAAGGACCCCGTCACCAGAACTCGGCTGTTTTCACTACTACTCACGCGTATCTCCTTAAGGGCTTACCCTGTCCCAATTGAACTTTTCACTAACATCTCTTCCGCCCAGAACCGTCTTTCAAGCTTCCGGCGTCGGAGAGGAGGACGGACTGATCGCCTTCGACCATAAAGCCTTCGCAGCCTCGTTGATGGCTGAGAGAGACTCTTCCTGCAAAAGATATGTCTTTGCCCCGTGCCCCACGAAGGATTTCCCCGTTTTGTCCCGCTCGAAACGGTACTCCAAGGATTTTCCCTCGGCGGTTTGTAACACGATCCGCCATTCGCTCTCCTTAGAGACGCCTTCCGCGTCCGACTCCTTCTGGAAACGAAGGTCTCTAAGAGCCCACAGAACGGCATCGATCTTTTGACTCGTTCCCGACGATGGGTCGAGCTTCGGATTGGAAGAAGCGACCTCCCAAGCTCCTTGGCTGGAGCGCTCGGCCTTGAGTTCTGAACCGAGTTGAACCACTTGGATAGACTTGAGTTCGTCGACTGCAACCCGCAACAGTCGTCGTTCCTCAAACTGTTGAAGAGTTGGGCTTAAGACCTGACTGTCTCCCAGCATGTCGATCACAAAGCGCTCTTCGGTCTCAGGGACGACCTCCGAGGATCCAACCTTGGTCAGAAATCTTCGTCCATACCGAAGCTTAGGATTGATGACTACCGGTTGACAGAATTCTGTGACGAGATCAAATCCTGAGTCGAACTCGTGAACTCGGTAGGTAGCCACCGGGTTTCCCAGTTTCGTGCGCTCTTCGTCACCGAGAAAACGAGCGACCTTCATGTCCTTGAGAAGAAAGAGAAGCTCGGAAACCTTGGTTTCATCAGCCTCCTTCTGCTCCGGCAGCACAATACGATACTTGGCGGTTGCGTCGGGAACCTCAGACTTCTCACGCTCTAGGGTGCCTTGACTTTGATCGGCTGCGGTGAACCCAAGCCTGTCAACCGCGGCCACTTCCGCCGGAAAAGGAGAGTCCTCTCTCAAATCCTTCGGTTCTTCCTCCAAAGGAGAGAGCGTGTACGCGGGAACCGTGGAGATCGCCCCACCGGACTGGAGCCTTCCATAATAATGATTCCCACCAGGCGTGCGATCGCCCAGCAACACTGTTCCTAGTGTGTCGCCGGCGTTTGAAGTCAAAGTAATGAGGTAAGACGGATCGTCGAGGCCGAACTCCTTTTCGTCATCGGGGGCCGGGGTGGAGTTGATCTCACGCTCAGTCGTCAATTCAATCAGAGAGTTCACCAGTTGTGGAGACTTTTCCTGACTGGCCAGATGCGAGTCGAGATACCAGCGGTCTCCCCGCCGGGTCAGCAGATACTCGAAAGCCGGATCCTTGCTCTTGACCCTGATAGACCCGATGTCTTCGGGTTCCTTTTCAGAGAAAAAGCGCTTCTCTTGGTACTCTCGTTCTTCGGTTTCCATTTTATGGGTCTTGCCCCATAAGTAAAAGGTCGCCAAACTCATGACCGCGAGAAGAAGTCCGACCTGAGTTCGATTCACGAAGCCAAGCCCCGACGTCTCTGCAAAGCGATCAAAGCCCCCGTCAACATCGATAAAAACGGAAGGAGCAGACAAAAAATGAAGTTCAACCACTTTTCCTTCTGCTTGTCGAGCATCAGCGGTTGGGATTTATGGTCTTTTGTTCTCACCGTGATCTGATTTTCCGACAGAGAAAGCCAATTGATGGTATTGAGAACGAAGTCGCGATTGCTGACATATCCGAAAAGCCGATCTGTGAAAGCGTCGACGTTTCCTACGACCACAATTCTCGCTGAGATCTCTTGACTTTGGTCCGTCTGGGATTCGCTCGGTGTGGGACTCGGAGAAGGCTCCGGTGTGTCCGTTCCTCGAGGGTACAGCCCGGCGACAGCTAAGGAATGCGAGGCAGCCTCCTCGTCTTTCGGAGAAAAAGAGACTTCGGAATTCTTCAGGACGTCCTTGATGGGTAAAAGAAAGGCCGATTTAGCAGTCTGCACCAAAACCTCAAGCTCGGGCGCTCCGCCTCCGTCCAAAGGGTCAGCAGGACCGATCTGAACTGGGCGGCCGAGACGGAACGCCGTTACATCCGCGAAATTTCTGGTAATGGGATGCTTGCCGGAGTAGGCCACCCCGATGGCGAAGACCGGTTCGGCACCTGCCATGTTGGAGGCGGTGTCGATGATCACACTGTCTCCCAAAACGAATCCGTAAGGCTTGAGCCATTCGGTATACGCTTGAGGTGTCGTGATATCGGCCAGAAAGAGCATCTTCCCGCCCTTCTGAAGGTAGGCGTCGATCACTTTTCGTTCACCGTCAAGCATCGGACTCGTGGGCCCTGCCAAGACTAAAAGGTCCACGTCGTTCGGTAAGACCTTCGCTTCAGCGAGCTTGACCGTCTCCGAAAGAAAGCCTTCGGTCATCAGAGCGGCGGCGAGACTCGAGACTGACTCCTTGTCGCCGCCCTTTGGTGCCCGCTCCCCGTGACCCGTCAGATACACGACCTTTTTGGTGGTTGTGGTGGTCAACTTTAAGAGCGCGTTCGTAAGGGTTGCCTCGTCGAAAGACATCACCCGTTCCCGTCGAGGCGGCGTCTTCGAGGAGGAAGCTTTCTCAACCCGTTCCAAGACTCCCTGACCGTAAGCCCTCACTTCCAGAGATTCGGCAAGGGTCGGCTTCTTCTCCAGATCGACGATCTCGAAACTGAACTCTTTGCTGTTCAACCGCCGATACCGCTCTAGCATATCAGTGATCTGTGAGCCATCTCCGTTGGGGTCCACGAAGGCGTACAGCTTAACAGGCACCTTCAGATTCGACACAATATCCTTGGTTTGCTGACTGAAAGAGAAGCGCTTCTCGGCGGTCAGATCAAAAGTTGTCTGATGGTCGTTGGAGACTGCCAACACTAGGAGATAGCAGAGCAATGCTAAGCAGACGGAAACCAATGTCGATATTAAGTTCTTTTGACGTCTATTCATCGGTTAGGCACTCCACTTGCGGCTTTCTAGCATTCGCGTGGTCAGAAAAAGAAACAGAACGGTCCAGGCCAGATAGTATACGAGTTGATGAGTTGTCAACGTCCCTCGAGCCATCTGCTCGAGATGCGACATAACAGACAGTTCTCCAAACACTTCCTTGAGGGGCTCCATCTTGCGAGCCACAATCACGACCAACCAAGACGTCAGCAGACCTCCGTATGAAATGGCAGCAGCCACGATCTGGCTCGAGGAAATACTCGAGGCCCACATTCCAAACGATATAAAGGCACACCCCACTAAAAAGACGCCGAGAAACCCACTGGCAACAACCCTCCACTCTACGGTGGTTAATCGACCTAGAGCGATGAAGAGGCTGCTGGACACACCCATCATCGCCAGCACCACCGTCAGTGCCCCGAAGAATTTTCCCAAAACGATGTCCGCCTCAGTCAATGGGTAAGTGTAGAGCATCTCTAGTGTCCCCGTGCGACTCTCGTCAGCGATCAACCTCATGGTGAGAAGTGGAAGAATAAACAGCAGAAGAAAGCCCATCCACCAGAAGGTCGGTACCACCACCCGATCGGTGAGATTGAGATTGGCTCCGCCGTAGGGAGACGATCCCGCTGTGAGAGAGTACTCGGCGTAGGATCCGACCATGGCCATAAAAACATAGCCGATGACGAAAATGAACACGGAAATCAGAGTCCAGGCCAAAGCCGAATTGAAGTAAGCCCCCACCTCTCGTCGAAAAATAGCGATCACGACGTTTCTACCTCCTCAACGCTTGCCTCTTCGGTGGAATTTCCCACTAGGCTGATAAAGATGTCCTCCAGGTCTACCGAGGAGCGCTTCAACTCGTGAAGAGACCACCCCTGACCCACTACACTGGCGGCCAACTGAGGTCCGAAGTCTTCGTTGGGCTGTTCGAGCGTCTTAGAGGCGACCTCAAGAAAGCCACCTTCGGCGCGCGAAACTCGCGAAACGATGGGCAGTTCGGAGAGGTGCTTTTCCACAAAGTCGAGTTCGGCGCCGGTAACACGAAGGGTAAATCGTACTTCCTTATGACGTTGCGACGTCAAGTTCTCGGGTGTGTCCATGGCTAGGATCTCGCCTTTGGCGATGATAATGACTCGACTGCAAAGCTGCGAGACTTCAGTAAGGATGTGACTCGACAGAATCACGGTGGAATCTCGGGCAATCTCTCGCAGCAAAGCGCGAATGTCTCGAACCTGAGCAGGATCGAGACCCACGGTCGGCTCGTCGAGGATCAAAACCTTGGGGTCGTTAATGATAGCCTGGCCCAGACCCACGCGTTGGCGATATCCCCGCGAAAGCGTCCCGATCAATTGGTCGGCGACGGGGCCGAGATTACAACGCTCTATGCTTCGTTCGACCGCCGTATTTCGGTTCGCCTTAGGTACCTTTTTGGCCGCGGCGGCGAATCCCAGGAATTCCCGTGCTGTCATCTCCACGTAAAGCGGGACGTGCTCCGGTAGATACCCGACTTGGCGCTTCACCTCGAGAGTGTTCTCTACCACGTCGAGCCCGGCGATTTCGGCGGTCCCAGAGGTGGGCGGAAAGAAACCAGTCAAGATTCTCATCGTAGTCGTCTTGCCGGCCGCGTTAGGCCCTAAAAGGCCCAGGATCTCTCCCCCGGCCACTTCGAAGTTCAGGTCTTTCACAGCGACCTTTTCTCCGAACTTCTTTGTCAAATTCTTTACACTGATCATGTCCACTCCGTTTCCAGCCGTCAGTGTTCCAAAGTGGCTTGTAAATTGAAACCCATCTCGTTAGAAGACGCGATCCGGCCGCACTTTCTAGGCACTTTGACCCATTCCCTCTCGAATGAGTTTCCGGCCAAACCACAGATTTCTGCAGGGAGAATCTTCAACTCTAGGAACTAGCCGATGTGCGAATTCTTATCGTCGAAGACAATCCCGTCAACCTCGACTTGGTCATGCAACTTTTAGAGGATGACTATGAACTGTTGACGGCTGAGGACGGCGCGTTCGGGGTCGAAATTGCACTCAAGGAACGACCCGATCTTCTCTTGCTGGATCTTTCTTTGCCGAAGAAAAGTGGCTGGGAAGTGTGTCAGGAGATTCGAGCAGCCTTGGGAAGCGAGGCCATGCCGATCGTCGCGCTCACTGCTCATGCGATCAAAGGGGACCGCGAGAAAGCGCTGCGATCCGGCTTCGACGACTATGTCACCAAACCCATTGATGAGGATGTCCTTTTCGCCACCATCGAGAAGTTTCTCGGCCCCCGTTCTTGAGAACAGAACCTTAGCGGCCCGCTCAGCAGGTTGTTTACTTTGGGTCAAGAGGTATTTTCTGTTTGTTTCCTCGGGTAATTGAGGATACTAGATGGGTCAGGCTGTCCTGACCGTGTTTCGTGATCAGGGTCGCCACTCCGTTCTTAATTCGGGTTAACTGATTCTCGTCAAGATCACTGGCCGTATAGATGAAGACCCGCGTGGTTTCACTCCCTGGCAAACTCCTCAGGTGAGTGAGCACGGACCAACCGCTTCCCTCTTCTAGATTGAGGTCCAGGATCAAAACTGAAGGCAGGCTCACGTCCAGTCGCTCCACGGCCTCCTGCTCAGTAGAGTAGAAAGCTGGGTGCAAGCCGCTCTCTTCTAGAACCTGCTCCAGAAGATTCCTCGTCTTGAGGTCATCCTCGACTACCATCAAGCCGCTATGCCCCACCTCGGAAGTGTCAGCGGTTGAGAGAAACCGCTTTATCTCCTCGAATTCGAACGGCTTTGAAAGTCGTCCCGCGAAATCGACATCGAGACCGACAGGACGATCGTCCACAGCGCTTGTCACGACCACGGGAACGGAATTCAAGGCAGGGGTGGCGCGAATCCGACGTAAGACTTCCCAACCGTCCATACTGGGCATCACGATGTCTAAAAGGATCACTCGGGGTATCAGGCGTGCCAGGATCTCCAGCGCCTCCTCACCCGACGAAGCCACAGTCACTCGATATCCCGCTTCCGTCAGCTCCGAGTGAATCGACTCCAGATACTCTAAATTGTCATCGATCACCAACACGGTCGGTCCATCACCTTCCGGCACCAAATGGGAGCAGTCCCTCTCGAGGGGTAGACGGATAGTAAACTTCGACCCGTCTCCTTCGGAGGACTCCACTTCAATCTCCCCCTTCAACAGCCTCACAAGACGGGCCACAATAGCAAGACCTAGACCGACCCCACCGCGCTCCCTGGTTTCGCTGGAATCCACTTGATGAAAAGGGTCGAATATCATGGCGAGTTGCTGTTCGTCCATTCCAATCCCCTGGTCGGTGATCGCGAAGACGACATGTTCGGCCTCTACTGCTATATCCAGTCGTACTTCCCCAGCGTCGCTATATTTGATAGCGTTTGTCAGAAGATTCGTCAGAATCTGTCGCAAGCGGTCTCGGTCGGTCCAATAGGGGTCGGGACAGTCCTCGGTCGAAAAGGATAAGCTCAGCGCCTTTGCCTCCGCGAGGGGCTTCAGCGTCACCCTCATTGTCTCTAGAAATGGCTCCATCTGTAGGCTGTCATATGAGATGACGAGTTTACCCGCTTCAATTTTCTCGAAGTCCAGCAAGTCGTTAACCAGAGTGAGCAACTGCTCTCCCGACTGTTCAATCAGGCTCAAATTTTTCCGTTGCCGCGGGGGCAAGGTTCCCTCAAGCTTCCTCCGCATCAACCGGGAAAAGCCGATGATCGCATTGAGCGGCGTCCTCAGTTCGTGAGACATATTGGCCAAAAATTCACCTTTGGTTCGGTAGGCCTGCTCAAGCTCGGCATTTTTCTGGGCGAGACTTTGAGCATTGACTTCAAGCATTCCGCGAGCTTCTGTCAAGATGTCGATCGTTCGGTTGGCATTGAAAGCCAGTCTGCCAACTTCATCCTTGAAGAAAATGGGGACGCGATCGGACTCTTCCGTCCTACCGCGACCGATAATGCGATGAAAGGTGGACGAGATCTGGGAGATGGGCTCGACGATCGTTCGAACCAAAAGGGTGGCCGTGAGGATCGGCCAAATAGCAGCTAGAAACACCACGAGTGACAAAGCAAACCAATGGTTCTCAGGATCGGGAACTCTAACGAGGACGCCAAAACGGCGTCCGTCGACCATCCCCAAGCGCAGCACTAATCGATGCTGCCGCTGCGAGATCGATATAGACTTGGATCTTCGGATCAATCGCTCCACCCAGGCGACCCCTTCGGGTGGCGGCGCTCTCCGACCGGCGAACTTCAAAGTGTCGTCTGCTAGCCAAAAGGGATGTGTGCGACTGGTGAGCGCCCAGCGCTCAAATTTTTGAGTGTCCTCCGACGCGAGACCACTCATGACCGCATCGGCGGTGCGCTGCGCCTCTAAGTAGAGACCCTGATCCTGAACGAAGGTCTGAACACTGAACAGAAGCAGACTTGGAGCACACCCCAGTGCTAAGGCGATGGTCGCCATCTTCACGCCGAGACTGAGGCTCTTCCCGGGAATGTCGGAAAAGGCGAGCGCTTGGCGTTCCCCCAACCGTCGAGACAGTCGAGACGTCAAAATCAAGTTGACCGGCACTCCTATGGCGATTCCCCCGGCACAAACAGCGCTCGCGAAAATCAGACCCGGCATCATCATGTCTCGGCCGAGTTGAATGGGACCCCAGCCAAAAATCATCCAGGCCACCAGAACCGCATAGAAAGCTCCCAGTAAAACACCATAAAAAACGGTGAAATCAAAGGGGAAATAGTAGATGGCCCGCACCAGTTTAGGGTTGTTGTCGTCTGGAGGAGCACCCCGCTTTTCCCAGCGATCGATAGGCAGGATCAGCGGAATACGAAGGCCCAGCCAAAGAGCCGTCTTGCAAAGAAAAAGTACGAGCGCTGTGCTCCAGTAGGTCGCCGAGAAATCCGGCAGAACTCTCAATAGATGCCCAAGGACATAGACCATAACACAGTTGAAAAACAAGTCGATCAGTGTCATGATCGCAGTCGACCTCAGGGTGTAAGAACGCACAATAGACTCTTCTTGAGACCTTGGGGGAAACACCTTCAAAACCATAAGTGGGATGAGACAACCTGGATTCATGCCACAAGTAACCGAGCGAGGTAAACCATTCCATGACCCACCGAATCACAGCCGCGATACTCTTGATCCTTTTGATGACACTCCCGAGTGCGGGTCGAGAGGAATTCTTCACCAATGCTCACTATCGTCTCAAGATCGATCCTAGAGCTCAAATTTCAGAGCGTGTGGACAATGGCTGGGAGACTCTTATGACCGTGGAGATGGACGGAGAAAAAGCTCACCTTCGCTGGAAGAAAGACGAGTTCACCGTCATCTTTCCGCGCTCAACTCTGCGAGTCCGAAGCACCGTGACGGATTCCGCCGGCAGCATTCTTCTGACCACGGATTTCGCGGGACGTCGCTATGAAGTTCGTGAAAACAAGCGAGAAATTGGCTGGACACTCCCCGGTCAGAACGTCTTTTTTAGACTCCACGGGGGACAAGTGAGTGGCGCCGTCGGGACATCAGACTTTCTCAATCTTCGAAAGGACACGCCGGCGGGGCGTATCGCGGTGGAGAGCGGTGTCGGTTCCAGCGATTTCATGCTTCGTAAAGGCTCACTCGAACTGTTCGAAGGGCCGGAACTCGCCGGCCACACTTATATGGTGCGTGGTCTGGCTTTTCGGCAGGGCGCCATAACTTTGGAAATCCCACTCCCGGGTGGACCCTTCTTTGAGGCAATGCCTGCGGACCGATATCTCACCGTGGTGAACGAGAGTGCAGTCCCCACTGAGGCCGGGAATGGAGGCACGGGTGCGGACGTCGAGACCGTCGGAGATCCGCTTCGCGCAGAACCTTCGAGTTGGACTTCTCCAGTCTACCGGGCCAACACCGGCGACCCAAAAGAGGACCCCTTAAGAGCCCGCAAAGAAGAACGTAAAACTTATCCCACGGACCCTTTAAGAGCCAAAACAGGAGAGGATAGCGTAGAGATTCTCAGAGTCAAAGATTACTGATCGGCGCACATCCTTTTCAGCGCTAAATAGACTCCATTGGTCCAACCGAATCCGATTTCATTCGACGAATAACCGAACTCGATTCCTGAGGAAACGTCGGCGGACCGCTCGACAACATCATACTTCTCGACAATAGTCCCTGTCTTTTCATACTCGGATTCAACCATACTGGTGAAAGCCTCACTCAATCTTCGAGCCGATCGCACGAAGCCGAATTTAGACAGACCGAGGACTGCCGCCAACTGTAACGGCGCCCACCCGAACGGTGCGTCCCACTGGTTTCCGGTCCGTGTCGTTGAGGTGACCACTCCACCGGGTCTTTCAAAGAGCACAAGATTATCGTGCACCGCGGCCGCCTGCTCGGGAGTGGCCCACCCGTGCCAGAGTGGGAAAAAAGTCGTCGCGAAAGGATAGTCGCGACGTAGACCCGTCTCCACGTTATAGTCACAGAAAAGACCCTTCTCGGCATCCCAAAGCCAGCGATTCATGGCTTCCCGGCGGCGGGATCCTCGCTCACGCCAAACAGCCACATCCCGTTGATTTCCTAACAACGACGCCAGGTCACCCATGTCGCACTCAAAAGCAAACAGTAAGCTATTGAGATCTAGGGCGTTGTATCGGGTAACATCGATGTTGAAACGCCCGAAGCGGTCGGAAGGATCGTAACCCGACTCGCGCATGCTTCGATCTCCAACGAAGAACCGCGCGGTGAGTTGGTCTTGGACGCGATCGTAATAAAGCTCGAGCGGATAACCCAGAAGTTCTTCGGCCGCGGTGTTCTCGAGTTTTGCCAATTCTCTGAACTCGCACAATATCCGATCGTAATGGGTACGTCCCACTTCGTCGGTTTCGCTGGCCGTCACTTCGTCCGCCGGACCTTCGCCCAGGTCAAAGTAGCGACTCAACCCTGTTTCCGGCGTAAGATGTGGAGGCGAGGTCCAGAAGTCGTAAGTAGAAACGAGCCCATCTAGACAACTTTTCAGCCAAGCAGAATCTTTGGTTACCTCATAAACGTCGCGAACCATCCTTGCTAGGAACGGCGGCTGAGAGCGCGTCAGATAATAGGTACGGTTGGCGTTGAGTACTCGACCGTAGTGGCGAACTTGATACATATGGTTATCCACCATCTGTCTGGCCTGCTCGATTCGGCCATCCAGCAGCAATCCCAAATTGATGAAATAGCTGTCCCAGCCATACATCTCATTGAACCGACCACCCGGAACAACGTAGGGATGGGGCAAATAGAGAAGGCCATGGCTGTCGATACCCCCGGGAAGCTGAGGCTGCTCCTTGATGGAAGGGGGTAACACTCGCAACTCTAAGCGTCGTAAGTCGTCGGCCGTCAAGACTTCACGCAGTCGCTCCGACACCTCATTCTCAGACTGCGTAGGAGCGATAAAAACGGGATATCTCTCGCGCGCTCCTAACTTCGGATCGACCGAAGCTTCCACCAAGTCCTCGACGGAGCGTTCAAGGAACGACCAACTGCCGCCGATGTAATCTTCGATCGATCGACTGGCCACGGAGGGCGAGGGGTTCAACGGTTGGCTGCGGTCCGTGTCATGGTGCCCAGAATGCATCTGTCGAAGTTCTGGCCTCGGGAGAAGGAGTCCTTGGCTGCGCTTTGGCTTTGACTTTTGCTTGGCTCAGCGCTCGACCACGGACACCGCGGAAAAAACCGGTAGGGACGGCTGCTCGGTCAGGAGTGGCGCCAAAAACTTGGGTTCATAGAAAAGCCGAATGCCTCTCGCGATCAGGTTCGCGTTTCCAACGGCCGATGTCGTTGGCGAAGGATCCGTCTCTCCTGTCCCGGTTCCGTCGGGTCCCTCGTGCCCTGTATGCTTCGTGCCTGAGGTTACAACTGTCGGATTCACTACATACGCCGGCGCGTCTCCCAACACAATCATAGAGCCCAACAGATCGAAAGTCCCCCAGGAGGGCTCAGTAACAAGGGCTCCCTGAGGAACCGTTTCCCCCATTCGGATGTTCATGTCGCCTTTTGCGAAAACGACACCCTTGATGGATGCGTCCCAGTATTTGTTGCGCTTCTTATCGTAGGTGGATAGGTTGATGTCGTTCTGAGCGTACAGGGAAATCCCGTCGCGCTCCCCGCTGCCGGAGTTCAGGTCCACACCAAGCCCAACAATGTTAATATTCTTCCCAGCCACCACGGCGCCCCCGTTGCCGGAAAGGTGGGTAGCCAGAAGAACGCTGCCGCCGGCCCGGATGGCCGCGGACTTCCCTTTCGAGGGCGCGAAGGTGACCTCAAGGTCTTGAGGTTCCGTATCGTCATCGAGATCCGCGGATTCAGGGACTTCCAGGGGGTCGATATTCGTTTCCAGTACTTCTGTCGGAAGCGGCGCGACGTCGTTCACAGCGGAAAGGAAGCTGGTAGGGTTGGTCAGTCGGAAGTCCTCTGACGAGGCAACTTCCCACAGGGTCTCCATCTGCGCTGTACCCAACGTACCTTGATACGGGTTTGGCTGCAAAAGGGCAGTCCCCCGAACCTCCGCACCGGGCAGGCTGCTCAAGCTTAGGCCCGGCGGCGGCGTGATTGGCGAGCCCGTTAACGCCGCCTTAGTGAGCACTCCGTCCCCCAATCCGGTAAAATCCACGGGTGGGTCTGACCCCTTGTTGTAAGTTATGCTTTGTGAACCGACTTGAAAAGTGTAGGAGCCCGGCGACTCGTTCTTCGTCAGATAAGCTAAGATGGCCACGTCACTGTCATTCTGCTTCTGCGCAGGCAATTGTCCGAAGCTGGTGGGATTCACGGCCTCGTTGAGGTCTGAAATCGCCTTTTGCTTGGCCCCTCCGGCCGGAACGATAGCGAAGTCTGCATTCTCGCCGACGGTCGTAACTTCGACGTCACTGTCGAAGGTGATGAGGTCTCTCTTCTCAACGTTGCCGTCGGGGTTCGTCCATTCTTTTCCGTTCAGCTGAACTTTGTCCATGAAGCCCTCCGGGACCTCGCTCGAAACCGGAGCGCGTCCGGCGGCCAATTCCGTGCGATACTCCGCGAAGGTCAAGGGATAATACTTCACACGCGAGGTATCGGTGCTATCTTGGCTTCCGCCATCTACCGTATATACGCCCGCCGGGAGTTTGAGACGTCCCGCCTGAGTCGATGTCGCGACTTTCTCCCAAGCCACCTCGAGAAGCGCGTCGTTTGGCTCTTCGACGTCTAGCGTATAGTCTTGTCCAGCCTTAGTGATCGGTGAAAACCCCGCCGTTTCACCAACCCGAACCTCTGAGTTGAGATCTGGATAGAAATTGTACGGGGAAACCTTTCCGGGCGCCAGCGATAGCCGCGATGTACCTTTGGTCCGCATACTAGCGACTTGGTCGGTCGCCATCAGGCGCACGACTCCTCGGAACTCTTCGTCTCCTCTGTCGGTCTCGGTACCCTTCGGAGCATCTCCGACCGTGAAGCGACTGTCGCCACCGGCCATGAAAACGGAGCCGTCAACAATCGGGGCGGCGTAACCTGAGATCTGATAGATCCCTTCTAGGGTGCGGGTGGTTACTTCGCTCGAAGAAGCTGGGTCGACTGGCGACGTCGAGGTCGTTCCCGACCCCGCTCCGTCGGGGGCCACCCCAGGTCCGACGAATCCTTCTACCAAGAGGGCCACACTGTGCTCCGGCACATCAAATCCATCTTTGCCCTCGTATTGGAAATCAGGCCCCGTTCCCAGAGGGATTCTTGCAGACGAGTCTCCGGCCAGATTGTTCAAAGAGATGGCTCGACTCCGAATAGGACGAGTCGGTTGGTCGAGGCTATCATCCCCGCCGTCACCGTCTTGATAATTGAAGCGAATCGTAAACCCAGCCCACTCACCACCCTCCGCACGAATCCACCCGAAAACGTTGCCGCGGTCTTCGCGGACCACCATCTGGTCAGTCTGAACCGTCATTTCAGAGCCTTGACCCTTCCAGTCGGGATCTTCGACCAAACGCTCTAGGGCGTACTCTGCCCCTGCCTTCGCCGCGGCTGAGGCTAAGTCATGACGCTCTTCGTGCAGAGTCTGACGCAGCCTACCAGGATTCATTTGTAACAACGCCCCTATAAAGAGCGTTGTCAGGAGGGTTAAAACCAAGATGCTTATGAGGACGATGCCCCGACGATGAACTCTCACTACCATGAGAATAGCAAACTTTTTGTTAAAGTGTAGACACTTGAGGTTGAAAGTGAGATCTTTCTTCCAAGTTCAACCATGCGCCAACATTTGAAAGCTCATAAAACGCTAGCCTTCAGCCTACTCGAGGTGATGGTTGGTATTGGTCTCGCCGGTGGCTTAGTTTTGTTGATTCTGCTGCTCAGCACCACAGCGCTTCGCACGGACCAAAAGGTCGGCGACAAGCAGATCGCGGCCGCCGTCGCGGAAAGTCAACTCGACCTTCTTAGCGGAGCGGTCGCAGTTAAGGACAGTCCTGCGCGTCAACAGTTTTGGTCCAGCCCGGACGGCACCTATACTGGGTCGGGTTCGATCTCGAAGGTGCGCAGCAACGGCACGGACTACACCCTCCGATATCGAGTAGAAACCATCACCACGCCCGGCGGATCCACCTTGAATTCCGGGAGCGGCGGCAACCGACTTCGCCAAGTCACCCTCCTGCTTAGCTGGTGGTCCGACAAAGACACGCCGGGGGAAGACTCCCACAGCGGATACGGGGATCTCTTCATCCGCCGAACCCGAATCCTCCGGGAATCCCATGTCCGCTTTTAACCCCAAGGAGAAGTCCAGAGGACTTTCAACGATCGAGCTTCTCATTGTGATGACGCTGACCGCCATCATTTTCGGTATCACTCAGATGGTGTTAGTGAGGACCATTGACACTTGGTGGAGAGTCAACGCCAATCAGGAGTCCGAGCAACAGCTTTATAGAGCTCAATCCTATTTAGAGCGTGACCTGCGGGCCGCCGCTTTCGAACTTCAACCCGGCCGAGCCACTCTCGCGATCGAGAAAGCTCCTCCCGCATTGGAAACGCTCAGTGGGGCTGATAGTGACGTTCTTTGGTTTCTTTCCGCGGTCGACCCGCTCAGTGGAGAGTTCCAACGCGACAAGAATGGAGCGCCCTTTTTTCAGCGAAACATTCTCTTCTACGCCGTGACTCCGGACGGTCTGTCCGGGTTGGGTTACCTCGGCGCCGGGCGAAGCATCGGCGGCTACGAAGTAGCCTGCCCCTTTAAGATGCTCATTCGAAAAGAGATAGATTCAGGACCCCTCACCGCTCCCGACACAGACGTGGCTCTGACGTCTGAACGGCTGATGAGTTTTGATGAAATCCTCCCTCATATCAACCGACCCACAGGGTACAACTGTGCAGGGATGGCCGCGGCGAATGCTACCGTTCGACCTGTGGCGGCCCACGTGTTGACCTTTCAGGCAGATCTCATACCGGATATGCGGGGTGTTTCGATCGATATACGCTGCACGGCCATCGATCGGGCTCGAAGAGAAGGGACTATCTCGGACACCGACCTTTCTACCAGCAGTGCTACGACCCAACTTCAGTTCGTCGTGATCCCGCCAAACCGCCCCGCTCCGCCAGCACCGTAGGCTCGAACGCCGAGCGGCCTAGAATCCGAACCTTGCTACGAGAAGGTCATTTTGGGGGGTTCCCCCAAGCGCCTTGATTATGAAAGCTCTTGTCTTAAACCCGCAACTGGAATTTCGTAACGACTGGCCACTCCCCGAACTCAAGTATGGAGAAGCCCTGATCCGCCCCCTCATGGTGGGCATCTGCAATACCGACCTAGAACTCGTACGTGGCTACATGGGCTTTCGCGGAGTTCTAGGACACGAGTTCGTTGGGATCGTCGAGGAATGCGACGAGACGGAATGGGTCGGCCGAAGGGTGGTAGGTGAAATCAACTGCGCCCCGCCCGCAGACGACGTCCCCGACCCTCGTCACTTGACGGGTAGAACCGTCCTCGGCATTCTCGGGCGGGACGGAGTCATGGCGGAACGTTTTTGTCTTCCGATAAAAAATCTGTTGATGGTGCCCGATGACCTTAGCGATCAACGAGCCGTCTTTACCGAACCGCTGGCGGCGGCCTACGAGATCCAAGAACAGTTGGGTACCCTCCCGGACTCCGCGGTGGTCTTGGGTGACGGTAAGCTTGGGACACTTTGCGCCCTGGCTCTTCAGGCCCAGGGGTGTCGCGTCACCCTGGTGGGGAAACATCGCAAAAAACTCGATGCGGTCGCGGATATCGTGCGAACCGCGACTCTAGAAGAGTCCGAAACACTGGGCCTAGAGGCCCAATGCCCCCTGGTTGTCGAGGCCACCGGTTCCCCTTCAGGACTTGCCAAAGCCTTGACCTGGGTCCGTCCGAGGGGGACCGTTATCTTAAAGACCACCGTCGCCGCTCCCCATACTCTGGACCTCGCCCCTATTGTTATCAATGAAATCCAGATTCTCGGCTCACGCTGCGGTCGATTCGCCCCGGCGCTGGAGGCTCTCGCCCAAGGACTGGTCTGTCCAGACTTTATGATCCAAGAAATCTTCGAACTCGAAGACGCGCTGACGGCCTTTGAGCGAGCCGCTCAGCCCGGCTCTCGCAAGATCTTACTCAGATTTTCCTGAGTGCCTGGTAAGGATTTCCCAGATACGATGAGGAAACTTCTTCCCACCCCAACCTTGAGTCAGACAGGAGCCCCATATGACAATTAAAGCGCCCACCACTTCTCACCGCGCCATGGAGTTGGAGGATAAGTATAGCGCTCACAACTACCACCCCTTACCGGTGGTTTTGAGCCGAGCCAGCGGCATCTATCTGTGGAGCCCTGAAGGGGATCGATACATAGACTGCCTGTCTGCTTATTCCGCAGTGAATCAAGGGCATTGTCATCCACGACTGGTGGAAGCTATCAACGAACAGGCTGAACGCCTGACTCTCACCTCTCGAGCCTTTTACTCCGACCTTCTGGGCGAGTACGCTCAGTATATCACGGACTATTTTCGATACGATCGCGTTCTCCCCATGAACACCGGAGTCGAAGCAGGAGAAACGGCCCTGAAACTTGCCCGAAGATGGGGCTATCTGCACAAAAACATTCCCGACGAGAAAGCCCGAGTGGTTTTTGTCGGAGGCAACTTCTGGGGTAGAACATTGACCGCTATCAGCAGTTCCACCGACCCAACTTGTAAGGACGGGTTCGGTCCGTATATGCCCGGTCTCGACGTGATCCCCTATGATGACATCCCCGCGCTAGAGCAGGCACTGATTGACCCACACGTGGCCGCGTTCATGTTCGAACCTATCCAAGGGGAAGCCGGCGTCAAGGTACCGTCCGAAGGCTATCTCAAAGCGATCCGAGAACTCTGCACTCAGCATCGAGTGCTCATGATCGCCGACGAAATTCAGACGGGTCTTTGCCGCACTGGTCGCATGCTGGCCTGTGACCACGAAGACGTCCGTCCCGACATCTTAATTCTGGGCAAAGCTCTGTCTGGGGGCATGCTGCCGGTGTCCGCCGTGCTCGCTGACGATGAGGTCATGCTGGGTATCCAACCGGGAGAGCACGGCTCCACCTACGGAGGCAACCCCTTGGGATGCAAAGTCGCCATGGTGGCGCTGGAGATACTGAAAGACGAAAATCTCGCCGACAACGCACAAAGAATGGGTGTCTTGTTCCGCTCTTCTCTCGAATCCTTACCCTACACGTGGATCAAAGAAGTTCGCGGGAAGGGTCTTCTGAACGCCGTGGAGGTGCACCCCGACAGTGGAGTGGACGCGTGGGATCTGTGTCTCAAGTTGCGTGACAACGGCGTTCTGGCAAAACCGACCCACGAAACGACCATTCGTTTCGCGCCTCCCCTCGTCATCACACAGACCGAACTCAACGAGGCCCTGCGCATCATCGCAAAGACATTTCAGGAGTATGACGACACAAAAAAATAGGGCGACTGGTGCAACGCCACCAAAGAACTTTAGCACAGGCTCACTTGCACGCGTGCTACGGGGAATTCCCCGTGGCATGCGGAATAGAACAGATAGCGATGACGACGGTTGGAAAGCATAGCCCGTACTTGCCTGCGAAGGAGGCTCCCTAGTGCCTTTTTTGCTCCCTGAAGGCAGTCAACTGAGCAACCGCTACCAGATCGTCAAGATACTCGACACCTCCCCCCTCCGGAATATTTACTTGGTTCAAGACCAACATCTCCGAGGGAACACCTGGGTCGCGAAGCAGTTGCTTCCATCCGGATCCGAGGCAGTCGGGTCCGCTAAGGTGCGCAAGCGATTTGAGAATGAGGCTCGGATTGTCACCTCTCTTGAGCATCCGGGCATTCCAAAGCTTTTAGATTTCTTCTTCAAAGACCAATGTTTCGTCGTCATCCGCGAGTACGTGCCCGGCACTGACCTTGCAACGCTCTTGTCCTTTCAGGGGGGCTGTCTCAGCGAAACGGACGCTCTGCGTATGATGATTCCCCTCGCGGAGTTACTCGGATTTCTGCTGCGCAAAAACATGGGAGCCGCCATTTTTAGAGAGATTTCCCTAAGGAGTTTCATTGTCACGCCCGAGGGCTGTCTGCGCCTCGTCGACTTCGGTTTTTCACGCCTCTTTGGCGGAGCCCACACCCTTGGCACGGTGGACTACGCCGCTCCGGAGCAGTTCGCTGGCGTCGACATGGATGCGCGAACCGTTGTTTATAACTTGGGCGCCATGCTCTACCACCTGATCGGCGGCTACAACCCTGGAGAGTCTCCCTTCAGCCTGGAACCCCTGGACGCGCTCGCCCCCGACACCAGTGACGCCACACTCAAAATTGTGGAAAAGGCTATGCAGCGCGAACCTCGTTCGCGGTTTTCCACTCCCGAAGAGCTCGTGAAAGCCCTCAAGAAAGCCCGCACCTCTCTCGAGAAGAAGCGCAGCCGAGGCGGAGGTCGAAATTCCGAACCGGTGGATTCAGAAACCCAAGCACTCGACGCTCCGCCCACCTTCGCCGCTATCGCCCTGGCCGCTTTGGTGTTAATCTTTCTAGGCGCCGGTTGCTACGCCGCTTACGAACTCTTCTTGAAAGGAATGGGTGGATAGATGTTTCAGCCCGGAAGTATTATAGCGGGTCGCTACCAAGTGATCCGCTTAGTGGGCCAAGGGGGTATGTCCAATCTCTATCTCGCCCACGACCGAAAATACAATAACGCCATTGTGGTGGTCAAAGAGATGACGGCCGCTTACTCCGACCCCAAAGAGCAGCAGATGGCAGTCGATCTCTTCCATCGAGAAGCCAAGTTGCTGGCTTCCCTCAACCACCGCCATATTCCTAAAGTCTTCGATTATTTTCAGTTCGCCGGCAAGTACTACCTCTCTATGGAGTTCATCGACGGCCAAGACCTCGCGCAGAAGCTCGAATCCTCCAAAGGTCCGCTGGCTGAAACCCAAGTCTTGGAGTGGGGCGAACAGATCGCCACGGTGCTTTTCTATCTTCATAAGCATGAGCCGCCCATTGTTTTTCGAGACGTCAAACCGAGCAATATCATGCTTTGCGACCAAGGGGTCAAGCTGATAGACTTCGGCATCGCCCGGCACTTTGACCAGGCCAAGAAGGGTGACACCATGCGGATCGGGTCTCCCGGCTATGCCCCGCCCGAACAGTACGCCGCCCAAACCGACCCACGGTCAGACATCTACGCTTTGGGAGTGACGCTTCACCACGCCTTAACCGGGCGTGACCCCACCGCCACGCAGACTCCGTTCTTAGTACCTCCAGCCCGCAAAATCAATCCGAACCTTTCTGAGGCCACCGACGCGATGCTGGCTCGCGCCACGCAACTCGACCCCTCCGACAGATACCAGAACGTTCTGGAGATGAAGAACGACATCAAGCACATTCTGCAACGCGGCAAGCAGAGCACTCGAGTCGTCGGGGCACCTCCTGCCCCTCCTCAGGCCACCACAGCGACCTCAGCAGTGACTCCGGCTGCCGTTGTGGTCTCTGCATCGGGCACCGCGGCACCGGTTGCAACAGGTGCTGCACCTACACCGGGAACATCGACTGCGGGCAGTCTTGCCGCGGCGGTCGCTAATCCCGTCGGTACCCCGACAGGCCAGCCTCCCGCCGCAGTGGCGGGGCAACCCACGGCTGTGAAAAAAACGCACCGACCTGGGAAGTCCTTTCTCTTTGCGGCCTGTCTGCTTCTTCTGGCCGGAACAGGGCTTTTCGCCCTTGGGCCCAGCGGCCGCGCCTCGCTCAAGACCCAACTAGAAGGCTTTGTTAGCTCACTGGTCGGCGCCGTTTCAAACTCCGCCAACCCAGAAGACAAGATCCGCCAGGCTCTGATGTCCGGCGACCCCCGAGGCCTCCTGCCACTTCTCGGCACAGAAGAACTATCGGGCCTGGCCCAGGATAAACAGGCGCTCTATCGTCTCAACCTTTTGGCCGCGGAAACCTCCTCGGGAAACACACGAGTCGTTCATCTCCTTTATCCCGACAACCTCAAAGACTCTGACCTCGAAAACGAGTTATTCCGTGGGGCTACCCGAGCCTTAGCGGCGGTTAACGCCAAGGGAGGGCTTGAAAAAGATTTTCTCATGGTCCTGCCCCGAACCTATTCCGAGGGGCAATTAGAACGCCTCATCAACCGGCTAGTGACTGAGAGCCCTGCGGGCAAGCAACGTATTCTCATCTTCGACCCAAAGACCGAAAGCGCGCGATTCGGACCCGAAACGAAAAACCAAGCGATCTTTCTTCTGGCCCCGAAAGCGCCTGAAAGTCCCACGACTTTACCCGATCTCTTTTCGGATACTCCGGACCTCTGGGCCCTGTTCTCTTTCCCTCAGACCGAGGACACAGGAAAGCTGCTCTGGGGGGTACCTGGTCCCGTTCCGAAGGACCAAGCCGAAAGAGTGGAAGTCGGCGCCGATCCCAAGAATATTGAGCGTCTTCTGCAAAGAGCCGTCTCAGAGAATGGAAAACTGGTTTTGGTCGCAGACGGCCTCAAACTCGACGATGAAGCTTTGGCAGGACGGGTCTTACTCTTGGCAACGAAGGAGTCACAACTCCCCAAACTCGGCCCTAAACTCAAGGGAGAAGCTCTTATCTTGGGGAGTTCGTTACGAGTTGCGCCCGTGGAGTCGGGAGCCAATCCCCTCTCCCTGTCACCTTCAGAGGCCCTCGACTGGAGTGAAGCTCGAGTGTTCGATGCCGTCATCCTATCCGCTCTGCCTCCCGATCAAGCGTTCTCAGGCATCACAATCGCTCGCACCACCAAGAAAAAGTTCGTCCCCGGCGTGGCCGTACGCTACCGATGGACCACCACCGGATGGGTGCCGGTCCTATGAATGCATTTTGGATTAGGGAGTAGCAGCTAGTCATGACTTATTTGAAACGAATTGTCTTCCATATTTTCATGTTGATTCTCGGTGGGGCGGCGGCCCTCTTCATCCTCAACCTCACGGGTCAACACCTTGTTGTGCCTCCGTCGCTCTTTTATCTCTTGATGGCGCTCTTCATGGCCCTGAGTCTCGCTGTCTCTCAACTCTTGGTCATCAAGCTCTTTCCTTTAGCCGAGGGCACCACTCCCTCACCTGCGTCAAGAAAGCAGAGTTGGGCTTGGTTGCGCCCCAAGGGGACAGGAGTCCGGAGCGGATTTCCTCTCAATAAAGATCACATGGTCATAGGTCGAGAAGTCAAATGCGCCATCATGCTCAATGACAGTAGCGTTTCCCGGCAGCACTCATCGATCACTCATTTGGCCGAGGGCTATCTCATCCGAGATCTCGGGTCGTCCAACGGCACCTACGTGAACGGACAGAGAGTCCAGGAGTATTTACTTCAAGAGGGTGACCGGGTATCGATCGGTGATATCGAGTTTTGGTTCGAGGCCCCTGAGGATGACCGCGCAACCGCGACCGCCTCTCAGTCGCTCAACTTTGGGTCATCGTCCTCTAGTGAGGAGTCAAGCGGAGGAGGATTCAGCCTCGATCCCAGCGCGGGTCATCTTGACGATGACGATGAGGAGGAAGGCACTGAGGCTTGGCATCCTCGCCCCGACCAAGTCTGAACTCAGATTCTTAGACCGTTAAGTCTGGGTCGTCTTCGCTCCAAATTTCGGTTTGGTGATAAAGATATTCGTTGACAAGGGCTCCCCAATCGCCTTCTAAGCGATCGATCTTACGACCCAGGTCGTCGAGATCCACAGACTCGCCGTGCCCCGTCTGCCCCCGAGCAAAATGCACCATCTTAATGCCGCACTGCGGGCAGATGGTGGTTCGGGTGGAGAGGTACTCGAGAAAGCGCCGCTTCACTGGATGCGAGCAGTTTCTACAGGTGAAACGGATCTGAATCTCTACGGAAAACAACGGCTAGCGCTCTATCAAAAGCCTTCGCCGGAAGCCAATACGCTTTCGTCTTTGGCTCCACCAAACTGATCGTGCTCGGGAATAATAATTTCAAAATGGCCTGGGGTGAAAAGGTAGATCTGGTCCGCCACCTTTTGAGACTGCCCTTCTATGGCGTAGGAGATGCCCGATAAGAAATCGACGATGCGTCGTGCCAACTCTTTGTCGGTCTTGCGCATGTTCAAGAGGATACACTTCTTGAGCTTCAGTGTCTCAGCGATCTCTCTAGCGTCCGCGAAAGATGCTGGCTCTAACACCACAATCTCTTGTTTACGCTGAGTTGGCAGACTCACGACGTTGCGCGACGAGCGAACTTCCGGAACGGGGGTCTCTGCCGCACTGACGGAATAGTCAGAGAAATCCATCGGGTCGGAATCCTGAGACTCCGAACTAAAATTCTCTTCTTCGAGGGTGAAAAATCTTTTTAAACTGTCCATTACGCGTCCTGCCACGAAATCGAGCCTCCGCTCGTCAATATCCGAAGGGTCCTACGAGCCCATGTATTAGCAATTCAGTTGAAATTCGTTCAATCCTGCTGACGGAAGGGAAGGTTGGTGGACCGTATGCTAAACGGGGAGGTCCCGCTCTCCGAATAGCGATCGACCCAAGCGGATCATCGTCGCCCCCTCGGAGATTGCTACCAGAAAGTCGTCACTCATCCCCATAGAAAGCTCTTCTCCGCACCAGAAGGGGTAGCTGCGAGACACAATCTCGTCTAGTGTTTCTCTCAAAACGCGAAAATGGACGCGGTTCTCCTCAGGGTTCTCGACCGGGGGAGGTATGGTCATCAGACCCGACAAGCGAAGATACTGGGGCGGGTTCTGAGCCAGTTCATCCAACAACTCAAAGACCTCTTTGGGAAAGAGCCCCTTCTTGCTTTGTTCTCCACCGAGGCGAACTTGGAGTAGCCCGATCAGATGACGATTTCGCGCCTCGCAACGAGCCTCGACTTTCTGGATCAAGGACAAGCTATCGAGCGAATGGATAACCTCAAAGAGGTCTACGGCCAGGTTGACTTTGTTCTTCTGTAAGTTTCCAACCAGGTGCCATCGAGCGCCGGGAATCCGTCGAGCTTTCTCCCGAGCCTCTTGGATGTAATTTTCTCCAAGGTCCTCCGCACCCGCAACGAGTGCTTGTTGGACCTCGTCCACCGTTCTGGTTTTTGTGATCGCTACCAGGCGGACAGACGTTGGGTCTCTCCCCGATTCGATGGCCGCTCGCTGGATCTGCTCACGGATATCACTGATCGCCTGGACGATCAGGGGCCGCGCGGGAGTTCCCGAACCAGGGAAGGGGTCCGCGAACAAACTATAACCAGTTCATCAAGGTGTCTTCTTCACCAAAAGCCTCGGTGGACGTCGCGGGCGTCGCGGACGCAGCAGGAGTCGACTCCCCGGAGGCCGGTGCCGGTGCCGGTGACGCCGGCGGTGAAGACGACGAACCCTCAGGCCTTTGAGGCTGCCCCGGAGGATGACTGGTTGCGGGACCGGCCCCGACACGAGGCGTTGCTACGGCCCCGAGGCGCTCAAGCTCTCTGGCCCCAACCTCAGGGGCGATGAGTCCCGTCTCCATAAGTCTTTCGATGGACTCAGCAAAAGTTTGCATCCCTTCACCGGCCCCCTGGATAATCTGGGCGCGCAACGCTGAGAGGTTGGCGTCCTCGATCAAGCGCTTCACTGTGGCATTGGCCAGCAGCAGTTCTGAAGCCGGGATCTGACCTTCTCCATCAGCCCGCTCAAAGAGACGGAGTGAGAGTATCCCCTGAAGAGCACCCGCGAAAATTCGAGCACGCATCTTCCGTTCCGACTCGGGAAAGAGGTTAATCAGGCGCGGGATCGCGTCTTCGGTACTCTGCGCTGTGATGGCTCCGACGACTAGAAGGCCAGATTCTACCGCTGCGAAGGTGGCCTCCATCGTTTCCTTCGACGCCAAGTCCGCGACGAATAAGACGTCACAGTCCTGACCGACGGCCCTCGTCATTCCCTGGGCAAAGGTGATAATATCCGACCCGATCTCTCGCTGCGTGACCAAACTGCGCCGGTCCTCGTGAGTAAAGTCGAGCCGATCCTCCAGAGAGACTAGGTGGAGCTGTCGAGTACGATTCAAATAGTCTAAAGAAGCGGTCAGAGTTGTCGTGCGACCCGAACCCGGCAGTCCACACACCAAAATGAGGCCGGAGGGCCGGGTCAGCAGCCCGGTCATCAGAGCCTTCGGCAGGCCCAGGTTCTCCAGTTCAGGCGGGCGATTGGACAGCATCTTGAAGGTCGCCGAGAGATTTCCGCGGTCAAAGAAGACATTGGCTCTCAAGCGGATCGACTCGTACTGGTGAACAAACTCGATGTCGCGCTCTTCCACCAGACGTTGGACAAGGTTGGGTCGCAAAGCTGAGACGATGAGCTGGAAAGAATCGGCCGGCGTGAGTGGAGGGGTGGAGAATTGAATCAACTCTCGACCTATACGCGCCGTGATCGCACGACCGGTTTTGATGTGCAGATCACTGACCCTGTTTTTCACCATCTCACGAATCAGGTCGCGTAAGGTCAATTTCAGTTGACTCTCTCCCGCTGGAGGCGAAAGTAAGCCGCCACCTCCACCACCGGCCGCGACCGTCCCTGAATTTAAAGTTTGGCTCTTCTCTTCCAACTGCTTGACTAAACGCAGCGCTAAGTCGACGCGCTCTTGATGGCCTTCAAGAACTTGGGCCGATTGCTGCATGCTGCCCAACGATTCTTCTAGACGAGCCGCCCAGTCGTCACCACCGTCGAACAGATTCTTCACTGTACTAAGCTGCTCAGTGACCCCACTGAGTTCTTCCACGAGGCTCCCGACTTGGTTCTTCAGTTCTTGGACCTCGACTTCAGAAACTCCAGACTCTGTCACCGACTTCAGGGTCTCTAAATCTTCTTGAGTGACGGCGTACTCTATGGCCTCCTGAAGCTCCACCACCGCAGTCCGGATCAGCCCAACTTCTTTCTCCACGCCTTCGCGATATTCTTCACTTTTTAAATTCCGTACAGCATTCTCGATCAGCTCGACGGTTTCGTCTTGACGCTTTTCAAAAAGTTTCTCGATCTGGAGCCGCAAATCTCGATTCTTCTGCTCGATCTCTTGGCGAAGCGCCTGAGTCTCCTCTTCGCTAGCCCCTCCGCCGGCCACCTCGAGAGTCGCCATTCGACTTTCGAACCGAGCTTCGAGATCATCGAGATTGGTAACCAATGACTGCTCCAGGAGTCCCGGAAGATTTTCTATTCTTCCGATCTCGCCGAGGTTGTCCAATCGCTGACCGACCTCGTGAAGACGCCGCTCAAGTACTTGGAGGCGGTCAAAAACCTGTTCGACGCGGTCGTCCTGAGTTTCGATATGGTCGAAAACCTTGGAAAGGGTGTCTTTGACATCGCCGCCGGCGTGCTTCTCGAGCTCCTCAACACGGGCTCGGAGGGCAAGGCTATCCCGTGCCTGCATTGCGCTCGACGAGGAAATAGTCCTCAGCTCGTCCTCCATAGAAACGAGCTTTATGTCAACGGGAGACAAGCCTTCCTGCGAAGCCTCTCCCTCAATATCCTCACGACGAAAACGATGCCTTGGTGCGTCCATAGATAGGCTTTCTCCCAGGTGCTTTCCACTTCCTTCGCCGAGGAGGCCACAGTGAGCCCGACGACAACCCTAAGCCGACCGCACATGGGGTGTTCGCCCTCCGGTAGAGCGTTACAAAAGCGCTCCTTGAGCCAAAAGTTTCTTGGCCTCAGCGAGATCGGGAGCCAAAAATCTGTCCTCTCGAAGTGTTTCGACCTTTTCGCGCAGCACACTGAGGCCGCGTTCTGTTCCGGGCCCAAACCTCAGAGGTCTTCGATAGTCCAAGGCTTGCGCCGCGCAGACCCACTCATTGGCTAAAATCTGCTCCAGATTGCTGACCATTCTTCTCAATTTGAAAGCCGCCGCCGGTCCCATACTGACATGATCTTCGTGCCCCGCGGATGTTGGAATCGAGTCGCTTGTCGCGGAGTGAGACAAAAGTTTATTCTCGTTGACCAAAGCCGCGGCCCCGTACTGAACGATCATTAACCCCGAACAGAGCCCACCGTGTTCGGTCAAGAAGGGAGGGAGTCCGCTCTCTTCGGTATCGAGCAACTTGTCGCAACGCCGCTCGGACATGCTGCCTAGATAAGACAGAGAGATCGCCGCGGTATCGCAAGCCAGAGCGACAGGCGCACCATGAAAATTACCTCCACTGACGATCCTCTTTTCATCGATCAGCACAACCGGATTATCGCTGGCCGCATTGAACTCCCGTTCAAAAACGTCTACCGACCATGACCATCCGTCTCGCGCTGCTCCGTGAACCTGAGGGATACACCGCAAGGAATAAGGGTCTTGCACTCGGCCACAATGCTTATGGCTCGCGATTAACTCACTTCCGGCCAACAACTCACGCAGATGTGCCGCCACCGCAATTTGGCCTGGATGCGGACGAGCCCGATGAACGCCCTCGGCGAAGACCGAATCCGTTCCCATCAAAGCTTCCAAGCTCATTCCGGCGATAATGTCCGCCTGCTGGAGCAAACGACCGGCCCTCACCAAAGCCAGTCCGCCTACAGACCCGATCAACTGGGTGCCGTTGACCATGGCCAAAGCCTCCTTGGCCTCGAACTCCAAGAACTTTAGACCTGCTTTCTGCATGGCCTCCGCGGCCTCAATCTTTTGTCCGTCGTGCGCTAAACAGTAGCCTTCCCCCATAAGGGGGGCGGCCATATGGGCCAAGGGAGCCAAGTCCCCGCTGGCTCCTACGGAACCACGACTGGGAATCCAGGGAGTCACATCCCGATTGAGACACTCCACCATCAAGTCCAGAACCTCCATTCGGACTCCGGAGTAGCCGCGCACAAGAGAGTTCAATCGCAACACCATCATACCCCGGGCCGCTTCTCGAGAGAGCGCCTTGCCGACCCCAGCGCAGTGGGAAAGAATGAGATTTCGCTGCAACTGCTTCACCTGGTCTGGCCGAATGCGCTCACTCGAGAGCTTCCCAAATCCTGTGTTTATACCGTAAATGGTATGGCCCGCGGCGAGAAGTTCCTCGACCACCGCGCGACTTTGAAGAACAGGTTCAGCAACCTCTGGAGCCAGTCTTAGAGGGGCTCCACGAGCAGCCGCTTCAAAAGCCTCCAAGGTCAAGGTCTCACCGTCTAAAATCACTGTCGTCATCTTCAAATCAAGAATCCAATCCTTTCAACATCTGGACCCTCTCGACTTTGTAGCCGATCTCCTCGTAAAACGAGGTCGCCCGCTCGTTGCTTAGCGTCACTCCGAGGCCTACCCACTTCAAGCCCAATGAAGCTGCGAAATCTTCGGCGGCCTGCATCAATCGTCGTCCAAGTCCCTGACCCCAGCAGTCTCGACGAACGGACAAGTCGTAGACCCAAGCCTGGGTCTCCTCGGTGACAGAATCGATGTTGTTTCCCATCAATATCACGTGGCCAACCAATTCCTCCCGCTCGTTAGTCGCCACGAAAACGCCCCCCTCAGGAAGGCCGATAAGCCATTCCAGTTGGCTCAAATTGTTGCGTCGAGCTTTCAATATCGCGTCGTCCGAGACTCCGGGGCGGAGCGGAGATTTCGATGCGAGTACCATCTCGACCGCCAGGTCTAGAATCGCGGCAATGTCCGTCGGTTCACCTGCCCGAATCTTATACTGCAAGGACATCGCTCTTCGTGCGAGGCTTCCTGTCGAACTCCTCTCCGTTCCTCATCCTGCTGAGTTTCAAAAACTGGCGACCAGCCTACTAGCCAAGGAAATGAAGAACCGAAAAAAGGACAATGAAGCAGGGATCGTAATAGCAGGGTTCGATGTCTAATAAGCCAACCAAGATCGAGCTCCTCTGTTGACCGCAAGTCTCGCGGCCCTTCTAACGCTCGCTACCAAGGGAAAGCTGCAGCTTTACTGCCATCGAGGACTGCTAGTGGAAGACCCCGCGGAAGTGCTGGCAATGTCGCAAGTGCGCGGCGAAGCTCTCGACTTCGATGTGACTCTCACGGAAGCCGGCGCCGCCGAAATGCGCCTTGACGGACTTTGGTATCGAATGAGAACCAGTTCGAAAGACCCAAAGGCCGTGACCCTTCAGCGACTAGGGGAAATCGGCCACGTCCTAGACTCTCTCGCTCCCCATCTAGAATTCGCGGCGGTGGCTGCCTGTGACCCCCAAGGCCGACTCGTGGCTATCAGTGGTACGGCCAGGAATCTCCTCGGCTTTGCCGCGAACGGACCGCTCCTCGGCAGGACCCTCACTGAAATCCTGGGATTGAAAGTTTGTCTCGCCGACCGTCAGGCCGGCCGATATTTCATTGAAATTCCCGTTGACCGACGCGAGTCCATCAACCTAGAAGTATGCACTGAGCCCTATCTTGACCTCACCGCTCGAGCCTCGGGATGGCTCGTTACGTTCTCTTCTAAGCCGTTCCTGGCTCCTACCGTGGTGCACTGGCAGTCCCTCGTCGAGCACTTTCCCGGCATTGTGATACGTCTGGATCGTAGCGGGCACGTCGTTTTCGCCAATCGCCGAGTCGGGAGCTTCACGGTGGAGGAACTCCAAGGTCGCGGGGTTTTTGAATTCGTCAGGTCCGATTCGCGTATTACGGCCAAGCATTTTCGCGACCTGGTGGTTCACCAGAAGACGAGCTTGACCGGCGAACTCCCTATCTTTGACGAACGAACCAAGGAAACGATTTGGTACAGCTTCAACGCGGCTCCTGTCTTGAGGGGGCCAGATGTCGAAATTCTCATATACGCCACGGACATCTCCTTGCGAAAACAAGCCGAGGAAGAATTGCAGGCTTCTCAAATCCGTATCAGCTCTCTCGTGTCTCGCCTTGACCAAGCTCAGGAGCAGGAACGCCGCCGAATCTCCAGGGAACTGCACGACGAACTAGGGGGGATGCTGACCGCCTTGCGCCTTGAAGTCGACGCTCTGGGAAACATGAGTGAACTACCCTCCCCCGCCTATGCAAAGCTTGAGGGAGTCTGCGATATGCTGACCTCCACCCTGACAACGGTTCGCCGGCTATCGACTCAACTTCGCCCTCCGATTCTTGATGATCTCGGCCTCGCCGCCGCCTTAGAGTCGCTCCTCAAGGATGCTGGACGTCGCTCAGGCTTTGATTTTGATTTTGAAGCGCCCTCCCCTGTTCCCGGCGACCTAGACCTCCATCTCCACTTGTACCGAATCTGTCAGGAGGCCGTGACCAACGTCTGTCGTCATGCGCGAGCGACCCACGTGAAAGTGAGCCTGACACACTCCGCACAGAACCGACTCGATCTTCAGATTCAAGACAACGGGCGGGGGTTCTCCTCCAACCAGCAGCCATCAGGGAGAACCTTGGGTCTTTCGGGCATCATGGAACGTTTGGAACTGTTGGGAGGCAAAGTTGAAATCTTGGGTCGCATGGGCAAGGGGTGTCGACTCCGGGCGGAGATTCCACTCATCCCAGACGACAAAGATTTCAGAACGAACCAAGTCGACCCTTAGTGGGCTGGGGCGTAAGGTTCAGCCCACTTAGTACTAAGAGTGGCGGGATTTCGCCATGACGATTTTGGTCCCGCGGCCGAGCTCGGATTGAATCTCGATCGTGTCCATCAGGTTTTTCATCAGAAAGATGCCACGCCCACTCTCAGCGAAGACATCCGGCGGCTCCTCACCTCTGCCGGACGGGTCAAATCCGCAACCGAAGTCCTTCACCTCCACCCGAAACTCTGAAGCCGTCATCAGGTAGTCCACTTCGATCCCGAGGTCTGTGCGCCCGTGCTCGATGGCATTATCACATACCTCGCCCACAGCGGTGATGATGTCGTAGATCTCCTCGTCGCTGAAAAGCACCCTACGGGCAATAGCTTCAGCTTGCATTCTCACCGTTGACGCGAATTCCTCACGACACGGTATCTTGAGCCGGATATGTGAGGCCGATCGTACTACGGTTTCCCACTTCGCCAGGGAAGATTGCTGATGGGCAATCTGTTCTCTTTGCGAACTCAAATAGGAGCTTGCAAGGCCAATGAAAAACTGGTCAAAAACGTCGTTAATTACGCGCTCGAGTTCCCAAAAAACGGGATTAGACTGGTGTCGCTGGGCCAAGTTCACCCTGAGGATGTCCCAAAGCTCTTGGCGCATGATGTGCATCCCGCGCAAAAGATCTTCGAAGTCGATCGCCATCTGAACCCGCCGAGCCGCAATGCCCTGCTCAAGCAGAACCAATTCGTCGTGCAACTCCTGAGCTGACCTGGGCACAGACAGAGTGGGAGTGGCGCTGCGTTCAAGACGACCGATGATATGGTCTAGCAATCGGGAGACCGTGCCCAACGACTCATCCTTCGGCATCTGCTTGCGGCGGTAGCTCTCAAGCTCATCGAAACATCGGTCAGAGACTCGACTGGCTAGGTTGGCTTCCTTATGTCGCAGCAGGTCGGCGGCCTGCTTCCACAGGTCCGTATCTCGTGCCTTAAGGGCGATGGCGTCTTGGCTCACGATGAGTCCCTTTCTTTGTGTTCGTCGCCCCCCGACAAGTTGTTAAAGTCTTAACTCATTTAAAGGTAACGGTAAAAGTTATCCATCTTCCGCTACGAACTTCTCGTAGCCTTGAGAGTCGAGGAGTTCGGTGAACTCCGACGGTGCGCTAGACTCTATGACGATCATCCATCCGTCGTCGTAGGGCGACCGATTGATCGTTTCGGGCTCGAATTCCGAAGCGCTTTCCAGAAGTACCGGATTCACCTCGACGACCTTGCCCGAAACGGGAGCGTAGAGGTCCGAGACAGTTTTTACTGATTCAACCACTCCGAAGGCATCGCCCTTGGCTAGTTCACGACCGACTTCCGGCAACTCCACAAACACGATATCGCCCAACTGATCCTGGGCGTGATGCGTGATGCCCACGGTGACCCGCTCTCCATCGATCTTGACCCACTCGTGGTCCTCGCTGTATTTCAACTCTGCTAAAATCATGAAACTACCTTTCTACGAATGCCTTTTTACGCTGCCGCGCACAAACGGAAGTGATACGACTTGGGCAGATTGAGCCTTGCCTCGTACCAGCACTTCCACTTCGGTTCCCGCGGCGCGCGCCGATTTTTCCACGATCCCGAGAGCCACACCTTTTTTGAGGGTAGGTGAGAAGGTACCGCTGGTGACCTCCCCGATCGGTGCCCCCTGAAAATGGATAGGATAGCCAGCTCTCGGCACGTTCCTACCTGACATCTCAAGACCGACAAGACACGTGACCGCCTTGGCCTTGGCCACTCGAAGAGCCTCGGCGACAAGTGGTGCCGGATCGGTCTCTGGCTTGGAAATCCATCCAAGAGAGACATCGTACGGCGTACGATGCTCGTTGAGTTCATTGCCGTAGAGCGCGAACCCCGACTCCAGACGCAGGGTGTCACGGGCGGCCAATCCTACCGGGCGAACGTTGATATCGGCCTCCAGCAAAAGACTCCAAATCTCTGCTGCGACCGCGTAGTCGACATAAAGCTCGAACCCGTCTTCTCCGGTGTACCCGGTTCGAGAGATGACAGCCTCTCGACCCCTGACCTGCCCGACGGCCGCATGATAAAAGTCCAGACGAGTCAAATCCACCCCCGTGACCAACGGGGCAAGGACTTCTTCCGACTTGGGACCCTGAATGGCAATCAAGGCGGTCTTTTCTGTCAGGTCTTCCAGTTGTACTTCAAACTTCTGGGAGTGTTCGACGAGCCAACTCCAAACCTTCGCGCGGTTAGAGGCGTTGGCGACGATCCAATGAGAATCAGCCCAACGGTAGATCAAAAGATCGTCGAGAATTCCGGCGTCGTGACCGCACAAACAGCTGTAGAGAGCTTGACCAACCTGAAGGCGTGAACAGTCATTGGTTACCATCCGCTGAACGAAGTCCGCATGCTCGGGCCCGGTCACCTCGATCTCCGCCATATGGGTTAAATCGAACAGCCCAGCGTAGTTACGAACCGCCTCGTGCTCCTCGATCACCCCGACGTACTGCATCGGCATGTTCCATCCCGCGAAATCGGTCATTCGAGCGCCAAGGGCGATGTGGAGCCCTGTCAGTGGTGTTTGAAGAAGAGTCGTTGCCATGATATCGAACATACCACCGAACCAGGTTTTTCAATCATGCGGTTAGTATCCGAGTCCAGCATCTTCGGTCTCACAAGACGGCCTAACCCACTGGGAGCTAGGTTCCGAGAACGATTCGCGCCTGCTCCGCATCGCGCACGATCTGACTCTTGAGTTCCGAGAAGGATTCAAATTTCTGTTCCTCCCTAAGGAATGAGACCAACTCCACAACCATATCTTGACCGTAGAGATCCTCGTTGAAGTCGAAAAGATGGACTTCCAGCAGCGGACGGACGGCTTTCTCTTCGACTGTCGGGCGCAAACCGAAGTTCGCCACTCCCAACTGGGTACGTCCGTCCGAAAGCAGAGCCCGTACAGCCATGACACCATGAGGAGGCTGAATCTTGCCTATGGGAAAACTCATGTTCGCCGTGGGAAAATCGATGGTGCGCCCGCGTTGAAGCCCCTTCACGACACGTGAGTTTAAGCTGTAAGGACGTCCTAGCAATTGGGCGGCGAGGCGCAGTTCGCCCTCGGCGATGGCCTGCCGCACTTTTGTCGAAGAGATGATGAGCGGTTCGCTATGGGCCGAAACCACAGGTGGGACGACAACCACAGAAAACCCAAGCGAAGCTCCGAGAGCGGTTAACCGGTCCACATCGCCGACTGCCCTGTGGCCAAAACGGTAGTCGTGACCCACCACGACGTCCCCCACTGCAAGCTGATTTACGAGGAGTTCACTGACGAAGCGTTCGGCACTCCAGGCCGAAAAGTCTCTGTCAAAAGTTTTGAGAAACACGAAACGCCCATACTGAGCTAGTAGTTCGATGCGTTCTTGCGTAGTGGTGATAAGATCCGGGGCTTGGCGACCGGGGATGACCGCCCCCGGATGCTCCGGGAAGGTCAGAATGGCGGAATTTTCACCGCCCCGCTCGCGACAAAGTGACAAAATTTTCTGGTGCCCGAGGTGACAGCCGTCAAAGAACCCAAGAGCAACAGTGCCACCCGGAAGCAGAGGCTCAAGTCCCCGATGAGAGTCGAGCGACAGCGCAACCAAGTTAGGGCGTGTCATCAATTGGCACTTCGAGTACCGAAGGAGAGCTGATCGATGACACGCCCTAAGCGCTCCGTCTATCGATGATGTAGTTACTGCGCCCCGGACCGACCGCTTTGGCAGCCTTCTTCAACTCTGTGGCGATCTCGGACACTTCTAAGGCGTTGGAGATTTCACGTTTTTCATTCGTTGAAACCCCTATCGACAGAGTCGTGATGGGATAACGGGTCGACTCCTTTTGTCGGTTGAGCACCTCTATCCAGCCTCGCTCCCGGTCTTTTTCGGAATAGAGAAGCTTCACGCGATTGTCAAATCTCTCGATGACGAAGTCCAGCAAAGTCTCGACATTCTCATTATCCGTGACAACAATAAAATCATCACCACCGATGTGCCCGAGAAAATCTTGAGGATTTCCGCTTTGTTCGACCGCTTCGATGAGTACGTCTGACACCAGGCGAATGCATTCATCGCCTCGCTCGAATCCGTAGTGATCGTTGAACGCCTTGAAGTTGTCAATGTCGATGTAACAACAAGCAATTCTTTCTTCTCGGGCCAAACGTTGATTAAGTTCGTGCTCGATGGCCAAATTTCCGGGCAGACCTGTCAACGGATTCGATGCCCTGGACAATCGAATTCTGCGAATCAGGCTCTGAATGCGGACTTCGAGCTCCTCGGGGTCGAACGGCTTCGACAGATAGTCATCCACCCCGGTGCGCAAAGCCTCCAACCGGTGATCATGTAAGGCGGACGCGGTCAACATAATAACCGGGATCAGGTAAGTAGAACGACTCTCTCGCAATTTGACACAAACCTCGATGCCGTCCATTCCAGGCATCATGAGGTCCAAAAGAACGAGGTCAGGAATCTCTGTCCGGGCCAGATCCAACGCCTCTTGGCCGGAATTGGCCAACAGCACTTCGTAAGGGTCGTCGGAAGAGCCTAGGAACGTTTGAATCATTCGCAATAAGACCGGGTCATCGTCGACGACCAAAACCTTGATGGAACGCGAGGTCGCGATGGACTGCGAACCCCTTGACACGACGCTTATCCTCCGACCACGATAACCTGGAAGCTTTGCATCCTCAGGTTGCGAGCGACTCGCTCCGCCTCTTCAGCATTGTCGAACGACGGCCCCTTGACTCTGTAGAGGAGTCCGGCCTTGGAGTCGACCTTCTCAATGGAGGACTCCTGTCCTTGCGCCTTGAGCTGTTCTCGTAACTTATCGGCATTGGCCGGGTCGGCAAACGATCCGAACTGAAGCATCACTTTCCCAGCGGGCGGGACGATCTCTCCGACAGCCGGCGTGGCTACGACCTTAGGCTCGCTAATCTTCAAGGAAGACTTCTGCTCAGCGCCTTGCGAAAGTTTCTCCAGATAAGACGGACCGGCCGCCTCTCTCAAAGCCTCTAGCTCTTTCTCGAGTTCGGGATCAACTTTGACCCAGGGCCTGGCCCGGGGCTCCGGCATACTGCGAAACTCGACTTGGGCATCCTTCTCGCCGAACACTTCAGACGCGATCAGCGTACGACCAAGCCAACTCCCTCCGGCCAGGGAGACCCAGATCACCATCACAGAAGCCAAAACGTATCTAGCGTATAAAGGCAACGTGGGGCCCTCTATCATCTTTAACATGATTTCATCATCCGGTCTCTCAAAGTACCCGAGGCGCGAGCCCCCTAAACCTTGGGAGAATTTTTTTCAATACTTTCTTTTTCGTTCGCTGTCCGAGTCCTGCCCCAAAAGCACAATTCCCACCAGCACAGCAGTCGGAAAACAACCGACATTGTTAATGGCCTTGGCTCGACACACCTTATGAACCCGATAGAAGCCAAGCGCTCACCCGCCACACGAAGCCAATGACGAAAAGCGCGATCATTCCCTGAACGAAACGCCGAGCTCGATCGGGGGGCAGCCAACCCACTAAAGCGCTTCCGATCACCGCCAAAACGAGAAAAACCAGAACCTTTTTGAGCACGAACATCTCCCTCTGGATTCTAGTGGGCTCGAGGAATTCCCTATGAGGATTCGAAAGCCCACTAACATGAGCTCCAAACCCACCTCCACCTCATCTCCCACCGGACCCTCGCCCCTCCTTTCCATTGAAGCCGCCTCTGATCGGATTGTCGCCCGCTGGGGCAAGGGCCTACAGGACCACTATAATCCCGTCGATGAGGAGATGCTGCTGAGGCTCTATCAAGGCGACGAGATCGTGGCGGAGCACCGAGTTGAGCATCTTTCGCAAAAAGAGATTCACCTCGCCCCCGGTGATTATCGACTGGACATCGGCCGCTATTTTCGCCCTGAAGTCGAACTGAGAAGCCCACTTTACGCTACCCCGTCGGTCTCGTGGAACCAAGATTCCCCAGCATCGCACCTGATCGTTTGGACTGGAGTCGACTGGGAGTCGGTGAAGATGGAAGTCGAACACGTCCATCGGTGCGATTGGGAACAGGACGCTGAGGTCGCTTTGCGGGTGCTTTGGAACCGCGCAGGGAAACTTTCCAATGAATGGATTCCCGTCCCTAATCGCGATCACGTGGTCCTGGAAGGAAAAGTCGAGGAGATCGAACTGGCTGTCGTGACCTCCGCCATCGAGAAAAAGATTCTCAAAAGTCTGTTTCTCGCTAAGCAGTCGCACCGACGACCTCTGCAAATCTTGGCCAACGAATCCTTTTCTGTCAGCGCGCCCCATCCTCAAGTGCATCTCTACAGAGAAATCATCGAGACGGATACTCTTCAATTACGGGCAGAGTGGGCAAATCTAAAAGATGAACCTCATCAGATTACGCTTTACCGAGGCCAAGACGTCGTACAACAGCAGACGACCTCCGGGTCTCAAGGCAACTGGCTGTTTTCAAAACTCGAAGAAGGGAGCTACCACGTCAGCCTAGCGAGCCTGAAGAGCAAAAAGAAGCCGGCGGCCTGGACGTCTTGTTCTGTCACCCTCCCTTCACGAGCTACTCGTTCCCGACTCATGCCGGTCACGGAGAGCCGAGCCTTTACCTATTGGCATATCGGCCAAGAAGTCTGGAAGGCTCTCAATGTTGAATTTGGCGACATCCAAGATCGGATCCGATGTTACCTTTTGGTAGGCATCCGTTCCGGCTCGGACGTGAGAACTGTTCGCGAACTAACGCGCCCCGTCGATGTCGGATCCACCGATGATTACTACTTAGACTTGGCTCCCGATCACATCTATCATACCCGCCTTCTCGCCGTCGTCGATGGAGACCAAGAAAGGCCGCTCACAGAGTGGTCAAACCCTTGCCAACTCGGACGCCTTCATGCCGGACACAATAAAGTCGAGCACAAGCGAGAAACTCAGCCGAGCGAACACCCCTCCGTACGCCCCCTAGAAGGCCCTACCGATACCCATCGATCTTCCTTCGGCTACCTTTTGCTCCATCTCCACGCCCATCTTCCTTACATCGCGGACCCTGTGAATTTTGGCAAAGATGATGCTTGGCGGCCCATCGGCTACCCTCAAGAGTGGTATCCGGAAGCCGTTTGCGACACCTATCTACCGTTGCTCGACCTCTTCGAGACTCTGATCTCCGAGGGCGTCGACTTCAAGATTTCAATGGACATCTCGCCTCCTTTGGCGGCTATGATGCAAAGTCAACGGCATGCCTCGGACGTGCTTAGTTTTCAAGAGCGCTTGATAAAATTGGCCCGTCTAGAAGTCGAACGAACGCGCCGGGAAGAGCCGCATTATCAAGCCGCGGCTCTGATGCACCTGCGCAGATACCGACGCTGCCGCGAACTCTTTCTCGGCTACGGAGGCGACCTGGCTTCAGCTTTCGCTCGAATTCAAGAATTGGGCCATCTGGAGATCTGTACATGCGTCGGCAGTCACCCGATGCTACCGCTTTGGAGTTCGGAACCCGCTGCGATTCGCGGACACTGTCTAGCGGCAGCCCATTCCCACAAAGAGATTTTCGGAAGAGCCTCGGGCGGCGTTTGGCTGCCGGAATGCTCTTATACTCCAGGGATTGAGCCCTTCCTAGAAGAGGCCGGCTTTCGCTACACCTTCGGGGAAACTCACTGCGTGACTCGAGGCGATGCTCCCGCCGAGTTTGCGGAGAACGCTCCTGTGTACGCGAAGGGGTCCCGACTCGCAATCTTTCCCAGAGACCCTGAAACCGGCAAACAAGTCTGGTCAGGAGATGAAGGGTATCCCGGCGATCCGGACTACCTAGAGTTTCATATTCGTGGCGGACCTTTTAAATACAACCGCATCACTGACCGGCGCGGCGGTCACAAGCAGCCATACAATCCCGACTGGGCCGACAACAAAGCAGCCCAACAGGCTGGGCACTTCCTGGAGTGTCGCAACGCACGTTTCGAGTTCCTTCACAAAGCGATGTGGAAAAAGCCACTCATTGTCGCTCCCTACGACGCCGAACTTTTTGGACACCACTGGTACGAAGGACCCCGTTTCCTCTACTATCTATTCAAAAAGCTTCATTACGATCAGAATCGAACCGAACTCACCACCCCGACAGCCTACTTGGCGGCCAACCCCACCGGACAAGACATGTACTGCAACGTCTCAAGTTGGGGCCACGAGGGCACTTTCGAAAAATGGATGTACGGCGCGACGTCGTGGATGTATCGCCATGGACATGAAGCCGCGCACCAACTAGGAGAACTCTGTCGCCAAGGCAGCGACTCGGGACTTCAACGCCGTTGTTTGGCCCAGGCCGCCCGACAACTCATGGTGGCCACTTCCAGCGACCTTCCGTTCGTCATCTCGAACGGACACTTCGTGGACCGCATGAAGGACCAGTTCTGCCTAAATCTTCGAGGCTTTTACGCTCTCTGCGAAGATTTTCAACGCCTCAAAAGCGGACAATCCATTGACGAGGCGCGCCTGCGAAGCTTGGAACTCGAGAACTGCCTCGTTCCCGACCTAGACCCTCAATGGTTTCAGACACTCTAAAAAAGACTGTCATCCCCGCTAAACTTTGGCGGGGATGCCTTCTTCGTCAAAGATCTGCTCAAATTTGAGGCACTCAAAGGATCGCATGGTCATCTTCTTGAGAGCGCCGATCCGTTCGACCAGTTCCGTCGCTATCTTCGACTTGTCGCAAAGGTAATGGAACACCGGTTGCGGCACCGTCCGAACAAGTGGTTTACAGGCGAAGGTCAACTCCTCGGCGAGATAGATCGCGCCGTCAACTAGAGGCTTGGGGGGATTTACCAACCGGATCCAGTCGCTTTCTCCTAGGGCCACCTTGTCTAGACCCTCCCAGTCGACCATGCGACCAACCTGTTTCGTTTTCTTGTGCACTACGGTGTACAACTCGGGCACTTCTACCCTCTGTCGTCCGTAGCGTCGCGCAAGATCTTGCCGCACGATGGAGAACTCCCACATCGACTCTAAGTTAGGAGCCGAGCCCTGTTGGAGTGGTTTGCCATTCTTCGTCACGGCCCGACCGTTCGCCGCACGCCATTCCGCGAGAACCTCTTCAAAGCTCGGATTCTCGTAATAAACGGAACCAACATCTGTTAAAATTTCCACAGCCAAGCGTTTCTCTCTGGCAACGCACAGCGCGGCGGGCAGCGCCTCGTAAGCAAAAAAGGTTGGGCGAGGCAACTCCATCTCGAAAGCCAGCCCGACTTCGTCGTCGTGTTCCGGGTCGTAAGCCACGAACCTCGCGTCGACACAGGTGTCTGCGTTGCGGTAGGAGTAGACGATCTCTCCCCCACGATTTTTACCGCTGTCAAGATTCTCGACGGAGGCCAAGAGTTTTTTGGGACTCAAGTTCTTTCCCTCGCGAGACTTGGCGGAATCTACATAAAGAAATTCAAAAAGCAAAAATGAAACAACCTAGCTTTCCTGTCCTCAGGCCATGTCGGCCACTGAGCGTCAGCGTTTCCGCGAACGTTGTTCGCGGGGGCACCCTCTGTCCATATCCTCAACAGGTGGGTGAGAAATGTGCCTTATCGGGCAAGTTCGCCACGATTGACGTTTGTTACCTCCTAAGTGTGGGAAAAAACTAGCGCAGTAGGCTGTGCACCAAACAGCTTCGCATAGGCGTGGCCCAAGAGCTTCGCCCGGAAGGGGATTCCCACTTTGAGTAAGGCTAGCGAAAAAAAACCTCGTAAGACAGCGAGTAAAACCAGCAAAGCTAAAAAACCGTCAGGTAGCGACCGCGTCGTTATCGTTGACGGTGTGCGCACACCGTTTGTGCGCGCCTACACTGATTTCCAGGAGTTGACAGCTCTCGACCTGAGTCGAATCGTCACCTCTGAACTGATGGCGAGGGTCGGTCTCGATCCCGAGGTCATCGACGAGGTCATCATGGGCACGGTCCTGCCGTCCGTGCACGCGCCCAACCTCGCGCGCGAAACCGTTTTGGCGACCGATCTTCCGAAAAAGATTCCAGGATTCACTCTCGGCCGAGCTTGCGCTTCGAGCGCCCAAGCCGTGATCAGCGCCGCTGAGGGGATTCTGCGCGGCGAGTACGACACCGTGATCGCCGGCGGAGCCGAGTCCATGTCCAACGTTCCTGTCCCTTACAGCAAAGTCGTCATCGACGCCCTGATGGCTTTGAGCAAGGCCAAATCCTTCCCAGCCCGGATGAAAGCTTTGGCCGGTATCAATCTAGAGTCCCTGCTTCCTTCCCCTCCGGCTATCGCGGAGTCCTCCACAGGCAAGACCATGGGGCAGCACGCCGAGATTATGGCCCGAATCAATAATATCTCGCGAGCCGAGCAAGACGAACTGGCTCTAGCCTCTCACCACAATGCCGCGCAGGCCAGAGAGAGCGGTAAAACCAAAGAGGAAGTCGTCACCGTTTACCCCTCGCCCAGATACCAACCGGTATCGGAGGACTCGTTCGTTCGCGGCGATACCACCCTGGAGAAATTGGCCGAACTGAAGCCCGTTTTCGACAAGACTTACGGAACCCTGAGTGCCGGAAATTCCAGCGGTCTGACCGACGGTGCCGCCGTAGTTCTGATGATGCGGGAAAGCAAAGCCAAAGAACTGGGTCTGACTCCGCTGGCCGCCGTCACCCACTGGTGCACAACGGCTCTCGACCCTGATGACCAACTCCTTCTCGGACCAGCGCTGTGTGTACCACAGATCCTTGAAGAGGCGGGCATCACTTTGGACGACATCGATCTCCTCGACATTCATGAAGCGTTCGCGGCCCAAGTATTGGCCGTGATCAAATCATTGGAATCCGAAGATTTCGCCCGTGACTATCTCGGGCAAGACGAAATCGTCGGCAAAGTTGACCGGGAACGTCTTAACGTGAATGGTGGGTCTATCGCCTTAGGCCATCCCTTTGGAGCCACTGGGGCCCGAATGGTGATCGGAATGGCTCGAGAACTCCATCGACGCAAGGCCGACCGAGCGCTTTTAGCCTTGTGCGCGGCCGGCGGAATGGGCACTGCCCTTTTACTGGAAAGGATCTAGACATGGCAAAAACTAAAGAAAAATTGAGCGCCACACAGTTAAACGTCTCCGAAGACGGTGTCGCACACCTTATTCTGGACGTTCCGGGAAGCCGACTCAACGTACTGTCACCGGCCGTATTTGAAGAAATTCAAAGACAGCTAAGGGCCATCGAATTCCAGTCCGAAATCAAAGCCCTGGTGGTGGAGTCCGGAAAGACGGGAAGCTTCGTGGCCGGAGCGGACATCTCAACTCTCGCTACGATTACCGACCCGGTGGAGGGTGCCGAAATGAGCGCCCAAGCGCAGAGCGTCTTCAGCCAACTCGAGGATCTCCGTATTCCGACCGTATGCGCCATCGACGGCGTCTGCTTGGGGGGCGGACTGGAATTGGCTTTAGCCTGCTCTTACCGACTCATCACCGACCAGCCCGCCACCCAACTGGGACTTCCTGAGGTCCAACTCGGCCTGATCCCGGGGGCCGGGGGAACCCAGCGCCTACCGCGTCTGGTCGGCTTCACGGAATCCCTCGAACTGATCCTCACCGGCAAGAAAGTTCGCCCACGTCGAGCCTACAAAATGGGTCTCGCCGACGAACTGGTTCCCGTACAGATTCTTAAAGAGCGGGCTCATCAGGCCGCTCTGGAGTTAGCCAACGGAGCCGGAATGGCTTGGGATAAGCAAGAGGGCCGCCAGAAAGCTCTCACCACTCGTTTCGCGGAAACCTATGGAGTTCGCAGCGCGATCTACACCAAAGCCAAAGCAGACCTTCGCGAAAAGACAGGCGGCCTTTACCCGGCTCCATTCCATGCCTTAGAGGCCGTTCGGACCGCCCTGCGGACCGAACTTCCCGAAGGCTTGGCCGAAGAGGCGCGACTCTTCGGTTTGGCCGCCGTCAGTCCAGAGTCCAAATCGTTGATCCATCTTTTCCAGACGACCACCGAACTCAAAGGCGACAGCGGTCTCGAGAAAGGCTCCAAAGCCAAGGCCAAAACGATCGAAAGCGCAGCGGTTATCGGCGGGGGATTGATGGGATCCGGAATCACCACGGTGTTGACGGACGTGGGCCTCCGTGTCCGTGTCAAAGACATCTCCGAAGAGACACTGGGGGGTATGTTCAAATATCTGGACCGGTACCTACAAAAGAAGGTTCAGCGAAAACATTACCGTGATTTCGAGCGAACCGTTCGATTGGGCCGAGTCACGGCCACCACGGACTACTCTGGCTTCTCCAACGCTCAGATCGTCATCGAGGCAGTCTTTGAAGATATCGATCTCAAGCATCGCGTCCTCAAAGAGGTTGAGGCGAACTTCGGTGACGAGACGATCTTCGCCAGCAACACCAGTTCGCTCCCCATCGCCGCCATCGCGGCCGGGGCCAAGCGACCGGAGAACGTGATCGGAATGCACTTCTTCTCCCCCGTGGAGAAAATGCAACTCGTTGAAGTGATCACTCACGAAGGAACGGCTGACTGGGTCACCGCCACCACCGTAAAACTGGCGAAAACCATGAAGAAGCACGCCATCGTAGTGCGTGACGGAGCCGGCTTCTACACCTCCAGAATATTGGCCGCGCTTTGCAATGAAGCCGTTCGCTGCCTTTACGACGGAGCCACCATCGAGCACATCGACCGAGCCCTGGAAGGCTTCGGCTTTCCCGTGGGACCGATGAAACTGATGGATGAGGTCGGTATCGGTGTGGTGACCAAGGTTATGAAGATCATGACCGAAGCCTTTCCTGATCGTTTCGAGGCTCCGCCGGGCTGGGAGGCGGTTTTGGAAGGTCGCCAGGGGAAATCGAGCGGCCTGGGATTTTATCGCTATAATGGGAAAAGCAAAAGCCCAGACCGCTCCGTTTACAAGGCTCTTCCGGAGACCGAGCGCCGAACCCTTAGCGACGAAGAGATCAGCGAGCGTTGTGTTTTCGCTTTCTTGAACGAGTGCGCGCTGTGCCTACAAGAAGACATTCTGCGGACGCCGCGCGATGGTGACATTGGCGCCGTCTTCGGACTTGGCTTCCCCCCCTTCCTGGGTGGCCCGTTTCTCTATCTCGACCGCCTCGGCGCCGCCGCGTCGGTGGAGACTTTGACCCGATTGGCGAACGAGCACGGAAACAGGTTCGCACCAGCCAACATTCTCAAAGACAAGGCCCAGCGAAGCCAAACGTTCTTCGAATAGAGGCCTCGTCCCAAGACTCCCTCTGAGAGCTTCCCTGCCGTTGGCGGGGAAGCTCTCATTATAATCCGAGGATTTCCAGGCGGGACAACAAACCTTGAAGGATGGCTGAGAATGCGACTTTGTCCGCCGAAGAAGATGCGAGAGTCGAGACCCTGACTTCTCTTGAAATTCTCGACACACCCAGCGAAGAGCGTTACGACCGCTTGTGTCGATTAGCCCAAGAACTCTTGAAGGCTCCCGCGGCCTACATCTCAATGCTCGACCGAGACCGACAGTGGTTTAAGGCCGCCTGCGGCATGGGCGAACTGAAAGAAACCTCTCGCGACCGATCTTTTTGTGACTTCGCCATCCGCCGAGCCGAGCCGACCCTGATCCTGGACGCCCAAAAACACCCGCTGTTCCACGACAGTCCCTATGTTCTAGGCCCGCCTTACGTGAAATTCTATCTAGGCCATCCCCTCAGCATCGAAGGCCAGCGAGTGGGCACGCTCTGCGTCTTAGACTTTCAAGCGCGCGCGGAAGTCAGTCAGGTCCAAATGGACAATCTTGAGATCCTAGCGAGAATCGCCGAGACAGAACTTCTCTTGAAAGACACCTTGCAAACCCAGTCCCTTTTGCTACAGAGCCAGAATGAACTCAAGGAGAGGAACGCGTTCGTCCGTCGGGTTTTGGGACGGTACGTCACTGACGAGGTCGCAAAGCACGTCCTGGCGGCTCCCGAAGAGCTTCATCTCGGGGGCGAACGGCGAGAAGTCTCCATCCTGATGGCAGACTTGAGGGGCTTCACTCCGATGTCGGATCGCCTGGCCCCCGAAACGGTCGTGACCATTCTCAACCACTATCTGCATTATATGGTCGAAGTCGTTCTCAAATGGGGCGGAACAATCGATGAGATAATCGGGGACGCCCTGCTCATCATTTTTGGCGCTCCCCTCGAACAGGAAGACCACGCTCGACGCGCAGCCTGTTGCGCGCTGGAGATGCAGATCGCTATGAAGTGCGTCAATCGCACCCTGCATCAAGAGGGTTTGCCCGCCCTCGCCATCGGAGTGGGCCTCAACACCGGCGAGGTAGTGGTCGGCAACATAGGCTCGGAGAAAAGAATGAAATATAGCGTAGTGGGCAGCCCCGTCAATCTCACGGCCCGAATAGAATCCTTCACCCTTGGCGGCCAGATCCTAGCCTCCGAGAGCACCATTCGGTGCTTGGGCAAAGAGGCTAGAATCGATGGCAAGTTGAGGGTCAAAATGAAGGGCTATGATCGCTCTATCACTATTTACGAGATCGGCGGAATGGGCGAACTAGAACTCCCTTCCTCGATCGAAGAGACGGCAGGTTCCGGGAACTTTTCCGGGAACTGAACCTTTTTTGGAGGGTATCGAGTGGAGCGTCCTAGGAACAACATCAGCGTAACGAATCTCGACAGCGGCGGCACCAAACTAGCGGACAAGCCGGACGGGCAGAAGGCCTCGACGGCCTCCCCAGTTCGTCCTTGGGTCGCCGACGGAGATTCCCCCACTTGGGCGGAACTTTTCACCCCTCCGGCGGGCTCGCCCGAGGAAGAAGAGCGCTTCCAAGAGCTTTACGCTCAACTGCCGGAACTGTGGCACAATCTGCAAGCCGAAGGGCACGTGGAACAGACCGTGCTGGTGGTGCCGTCCATGAGCTTGGACAAGGAAGAACTCACCAAACTTAAAGGTGCCCCCCACTACGAGGAGCGCCTACTGTTTCTACTCATCCTGCTCTCACTGCCTAAAACTCGGGTTATTTTCGTCACCTCAGAGCCGATCCATCCTCACATCATCGACTACTACCTACAGCTTCTGCCGGGCATTCCGTTCTCGCATGCCCGCCGACGCCTGGAGATGTTTTCAACGTATGACTCCTCTAACAAGAGCTTAACCCAGAAAATCTTAGAGCGTCCCGCCCTGATGC
>JBBKWP010000037.1:0-3693 GCA_037968995.1 Candidatus Xenobia bacterium
TTGTGGGACGTTCCGTCGACCGTGATCTGTTTTTCCGCCATGGCTTCCAAGGTGGCGGCCTGCACCCTGGGTGAGGTGCGATTGATCTCATCACCCAGCACCACATAGGCGAAGATGGGCCCGCGTTGGAAGGTGATGGTTTTACTGTCGGGGTCGAAGACGTTCGCTCCGGTGATGTCCGACGGGAGGAGGTCAGGGGTGAACTGAACTCTCGAGAAGTCGCCGATTTCGTCGTCCGGCAGGTCGTCCACGATGGAGGTGCCTAGAGCTTTCGCAAGGGTCGTTTTTCCGGATCCGGGATAGTCTTCCAGCAAGACGTGGCCGTCGGCGATCAAGGCGATCAACAGAAGTTCAATGACGTCGTCGCGGCCCACGACCGCGTGACGCATTCGCTGTCTCAATCGGTCCAAAAGGGCAATGGCTTCAGAAATTTCTAAGACATGGCGAGGTTCGGTCTCCATCAGTGGACCTTCATCCAACTGAAAGGGTGCAAGGAGCCGAGTACTCGTTGGTAGGTGGGATAGGCGGTTCGAAATTCTCTAAGGACATCTTGCACGAGGTGGGTATCCCAATGAGGTTGGTGCTCGGCACCGCTTCGGTCAAAATGCGCTTTTAAATGAAACAATGTGAGGTTCTCCAGGCTTGGTAGACGGTCTTTGAGTCGGAGGGCAAAGTCTCGTCTCGTTTCCCCCGGTTCACGGAGTTCCCCTACCTCGGCCAAGCGGTCGAGTATCATTCGGTATCCGTGAAAAGCTGCGGTCTGGGCTGATTTTTGGTTGCCTCGGTACAGACGATAGAGTTTGATCGCGTAGCCTCCGAGGCAGACCACACCCAAGAAGATGAGAATGCCGAGGGCCCCTGCGCCGAAGCCCGGCAAGAGGTGAGGGCTGTCCGCTCGAGCCTTACGGGCCAATTCTCCTAGTTGGCGCTGCAGGCCGAGGTCGTGGGGACCGGGGCGTTGGTCGGACGGGGCGTCCAAGGGCATCACGTCGATCACCACCCAACCGCCCCGAGCGAGCCAGAGTTCATTCCACCAGCGGTGATGCTTTTCGGTGATCAGAAGCGATGAGCCCTCGCCCCGTTGGTCGGAGCGTACCGCGTAGCCGTGCACCAATCGGGTGGAGATACCCAGAGAACTTAGCAAGGCCTGGGCGGCACGAGCAAAGGTCTCTTGATCCCCCGGTTGCCCCTGCGTCAAGAACGCTTTGAGGTCGGTCTGTTGATAGGTTTGGCGACGCTCTCGCTGCAACCAGAATTTGATTCTGAGGGCCGCCAACAAGGGGTTGCGTCGCTCCTTCGGGGGCACGATCTCCGCGGCCAACCGACCTGTTTCTCCTTTAGGTTCGAGCGAATCGATGGAAAGGTCTTGGCGCAGGAGACCCTCGATGGTAAGAGTGCTGACTTGGGAGCGAATGTCGTAGATTCGGGTGAAAGGATCCGGATCGAGCAGTTGAGGTTGGCGGACCTCTTCCGGTTCCCCGAGGCACAGTCGAAGAGGCCTTGTGGCCATCTCCGCGACACGATATTCCAGCGTTCGCGTGGACTCGGCGTCACCGAAGATTCGGGCTGACGAAGGTGAATCCAAGGAGCGAAAGTAGTAGGTGCCCTGCTCAGGTTCATAATTTTGCGAGAAGACGACGCTTGCCACTGGTCGGTCCTGACGTTGCTCGTCTCGTTGGGCGGTCCCCGCGGTGGTTCGGTCGGGAGTTGGTGAATCGATCACCGTCCGCTCAGGGACCAGGAAAAAACAGGCCACAGAAAGGCCGCAGGCACCGACGACGAGCGAAAGAGACAGACGGCCGGACAGTCGAGCGGCGATCAAGAAGACGGACAGAATGCCCAAGCCCAGTCCCATGGCGGCCAGCACCCTATCCGTTCCAAAGCCTAAGGCCCAAGCCGGCTCCAAGACTCCCCAGGGTCGTCCCAGGTGGCCCTCGCGATGCTCCCAGAAGAGGGCGACCCAGGGCGCGCAGAAAAGAATCAGTTCCAAGCCGAGTATCGCTGGGAACCGTCGGCTTACGGCGTGAAAAAAGAACAACAGCCCGCTCACACCCAGCCAGGTTGTCAAGAGAGCGTGGGCCTGGATCCGTGTTCCGGGATCCAGGCCCATGGCGGTGGTGGACTGGGGAAGCGAGTGGAAAAGCCAAGCCAGGAGCCCGAGAAGGAGCCCACCGCTAACCCCTATCCAAGCACATCTCCTCAGCGGGAAAACTCGAAAGAGTCCGGTGCTGACCCAGCAGGCGGCTACTGCCACAGGGGCGACCGTCGGGGTGGGAAACCAGAGCCACGCCCCCAGCGCCGTTGCTACTGACCAGAGGGCAGCGAGGTACCAACTCGGGACGCTCTCCGAAGGTGCAACCAACTTTCCATCTTTCTGCCATCTCACCAGGTCACCAACTTGAAGGCGTCGCCTTGGCGCTCGATCAGATTCATCTCCACACCGGCGATCCTCGGGAAGCTATTGCGATGAACGACCTCTCCACGCTCGACCACCACCCAGATCTCGATACCGATTCTGGGAAGACGTTCCCCGTGGGCCAGTACGGACAACTTCTGATTACGATTTTCCGGGTCGGGGGACACTAGCACTAGGCATTTTCCGAACCTATCACGGGCCAGGTCTTCTAGATAGTTGTGCAGAGTGTAGGTTTGGCAATCGCGGCATCCGCCGGCGGCCAAGGCGTCAAGACTCTCTTCCAGGTTATGCGACCAGGGTAATCCGCTACCTTGGGCGCCGAATCGCCAACCGGATCCCAGAGCGTTTCTCTCGAGCAGTACTCGGCCCAAGGCCGCCGCAGGTTCGTCCTGAGGGCCGTTGAGGATGTATAGGCCAGTTCTTTGATGCTGGGAAACCGCTTTTTCAGGAGCCCGCACCATGACATATCCACTGCGCTGATAGATCGGCCAAAGAATGAGACGAAGCGGGTCGCCTTTTCGATAGCGGCGCATGTCGAGACGGTCTCCCGTCTCGGCGGAAAACGGATCGGATAGGTCCGCGCCGGCGACGACTCCGATGGGAGGGGCAAGAGCACGGGTTGAATCAACCTCGGGCAGCACCCTCAAGCGGTTCGGCCACTCTTGGACCCAACTCCAGACAAAGAAGCCAAAGGGGTCCCGGGCGACAAATTCTCGAGTGATCGCAAGGTCGAGACGGCGTCGAGGGAAATGCGCCCGTTCACTGATCACACCCTTTCGTCGCTGCCAGGAGGCGGGCTGTTCGTTGAGCGTCCAGGAAAGACGGGCCGTGGGAACCTTCCGTAGGAAACGAAGTCTCCAACCGGTCAGGCAGACTTGGCCGGTGAGACTCTCGATCTGATTCGGATGACGTGTCTTGGCACTCATGTGACGCACCGCCTTCACCGTGGTCGCGACGAGCAGCGCCCCCCAGAGGAGGCAGACCAGGAGAAAGCCACAGCCCCAGATCAGGAGATGGTCCTGATGGCGGACCCCGTTCCACAGACCCAGGGCCAGAATCCCAAGGACAACGAACCGAGTTTTCACCTCGAAATCCATCTAGGAGCGACGGATAAATGACTTTGTGGAACTCGAAAATTTGATGTTCCACAGGTCCAGAATGGGACTATGCAGGTTAAATTCGCCATCTGATAAATTCTATAGAAATGCGTAAGCATCTGCGAAAAGCCCTTTTGTTGGCACTTCTTTTCACGACCACTGCCTGGGCGGGTACGGGGG
>JBBKWP010000038.1:0-9711 GCA_037968995.1 Candidatus Xenobia bacterium
GGTGACTAAAGGGATTCAGCAGTTGAAGAAAGGGGAGCGCGCAGACGGAGTGGGAAACATTGTAGGTGGCGCTTCTAGTGGCATAAGCGGACTCGCCGCGACAACCGCCGCTTTCACCACCAGCCCCGCGATAGCCGCCATCGCGATACCCACAGCCGTCTACGGAGCCGGCGTGGCCGCGGTGACCGACGGTATCATCACTGGATATCACGGTATCAAGGAAGGCAACGTTGAAAAAACCGTGGTCGGTGGAGTGAAAACCGCGGCGGGCGGAGTCATGCTTGCCGGAGCCATGACCGGAAATCCGTTCTTGATTGCAGGAGGCGCCATTGTTTACGGCGGGGCTGTAGTCTATGAAAGCCGAGAAGCCATCGGAGAGTTCGTGAGAGAGCAGGATCGCAAGTTGGAACACGCGGTTCAAGAAGTGAAGAAAGATGTCGTTGAAGTAGCGAAATCCGGAGTCGAGGTTCTAGATGATGGGCGCCGCTTCATCTTTGAGAAAAGCGCATCTGAGAAGTTGAAGAGCCTAGACAAAGCAACCCATGACGTCTGGGATGCGGTCTTCTAGCTTGGCCCAAGTGCTCCGAGGTCAACAAGACCGCCATCAAGTACCGCTCATCAGAAAAGGACGGACACAAAAAATGACACTCCCATCTTCACAGGCAGTCGGAATTGCGAAACGAGGAATGGCTCAACGAGAACTTCATTCTCAGCCCATCTCTCCTATGAACTATCTTTTCTGGGACCCAGCTTTAGCACAGACTGCTCAAAGCAGAAGTTCTTCAAGGGGACATGGTGCAGTTATCCCCGGCGGCGGAACGCATCGTCACGGGTAAATACCCGAAACGTCGCGCAGCGGCCGCTAACTGTTGGCAAGCTGGGTGCGCGGTTCATCGATGATATCTTGCCCAGTCGTAGAACAAACACACTAAGTGCTGATAGAGATGGGGATGACAGCGAAGTCTTGAGAGGCATTCTGCGCCGTCCTTGTTGTGAAAAACTCCTTGCTCAAACTTATGCGGGGCGGTAAGTATTCGTGCGTTGTGAGTGACGTGGCGATCCGAACTGACTTTATTCCGCTTCCCGAGACTAAGCTGGCGATATCTGTTTTGGACGAGATGTGCTCGCTGGCGAGATCTCTGTGCGAAGCGAGATTTTAGGTGGCTGGAAAGGTTTGGTCGAATCGACCCCCCACCAAAAAGGAGCACACTTTCTTCTGAAACTTCCCGAGTCGGTCAAAGAGTAATTTGTTTACTTTTTGTACACAAGTGGTGGATTGCTGTTAAGTCCTGTGTGTCGCCCAGCGCTATAAAGTCGACTTATACCAAACAGGAGAAAACACGATGAACACCATTCAAAACTCTAACCAATTCCGCATCAGATATCAGTTATCAAGTGAGGCCTTCCAGCAAGCGCAGCTGCAGTCTTCCGAGAATTCCCTCCAATATGTGGAACCCCACCGCGATCGTCTTCAGCTTTCCGAAAGCGCGCGTGGCATCCTCGCGGGCGGAGGGGCCACAACCAACTACGCTGAAACTCTGCAGAACGTGAGTTTTCGGCAAGCGTGCGGCGGTACGTCGATTCCCAATTTCATGCGGGGTCTTAGGCCGCGGGTGACGTCGAGTAGTTCCAGGGCATCCAGTTTGCCGCGTCACTTTCCAGCGGCCCTGGCTCTTGTTGTTGGAGCGTATTGAGGTAGTCGAACGGATTGATGCCGTTGAGTTCGCAGGTGTGGATGAGGCTCATGAAGAGATCGCCTACCTGGGCGCCGTTAAGGGTTCGGACGGAGACGTAACGCTTCGCTTGAGAACATTGCGTTCTTACGGTTCAGAACGGCCTTCTTGATGGCACGCTCGCAAATATTGTTGTCCGGCGGAGCCTTGCCGTCTTTGAGGAACAGGGTCAAGGCTTTCCAATGTTTCTTGAGGTACTTCAACGCACCACCGAGGCCGGAATTCGGTTCCACCTTACCATCGAGTTGGTCTTCAATCCAGAGCTTGAGGTCGTTCATAACCGGGCGGCTGTAGAGTTTATGATGTTTGAGCCGGTCTGTCGGGGTCATCTTTTGGTCTTTTGAAATCTGGTCGTGGTGATAGACTTTCGCCAACTCTTCGAGGACATGCAGGCAAGCTTGACATGCGACAATCACTACTGCCGACCGAACGACAACTAAAAGTGCCGACCATCTGAGTCTGGCTCTTCGCCCCTCACGGAGGGACCTCCCCATTAGTATCTGACCATGTTGAATGGTTACAGATCATTCGGTCCGACGTTATCGGAAACATCGCCAGGCAGGTTTGTCGCAGGAATTAGCGGCCGCCAAGGCTGGCCTATCGGTTAAAGCAGGAAGGAAGTGGCGTATGGGATTGTTGCCATCGCAAGTATCACGAAAGCCCAGGGATTGGCGTACACGGCCGGACCCCCTAGAAGAGGATTGGGAGACTGTTGTTGTTCCTCTGCTAAAAAGCGACAAGAAGGGTGCTTTACAGAGCACCACAATAATCGAAGAGCTCAAGAGGAAGAAGCCGGAAAAGTACCACGACGGTCAACTCCGTACGGTACAGCGCAGGGTTCGGGACTGGCGCGCTATCGAAGGGCCGGACAAGGAAGTATTCTTTCCGCAGGAGCACGTGGTTAGCCGAGAAGCTCAGGTGGATTTCACTCACGCCACCGAGTTGGAGGTGATGATCGCCGGGGCTCCGTTCGAGCACCTCTTCTTCGAGATGGTTCTGTGTTACAGCGGTCACCGCTATGTTGAGTTGGCTTTCGGGGAGACTTTCGAAGCCTTGGCTCAGGGAGTTCAGAACGGATTTTGGTCTATTGGCGGAGTGACCCAGGAGGGTACGGTTGCTGGGCGCTTTCGGCGATCCGCGTGAGGCGGGCTAAGTGGGTTCCGCGGCACCGGTTGTTTACTTGGCGGGCCTATTTTGGTTCTTCGACCGTCGAAAGAGATGGATGGCTTCGCTTCGCGAACGAATTAAGGGGGAGCCCAGAGGGGCACTTCGAACTCTCGTTTCGATGAGATACCGTTCACGCGATAAGCTCTCCATGCGGGTGATCTGGTTCGCGTTGGCCTTTTTCGCGGTTCAAGCCACGGTTCTTGGGTGGGCGGCGATCTTTGGAGACCCCGCCTGGTTGGACCCAGTTTTTCAGGGAAAATATACGCGCCATTTAACCCTAGTGAGGTGCCACGGGGGAAGTGCCGGGCTGGCCCTCTTGCTCGGCTTGATCGTTTTTTTGCCCGTCACTCGACGCCTCGGTATCCATCGCCATCTAGGTCGAATCTACTTAGCGGCCGTTTCGATCGCCGCCGCCACCGCACTCCCCATGTCGGCCATGGCCGAAGGAGGATGGTCCTCCCGTTTAAGTTTTTTCCTCCTCTCTGTGCTGTGGGTAACTACAGGGTTTCAAGCCTATCAGAACGCGCGAAATGGAAACTTTCCCCGTCATCGTCGCTGGATGATCCGCAACTACTCGCTCACCTACAGCGCGGTGCTGTCCCGGCTGTTGTTGAACCTGCTGGTAGAACTCGGGTTGCCATTTGAGCAGGTCTATCCGGCGACAACCTGGTCTTGGCTTTGCGGCCTCGCTGTGGGAGAATGGTGGACCATGTATTCCAAGGAAAGAAGTCCGTAATGAACCAACGAGGCCTAACGCTCCTAGGATTTATCGCGATCCTGAGCTTGCTGGCCATCGCGGCCGCTGTGCTCGTACCGAATTTTATGCGAGCTAGAGCTAGGGGACAGCTGACCGCCTGCAAGTCGAATCTCAAGAATATCGGCACCGGCCTAGAGATGTATAACACTGACTGGACAGGCCGATACCCGCATGCGATGGGCGCTCTCACTCCAAATTACCTCAAGACCATTCCGCAATGTCCCAGCGCGGGGATTGACCCCTACTCTAAATCGTATGTGAAAGAGTCCGTCCCAGCGGCCGTGACTTGCTCCACGCACGCCGTTGGCCAGTCGAAGGCTTGTGAGGACAGAATCTTAACCGTTATGAAAAAGCTGGAAGGCGCCCCCGAGCCTCCCACACAACAGGGAGTGTTGGGGCCCGAGTTCTCTAAGTGCCCGAGCGGACAACCTCTAAGGTACAACCGGGAGCACGAATTTTACGCGATCGGATGCGCCTCCGATGCCCACACCAACGTTTCGGTCCCGGCCGGGTTTCCCAAATACAATTCCGCCCAGGGGCTTGTAGAGCGATAATCCCTCGTTTTGAATTGGATGGGGGCCTACGAGGCCCTACTCAGCGCGCCCGCACCAGAATGCTCAGAGAGGCCACTTCTTTTTCACCGTTGTTCATTCGTACGTCGTAACTCCCGGAATCCGCCGGGAGCACCAACTCGACAGTGCCTTTGGCACGACCTTCCAAGTCCTCACGCCCCAGTTGAGCGGCCGCATTGGTCGCCGCGGAACCGTGTTCAATTTGACTTGGCACGATCCCGATCCAGGCCTTCTCGTCGAAGTCTAGCGGCACTTCAAAATCCACCTTTAGAGTAGCGCCCGGAGCAATAGAAGCCCCTTCCGCAAGTTTGAGGGACGGCTGCTCCACCGTAGGCGATGAGGTCACGGTGAAGGCGCGAAAAGCTAACTCTTTGCCGTTCTCAGCCTGGTCGATGAGTCGAACCTCGTAGCTTCCGGGCTCCTTCGGTGCAACCACGAAAAGCCGTGAGCTTTCGGTGAGGTTGCGCCTATTGATGGTCGCCTTTTTGATCGCCGCCGCGTCCGCGTGGTCCGTTCCGCTGGGCACCACACTGAGCCAAGCCGACTCGGTGAGTCCCATGGCGATCGGAAGCACGGAAATCTCTTCGCCCGGCTCGTAGGTCTCTTTGCTGAACTGCACGTCCGCCTCTAGGCCGCCAATCACGCCGGGGCTCTCAAAGGCGATGGGAGCAGGAGTCGGTGAACTGTCCGCCGGCGGCGTGCAGCCCGCCAAGACCGCGACCACGCCGACCGTCACCGTTGCTCGCGCCAAGCGCGCGGTCCACATTGATGTTGGCTTTACCATGGGAATTCTCATAGTGTAAGGATGCCGAAGACCACAAGAAGTTCCTGCCTCTTATGAGGCTAACGATAGAACGATGCCACTCTCGGGAAAGGGACTCTTCAGAACGAGACGAACGGCAAGCCATGGCTCAGATCGGCATACTCCACGGAAACAAAGAGAGCTTTCCACAGGCGGTTTTAGAGGGTCTCAACAGCCACCGGAAGGACTGCTGTCGTTTCCTGTGCGTGGACGCCCTCAACCAACGGGACCCCGCGGCCGGCGGTTGGGACACACCGATCATTTTCGATCTGTTCTCAGGCCAGATGCCGTTCTTTCGAGAGGCGCTTCACCTCTTAGCCCTTGACGCCGAGCGGGTCATTCTCAACGATCCTCTTCTCTGGCGTATTCACAATCGCGCCACGATGAGACGGATCGCCGGCCTTGTGGGCCACAAGACTCGGCCTGCTTTGCTGCTTCCCGCCAAAGACACAATCCCCGGCTTCCCGGAGCACGGCTATATTAATCTCAGATACCCATTGGGATGGCCCGACATTTTCCAGGACGCCGGGCCGTACCCGCGTCTTCAGGCCTTAGGATTCGACCGGCAAACCGGTGTGACCGTGGAAGACCTCGGAACGTTGTGGCGTCGCTACAACGAGACAGGCACCGAACTGCAAGAGCTGATCGGCTGCCCGACCAGTGATCAGATCTTCCGTGTTTATGTTATCGGTGCGACCCGGTTCGTGCGGGCCTTAGAACCGATCACACTGCAACTCTTACCCGTCGAAAAGCTTAAACCCGCCCTCCAACGACGGCTCATTTCGGCGGCTGATGCGATGCTCGCCCACGCCCGTTGGTCGGTTGCGACCTTCGACTTTGGGATAACCGGCGATACAGTAGAATATCTCGATTGTAATCCCGATCCCTATTTAGAGTGGTGGACCTTGGGAGAAACTGATTTCTCTCAAGCCGCCGATGGCGCCGTCGCCATGTTGGAACCGTATCTCGCCACCGTCAAAAAAGCCCCACCTGCGAAAGCCAAATCGCGCAAAAAGAAAGGTAACGGATGACTCTACGTACTCATCATATCAAAACGGACGGAGTGGATGCTGCTTTAGCTGCCGCCGCCCGAGAAGGACACCGCCTAGAAGCGATCTCCTTCTACAACCGGCTGCTAGAAAAAACGAATCTCAATGAGTTCGCCAAAGAACTGCAGCAAGATATGCGAAGCAAAGGCGTGCTCTTCGGCGATCGGCTCCTTTGCCCGTTTCTTCGTCCTAACTTCATCGGTCGCGAGCAGTTGGATCTTCTCGCTTCGGCCGTCCGCGGCGTGGTCGGTGCCATGAACGTTTTGGCTCCCCGCCTCACCTCCGAACCGTACTTTCAAGACTTTCTCGGATTCACTGAAGAAGAGCGACGCCTCGCTGCTGTGGAACCTGGCTACGCCGACCTCTCGGTCAGCAGCCGTCTGGACAGTTTTCTGCTGGGCGGCAAAGTTCGCTTCGTGGAGTACAACGCGGAGGTTCCCGCCGGTATCGGCTACAACGACCGCATGACCGACGCCTTCGCCGCTACCGACGTGATGAAAGAGTTCTCCGAGTTCTACCCCTGCTCGCCTCTTTACACCTGTGAATCCCTGCTGACGGCGCTGATCGATACCTATCGCAAATGGGGCGGTAAGGACCAACCGGTGTTGGGGATCGTCGACTACGACGACCTCCCCACCATCCACGAATTCGAGATCTTGCGAAAGTTCTTTGAAGAAAAAGGTTACAAGACCGTGGTGGCGGACCCTCGCAAACTGCACGTCAAGGACGGCTACCTGTTCGCGGGAGACCAGAAAATCAACCTCGTTTACCGTCGACTGCTCATCAACGAGATGCTCGACCGATACAACGAGGCCAAAGCGATCTTCGAGTCTTATGAGGCCGGTAAGGTCTGCGTGATCAATAGCTTTCGAACCAAGTACTTCCACAAGAAAGCCATCTTCGCGCTGATCACCGACCCGGCTTATCAGGACGGGATGACCGAGGAGCAGCTGTTTTCGGTTTACACTCACGTACCGTGGACGCGCAAGGTGGAAGACACTCGCAGCACCGATCCGGAAGCCAAAGATATCGATCTGCTCTACTTCATCCGGAAAAATCAGCGCGACCTAGTCATGAAGCCCAACGACGAGTACGGCGGCAAGGGAATTTTCGTGGGGTGGGAACTCGACGAGCGAGAATGGGACAGCGCCATCCAAACCGCCCTGCAGTCCTATTACTTGGTCCAGACCAAGGTAGAAGTCGCCCGGGAATCCTACCCCAGTTGGGATGGAGATAATATCCAATGGGGTGAATACACCGTGGACCTCGATCCCTTCGTGTTCCACGGCGAAATCGAGGGGCTTCTGACCCGGCTCTCAGCCACTGCGCTCTGCAACGTCACCGCCGGCGGTGGCGGCGTTCCTACCTTCGTTCTGGAATAAGGAATCGCTTCGAAATTGGGCCGACCGCGATGGCTCATCGGGTGTGACACCGGGGGAACATTTACAGATTTTGTAATGTTCCGCCCGGATCACCCCGAACGAGGCTTGGTGACACTTAAGCTCTCCTCCACCCCTGATGACCCCAGCCGAGCGGTTCTCGAAGGCCTCCGCACGCTGACAGTTGCCTCTGATCACGGAGAACTTTGTCACGCCACCACCGTCGCTACCAACAGTCTTTTGGAGGGCGACTTAGCAGAAGTGGGTTTCCTGACCACCACGGGTTTCGCGGACAATCTCTGGATAGGTCGCGGCGACCGACCCGACCTTTTTGCCCTGCGGCCCCAGCGTCGCAACCCGCCCCTAGATCCCCACCATGTATGGGAAGTCACCGAACGTGTGGGCGCCGGCGGAGAAGTCCAGATCCAGCTACCCCCTAAGGCCGAACTTGAGACCCTCATCCAAAGTGTGAAAAAGGTCGCCGGCGAAGACGGAATCTTGGCCTTCGCAGTCTGTCTGTTCCACGCCCCGCTTTGCCCGGAGCACGAAGAGAGCTTGGGCGAGACTCTCCACTCCTTGGGTCTTCCTGTGTTCCTGTCTCATCGCGTCAGTCCGACATCCGGGGAGTATGAACGCGGTATGACGACTCTCTTGGCAGCGGCCTTGGCCCCAAAAATCTCCACGTATCTGGGACAGCTAGAGCGAGCCCTGGGCGCAAATCCCTTGTGGGTGGTTCACTCGTCAGGCGGCCTCCTCAAGCCTAAGGAGGCCCGCGCGGCCCCTCATCGACTCGCCTTGTCCGGCCCTGCCGCCGGGCTTCGGGGAGCCATGAGCTTAGGAGAATCCTGTGGGCATCCAAATCTTATCACCCTCGATATGGGAGGCACCTCCACGGACGTCGCCCTCTGTCATCAAGGCGAACTCCCCTATCTTTGGGAAACCGACATCGAAGGGCTCCCACTGCGGGCTCCCACTTTAGAAATCCACACCATCGGGGCCGGCGGTGGGTCCATCGCCCACAAAGACGGCGGCGGTTTCTTACGAGTGGGACCGCGTTCAGCGGGCGCGGAGCCCGGACCGGCCTGTTACCAGCGCGGTGGAACCCAAGCCACCGTCACCGACGCGCTCTGCTGGGCGGGCTATCTCCCAGAAACATTGGGCGACGCCGAGCTTGTGATGGCTCGTGAAGACGCTCAATCGGTGCTGGAGAGCTTAGGCAATGACCTCGGTCTCGACGTGGACGAAACCGCACTTGGGATCCTGGCCGTAGCCGTGGGCCACCTGGGACTCGCCGTGCGCAAAGTTTCCACCGGACGGGGATACGATCCCAAGAATTTCACACTCCTACCCTTTGGCGGTGCCGGTCCCATTCTCTGTTGTGCGGTGGCCGACGCATTAGAGATGGCTCACATTCTTGTCCCTCGCTCGGCGGGAGTTCTGTCGGCCTGGGGTGCTCTGGTGGCGCCCTGGGAGCGAGAGTGGTCGGCCAACGTCCCCGCCTCGGGTCGTTGTGATGAGAGCGTCTGGAGGCGTCAGTTGCATGAACTTCGCTCCCAAATCGCTGAGGAAACGGGCCCCGACACCGAACCTGGAACCGGTCTCACAGACTCGATGATGGAGTTAGTCGCTCGACGCTATCAGGGACAGGGCGAGACGCTGGTCTCGTCTCCAGAGGTGGACTTTCACCAACTCCACCAAGACCGCTTCGGGTTCGACCGCGCGGAGCACCTCGTTGAAACTGTGGAAGTGCGATGGCGTTGCCGAGGCACACCGCGCCAACTCCCCAAGGTGGCTACAGGCGACGGCGACCGCGCTCGATGGAGTCAAGGCCCAAAGAGTCATTCTCTGCTACTCCCCAAAGGCGGGCGAATCGAGGTCCCGACCTTCGTTGGCCAACTCGCTCTCGGTCAATCCCAAAAGGGCCCGTTCTTATGGTTCAACTCGTCGTCGACGCTGTATGTGTCTGCAGCGTGGGAGGCCCTCGGCCAAGCCTCAGGAGACCTACTTCTGCGACGGATAGAGATTCGTGTGACTCAAACGACGCGTGAGTCACAAGCGACATCGCGTCCGACGCGTTCGGCAGCAAGGTCGGGCTATGGGCTATCTACGCTCGAAACGTGACCCGCTCCCCGGGCGAGGGTCGACCCGCTGTCGGAGTGAGGGTTTCGTAGCTAAATCTCCGACCCGCTGTCGGAGTGTGGGTTTCGAGAGATGACTCGCTTCTCAATCACGCTCAAGGCACCCCTCGCTCG
>JBBKWP010000039.1:0-5118 GCA_037968995.1 Candidatus Xenobia bacterium
CATGACGCCAAAAGGACCCTGGGTTTCGACCTACGAGGGTCCTTTTGGCGTCATGATGAGGGGGTATCCCCACGAGCGGCTGACATGCTGCCGTGCAGCTACAGCACCGCCAAGTCCAAAAGCCTAGGGAGGCCCGTCTGGAACCTTGCGAAAGGTCGGAACACCCTCAGCTTCCCCGACGGAGGTTACCAATGAACAAGAGCCCGGCCATTATAAAAACCGCACCTAAAACGAGCGGTACATAGACTCCCCAGGAAAGATCCGTCCGCAAAACCGCTGAACTGGGGTCCGCCGGGTCATAGAAAACATCGACGGCTTGACCTCGGCTCCACAGCTTGGAAGCCTTCTGGGCTTCGCTTTGCTTGGAATAGCTGCCGGCGTTAGATCCGTCGCCCAAACGAAAGCGCTGCGAACGAAAAATAGAGCCTTGGACCTCATAGCGATAATCGAGTCGGATCTCATACGTTCGAGAGGTGCCAGAACTCCCGCGCACACTGCGAACCGACACCCGGGTGATCTGTCCGGGGGTCTGAGCCCAGGACTTCGCTTGATTGGCCTGGTGAGTGAAATCGACCCCGACGCCCATCAAAGCGATACCGCCCGCGAGCATAAGCATGGAAAGTATCCAGCCTGCTATTCTGTTTGGAGTTTGGTAATCCCCAACGTTGTGGAAATGAAAAACGCAGTTCGTCCATTTTGGATGGGTGACCCGACTCATGATGAAGCCCTGGTCTCCAAGGTTGGGCAAGGGCCAGCCTTCTCCAAGCTTCTTAGCGCGAGCATGCGCCTGGGCCAGAGTTAAAGTCACAGGCCTGTTGTCGGCATCGACAAGCACCTGCCAGTCCGGTCCGCTGAGGGGACATAAGGTCGAAGTCCTGCGATGGCTAATTGGTTCGTTAACACTTTTGTAACATTTGCGAGAGCTTTTTAAACCTTCTCTACAAGGCCGCCCAGTCAAACTAGAGTTGGGTTCTTTGACTTGGACTGGGGAGGGATCATCATTGAGACATCGCGGTTTCACAATGGCGGAGGTACTGATCTCGCTGGCCATCTTGAGCTTGGTACTGGCCCTCGGTCTCATGCGGCACGGCAGCGAAGTGAAGCGTGCCACTAGCGAGGGGCTCTGCCACCTTTTGATTTCCGAACTCCGAGCGGCCCGAGCCGAGGCTATCACCCTAGGCCGTCCTATCGCCATCTGCTGGCCCAGCGGCTCGGGCCCTCTTAGCCAATCGTTCTATAGAATCGAAGGACAGTCCATGGGTCATCCGAAGGGCGGACGACAGCTCGATGGAGAGTACTCGAATGCATATATCGCTGTTGGCTTCTGGGGAGATGCGACCATCGACCCAGACCCTAACGGAAGTGGCCAATTCGACGTAGAAAATTGGCTGCCAGAGGACTTTTCTGACTTTGCGATCGTGTTTACTCCAGACGGAAAGGTGAGTTCCAACGATCTACCAAGAGTTGACGGCAACTATCAGGTGCTAGTGGTTGCCGCCTTGGAGGCAACCTCCGAGGCTCCTCCAGGGAGCGGGGCTATGACAACTCAGCCACCGTATTTTCGGCTACAGCGAGTCGCCGCAGCCCATTCGATTGTCATCACACCTGGAGGTTCGATCAGCTACCATTCGGGAGCCTCAGGTCTACCTGCGGAAGCCCATCCCTTTGCAATGACCATGTCCGCGTCTCCTCTTCCCCTGATCTCACCCCCAAAGTTCACCGCACCCAGGGTAACCCAGGTCTCGCTTCAATCTCCAGCCAAACTAGACCGTGTAGGTACCGTGGTCCCCTCGGGCACTCTCAATGTGGAAGTGAAGGGGAGTGACTCTTCAGGCGACGACCTCTTTTTGGAATGGAGCGCGACCAAACTCAGTGGTGCGGCCTCAGACGCTGGATACTTCTCTGAATCCGGTCGATATCCCATGAAATGGAACCCTAGGTCGGGCTCCTGGGAGTCTGTCATCTCTTGGATGCCCCCCCAAGACGGAGCGGTCGGTGACACTTTCGAGCTCCAATTTACGATGAGCAACTCCGCGGGTCGCGTACCCTCGCGAGGGTACTCCCTGTTGACGGATATCACCATCGTGGATGATGCCCTGATCTTCACGAGCGGGACCCACGGACTCTACAAGGTGCACAAGAACGGAACCGGTCACGAACAAGTCATATCGGATACCTCTATCGGGGGGATGGGCGGTGCGGTGGACGTGAGTCCTGACGGCACCAAGGTTGCATGGATACGACAGGCCCCGTTCTCTCGATACTTGCTCATGGTTAGCGATATACAAGGCGGGGGGACTGAAGTGCTGGTCAATAGCAACGAAACCTGGATGAGTCCTTGTTGGAACGAAACGGGAACGAGGATCTTCTACCTCGAATCTGGCCGGCTGATGTCGATGTACGCCGACGGAAGTGCACGGGCCCAGGTTCTCCCCGCTCTACCTGCATTGCAGCGGCATACGTTGGTACTCAGCCCGAATGGAGCCTACGTTGCCACGTGGGGCGGCGCTGATCTCTGGATCGGAAAGCTCAACCAATCGACTTCTCCCCCAACCATCGATTACTGGACGAACCTCTCAGCCGCCCACAGCCCCGACGGTCGACTAGGAAACCAAAACGTGTATATCGCCTTTCAGAAAGGGGCAGCCATTGCCAATCGACCTGTCCTGGTGACTCGGGCCGCTCCCAGGGAAACCAACATCTGGAGCGTCACCGACTCTGGCTCTGGCTTCACCTCCACCCTGGCCCCGCTTCTCTATTCAGGACAACCCTTAAGAGACCACATGCAGCTCGCATTCTCCGCGGATGGAACCCAAGTCGTCACTGTCACCGGGGTCGCGAACTCGACGAAGAACAATCTCAACCTCTTCGACTATGATACGTCCGGCGGAGTCCCCCAGGTGAGGAATCGACGCCTCATAACTTGCGACTTTGAACCCTACTATATCGATTGGCGCTAAACAGGTCCCATGACGAAATCGCTCCATCTCAACTCAACGACTCGAGCCGTCTCCATGCTGGAGACGGTTCTAGGACTCTTCCTCCTGTTGGGAGTGTTCACTTTCACTGTCACCATGTACTCTCAATCGTTGGTCTACCTGACCAAAATCGAACGCAATAGCTTGGCGGTGGGTTTCGCCGACAACCTGCTGACCAAAGTCACGGCTTGGGCAAAAGATCCAAGGCAGTTTGAAGCCTCCCCGTGGGCGCCCTTTTTGAGATACACCGATCCAGACTTTCCAGGTTTCGAAGGACGAGTGGCCGAGATGAAAGCCGCTCATCTTGTGCCCTGCAGCGAGCAAGAGCGTCATCGAGATCCGGCGGGTCAGGTTCTCATATCTGACAGCGTGAAGCGAGTTGAGATTGAGATTTTCTGGGAAGGGCAAAGCCTATTCTCCGTATATAGTTTACTCCCTGAACCCCGAAGGGAGGTTGACCGGGTGGACGTGACTCCATTGACAGTGCCGCTAACCCCTCTTCCCATCGACGGCGACTTGAAATTTCAAGCGCATGCGTACGACGCCGACGGTGATGAGATCTCGGATCTCAAATTCTTCTGGAGCGTTGAGGCCATGACGGGCAACGCCACCGTGACCACCAAGCAACGCGACGGGCGTCGAGCGACTCTGACCAACGTCTATGTGTTGCCTCCAGGGGTAAATGTTTACACCGGCGGGACTTGTCGAGTGGTCGCATCGGCCAAATACTTTGGACAAGAGTATATGGGACAATCCGGACCCATCAGTCTAGAGAGAAGCCCATGAACGTCGGTCTCTTTCGCGGTGGTTGCAGAGGCGTCTCCATCGCTGAGGCGCTTCTCACGTTGACCCTGGTAGGCCTAATTCTCGTCATTTTGGGAGATTTGACTCGTGGCCTTGGAAAGGCCCGCCAACTCTCCAACAACAAGATGGCCACCTTAGAGATAATGGATAAGGTCTTTCCCGAGATACGCCGAGACATTGCGTTCGCAGTGAAAATCGACCTTCCAACGGGTACTGCTCAGGCCAGTATTTTGGACCTCCAACATTACAACGAAGTGGAAACCGACTTGGGAGCCGCGCCTCGACGACTGGAGTTTCCGGCCCGCACCTTCCCGAAGCGGGATCTGAGCTGGGACCCAAAGAATCCAAGTTACCTCCATCGGGTCACCTATGAAGTGAACGGAACGAATCTCGAACGTGCAGAAGCAACCAACGCGCCCCGCGTTCTCGCTCAAGTCCAGAGTCTTCAGACCAGACTCCAAACCGGAATATACGAGGTCAAGATCACCATCTCAGAGGACGGTCACGTCCGAGTTTTGAAACAGAATGCGGTGCGGCCATGAACAATCAACGCGGATCTGTTCTCATCTTGGTCCTAATTCTGACAACCTTGTTTCTAGTTATGGGAGTGGGATTCTTAAGCCAGCGTGCATCCCAAAACCGAGCAGCAAGGTCTGGAGTCTTTGTGCTGCAGGCTCGTGCTCTGGCCTTGGCCGGGCTCAACGAGGCTACCGCGAAGCTCTCCAAGCACCGCGACTTCCCGCCCAAATGGGACCTCACTCAGACTCGCTATCGCTATTCGGAGGAGGTCCTAGGGCGAGACGGCGACCCTTTTGGCTGGTACACCGTTACGGTCGATACGACTTTGGCCGGCAGCCCGGACTACATTTTGCGCCTCTCCTCTACCGGATACCTTGGAGACCGAGAAGAGCCCGCCGCGAAATTTAGCCTGCTAGGAGAAATTGACCTTTGTCCGCACCAGAGGCCGGATGTCCGAGTGCCACCGCTTCGTTGGACAAACCCCGACATCTTTGAATTTCTCTATCTCCGAGAAGGTGCCGAGCTTTAAGGAATATCGAATGGCCCATACAACAGTGGACCTGACAAGGGTCGCTTTGTTCATAATGCTCCTGTGACACCGGCGGACAGTCAAGAAGAATACACCGACCGCGAGCTTGGCTTCGTCTAAGTTGGCTCCAGAGGAAGAGATCTCATCACGCTGAGTGCGACCTGGTCCGAGGGGTCCAGACGCAAAGTCGACTCGGCGTCGGCTTTGGCCAGTTCCTTTCGACCCATCATGAGATAAAGGCCGGCGCGGTTGGCCAGGTATTTTGGGTTCTTGGGATCTAAACTGATG
>JBBKWP010000040.1:0-4347 GCA_037968995.1 Candidatus Xenobia bacterium
ACTAAGGAGGTTCAGTCCTTTGAGATACAAGAAACCCGCTCGTTTCCCGGGCTCTATGTCGGGCCAGGCATTAACATTCTTCCACACCGCGTTCAGAAGTCGACGACTTACAAGCAGACCGATGGTGGCTTCATACTGCAACAGACCCAGGGCTCAAGTCAGAGCCCGGCAGCGCGCTTAGAAGACGCGGGGAACGGCTTGTTGTGGTTTTCTCATGCTCAGACTCGGTCCAGTTCGTATCGCAACCCGCCACAAGAGCCAGCCTCGATCTGACCCTTCCGTCTTGTCAGCGGGTATCATGGCCTTCCTTTTTCTGCCCCCGCCGGATCAAGACAACCGGTAGATTGTCCAACTCGGGCGGACAAGGAGTTCTATACTCCATCCGAAAGCGCGTACAGGGAAAGTTGGAGGAATATTGATGAAGAAAAGTTTGATTATTGGACTGGTAGTGGCTTCGGTGAGCTTGGCGGGTTGTCAGCAGAAAGTTCAGCCCTCGGCGTCGGGGACGCCTGTCTCTGCGGGCTCTGCTGTTCCGGCGACCCCCACAGTGACACCGGTGGCGAGCGAAACTCCGCAAGCGGCGGGCGGATTCCCACTAGAATTCCCAGCCCACCAGCCTGAGGTGGAGCAAGGGCAGTTCGCCTTTGTCCCCATGGCTTCCAGCCTAGAGCGACTTTTAGACGGTAGCAAGAAAAAGGTCGACGACTTTCGACCTCGAGAAGTCGTGAAGGCCGGACCCGAGACGACCACGATCAAAGACCGAGATGAGTTCGAGGCTCCCAACGCCTTGGTGATTCCCATCCCCAAAAGCGCCACAGCAAAGAACGGTGACATCATTCTCGGAAGCCCTGAATACGGATCGTGGGAACTCGCCATCGTGACGGATGCTACCGATCCGTCAAAACCTGTCGTGCACATGTTCAAGTCTGTGTTTGGCGATGAGAAACCCGAAGGAGACAAGTTCCTGAGTCAGTATGAGTCGGGAAAATTCTTGGTTCTCGATTCAGAGCTTGCTCCCGGAACCCACGCGTTGTATCCAGACGGCAGCGAGCAAGGCTACGGATTGGTTCTGAAGAAGGAACAGGACGCCGTTATCCTGGAGAAATTCGGCGGAGAATTGGCGGTCTTCAAGACTTCGGAGCTTATTCCCATTCCGGTCAAACCCAGCATCAAAAAAGGGGATAAAGTACAGGCTCCCTTCGGGAAGGGGATGGACCCCGCCACAGTGACCAAGACCGACGCGAAGATTGGCCGGGTATGGGTGACATTCGAGGGTCGCGAGTCCCAAGGTGAGAGTTGCTTCAGCTATAGTCAGATTCTACCGGGTTAGCCAGCGCCGCTCAAGATCTATCTTTAGGGGCTCGATTTGTGCGTTGAGAAACGAGTCTGCAACCCTCGATTTTGCTGGCTTCGTTGGCTCTGAAGAGCGCGCCTCACCCCATGACACCGGTGCGCCTTGACGGTTTTGGCTCATCAGACTCCAACCGTTACGGAGCGAAAACCTACGGGCTCACTCCGGGACTATGGACTGCCACCGTCGACGGCGCTCCGATGCGCTCGATGATCGACCACCAATAGGTTTCGGTCAACACCGTCTTCAGCGCAAGGTTTACCCATAAGTGGGCTGGAGCACTCAAGACCTTCCGCTCCTAAATCCGCTCTCGTCTCACTGTCGCTCCCTGCCTGAAGCGGAAGGTTTTTCAGTGGAATCGGAGGAATCGGACGACGACACATGACAGCCTAGCAGGGATCCACTATCGTTGGCTCGGGTCGCGCTGCCCGGCAAAAATCCGTCCGCATCAGAGACCGATGTCGGTGCAGACTATATCGCCTAACGACCCTAAGACTTACCGTACCGACCTGCCGTCACATGTCTCACTTCATCAAACAGAGGAGTTCACCCAATGAACAAAACCAACAACAGTTCTTCAACCCCCTCCACTACAGGTTCCGGCGCCCCCGCTGTCAGCGATCGCAATTCGCTCACCGTGGGTGCCGATGGCCCGGTCGTCCTGCACGACGTGCATTTCCTCGAGCAGATGGCACACTTCAATCGAGAAAAGGTGCCCGAGCGACAACCCCATGCCAAAGGCTCTGGTGCCTTCGGTGTATTCGAGACCACTGAAGATGTGTCTGCCTACACCAAAGCGGCGCTCTTCCAAAAGGGTGTCAGCACGGATATGCTAGCACGTTTCTCCACAGTAGCCGGCGAGTCGGGCAGCCCCGACACCTGGCGCGACGTGCGCGGTTTCTCCCTAAAGTTTTACACGGAAGAGGGCAATTACGATCTGGTCGGCAACAACACTCCGATTTTCTTTGTGCGCGATGCGATGAAGTTTCCCCACTTCATTCGCAGCCAGAAGCGTCTGCCCGACTCCGGCCTGCGCGATGCCCACATGCAGTGGGATTTCTGGACTAACAATCCCGAGTCAGCGCACCAGGTCACCTATCTGATGGGTCGACGCGGGTTGCCCCGCACCTGGCGCGAGATGAACGGCTACGGTTCTCACACCTACATGTGGATCAACGCCGCCGGGGAGCGATTTTGGGTCAAGTACCACTTCCACAGCCAGCAAGGCATGAAGTTCTTTAGCAACGACGAAGCCTGCGAGATGTCCGGCAAGGACGCCGACTTTCATCGTCGCGATCTGTTCGACGCCATCGCGCGCGGCGAGCATCCTAAGTGGAAAATGTCGGTACAGGTCATGCCGTACGACGAGGCCAAAACTTACCGCCTCAACCCCTTCGACCTGACCAAAACTTGGCCTCACAAGGACTATCCGCTGATTCCGGTAGGCACTATGACCCTCAATCGCAACCCTGAGAATTTCTTCGCCCAGATTGAGCAGGCGGCGTTCTCTCCTGGCAATACCGTTCCAGGTATCGGCCTGTCACCAGACAAAATGCTGCTCGGACGCGCTTTCGCTTACGCCGACGCCCAGCGTAACCGCATCGGAACCAATTTCCACCAGTTACCAGTCAATCAGCCGAAGAACCCGGTGAACACCTACATGTTCGACGGCCAGATGGCGTATCACCACAGCGGTGCCGCCCCGGTGTACGCTCCCAACAGTGGCGGCCGTCAATGGTCGGATGAAACCGGCGACGTCCACGACGGATGGGAAGCCGACGGCGGGATGGTTCGCAGCGCCTACGCCCTACGCGCTGACGATGACGACTTTACCCAACCCGGCATCCTGGTGCGCGAGGTGTTCAACGATGCTGAGCGTGACGATCTCGTAGAGACCGTAGCCGGAGCTTTGAGCAGCGTGCGCAGTCCAGTGCTCGAGCGCGCCTTCGAGTATTGGAAGTCCGTCGATCCCAAAGTGGGCGGACGTATCGAGGAGAAGGTGCTTGCGATGAACACCTCGGCGACTCCCGCGGGGATGGGCCAAAGCTAACCACTTCTTCCGACATCTTCACCCAAAAGGCGGGGCCTGTTCAGGCCCCGCCTTTCTCATGGGCCCAGGTAGGAACCTCTAGAGTTGTCGTGGGGAGGTAATCGACCCCGCTTTTTGCTACGGAGGTCTCTTTATAGCTCAATTTTCGATCGTGGCTAAAGTCTACGTCGTGGTAAGCATTTGATCCGATCTGCTTCTCTTAAAATACCGTAGGCACGGGTTCGAAAGGCACTTGCTTTTTGTCGCGGAGGCCGGCGGCATCAAGTTCTAGCTTTGCTAGCTTTACAACATGTTAACAGTAACTTGCGAACTTTAGGTCTCGCGCCACTCGTGAGCGCTATGATTGATTTCAATCAAAGACTAAGAGGTGCGAAGTGATTAATTTCTTGAAAGATTGGGTGTCCCGAGATAATTCCCCCTACAAGCTACCAGATTCACTGAAGGCTCAGCGGGGTCGGTTTCCTGAGGCGGTCGCTGGCGATGTGTCCCAAGACCGAGTTCTCTTGCGACGGACAAAAGAAGGTTTAATCGGTCGTGAGTCGCCGACCACAATGGCTGATTTGGCCAAAAGCGATCTTTCGGCCGTTGGGAGAGCCAATTCCCTGCTCACGTCTTTCCAGAACGACCTCTCGGAGGTCGCAAAGCTTGACAATACAGAGCTGGATCTGAATCGCAGGAAACACCAATTCGCGGGGGAGGTTCGGCGAGAGCAGAACTTCGTTTCTAACGGGGTTCTCCACGTAGACCCGGAGACTAAGGAGGTTCAGTCCTTTGAGATACAAGAAACCCGCTCGTTTCCCGGGCTCTATGTCGGGCCAGGCATTAACATTCTTCCACACCGCGTTCAGAAGACGACGACTTACAAGCAGACCGATGGTGGATTCATTTTGCAACAGACCCAGGGCTCAAGCAAGGGCCCGGCAGCGCGCTTAGAAGACGCTGGGAA
>JBBKWP010000041.1:0-30720 GCA_037968995.1 Candidatus Xenobia bacterium
GGTTGACAATAGAGGCCAACTCTTTTCGGGGATCCTGTTCAAAATTGTATTTGCCGTTCAAGAAATCTTCATTGGAGATACCGAGTGTGGAGGCGACCAAACCTCCCACGTCGACGCGAGATCCCGGGCCAAAGAGAATGCCATTGGGATTGATGAGAAAGACCTGTCCATTAGCCGAAAGAGAACCCAGGATTGTGGACGGATCTTGCCCTGTGACGCGGTTCAAGATGACCGCCATCTGTGAGGGTTGCAAGAAGCGGACGGCCTCTTGCGAGCCGATGGAAAACTTGTTCCAATCGATGATCGCTTTGTTGGTCAACTGCTCGATGTTGAGCGTTTGGCCGCCATTGTTGAAGTTCACCTGTCCGGCACGAACTTCTGCTCCGCTGGGATTGGCGTTGGCACCTGAGGCCAGCGCCGCCGCGGTGACAATCGACATCAAGGTGCGTTTGAAGGCGCTCCGGAGGAGCTTTCTACGTCTAAAAGGGTTTCTCATGGTCTTGTCTTTTCTCTTTGGTCTTTTCTTGAACTAGGGTGGAGGCGGTTAGGTGGTTGTTAGAACTTCTTTGCGAAGATGAAGTAGGGGACAGGTTCGCTGCCGTATTGCTCGCGGACAGGGCTGTTGCCGATGGGGAAGCCCACCTCGGCGCGGATGTAGGTCTCTTCAGGTAGGCGTAGGTGGACTCCAACACCGGCGCCGGTCAAGGAGACGTTGGAGATCTCGCCGGGGAGGGTCCGTTTGATGTTGGCCGCCCCGTGGTCTAAGAAGACGCCAAGTTCGAGGAGGTCTCGATTGTCTTTGAGGGGTGCCCAACGAAACTCGGCGTTGGCGTTGTACCCGTTGTCTCCCAAGTAGGCGGACTGGATGTAGCCTCGGACGGTGCTGATACCGCCGAGTCCGTACTGCTCAGCGAATGGGAGCGACTGAAAGGCCGTTTGGTTAGCGCCACGGAGAGTGAAGTAGGTAGAGTCGCTGACTCGCTGGACGCGGGCCAAGTCGAAGTTGAGTTTGGTAAATCCGCCGCCGGCCAATCGACTGGTGCCCACAGCGTTGGGTGCGTTGCCGCCCAAAAGCGTTCCGAGGTCTTGGGTAAGCCGGGCGCCGCCGTAGTTGCGCCCGGAATCGTCGGACCAGTCTCCGGTCACGCCCAGCACGATTTCGCGCAGGTTGTCCTCGGAGAGTTGGGTTCCGAGGATGGAGTTTTCGATGTCTTGGTAGATGAAGCCGCCGTTGACATTGAGATTAGAGTCCGTGCCGCGAATTATGGGATGGTCGGCCAGGACGGAGAGAACGTTAGCCCTGCCACGAATATCAAGGATCTGAAGGTCTCTTCCCACTTGAAAGGCGGAGTTGGCGTAGCTAAAGTTGAGGCGGGTGCCGTGGTTGTTGAGGGGGGTGTCGTAGGAAGCAAAGAAGAGGTCGACGCCACTGACATCCGCGTTCAACAGATCACTTTCCACGTAACGCAAAGAAAGGACGTCGGCACGGTCCGTCAAGTTACCCCATTCAAAGGTAGCGCCCAAGCGGTTGCGTCCCGTGAAGTCGGCGCCCAAGTTGTTGTAGTCGAGGGTGAGATGGGTGGGGAGACTGTCGTCGACTTGAAGAGCTAAGTCCACTTGGCCGGGTGTACCTGTCTCTTTAACGACGGAGCGGACGTTGAGATCCATCTGGTCGTTTAAGAGCAGCAACTGGCGTTGGAGATCGGCCCGCTTGGGAGGCGCGTCTCCGGATTTGTCCAGAACAGGCTTAATCATCCAGCGGATGTACTCGGTGGAATAGCGTGTGTTCCCCTCTATCGAGACATCGTTGAGGCTGTTTTCCACAACCTGAATGGTGACCGAACCGTCGTCGAGCTTTTGCTCCGGTAGAAAGGCGGTGACTGTGAAATAATCGTTTTCACGATACAGTTCAGAAACAGCCTCAGCGGCGCGCTGCAACTCTTCAAGGGTCAATTCTTTGCCGAGATAGTCGGCCAACACGTCTTGAGCGGCCTGAGTGTCTAGGGTCTTCATACCCTCAATGTCGAACGAATCGACTTTGACTTTAGCCCCCTGAGGCGGCTGGGCCCAAACGGACAGGGTGAGCGCCACCAGAATAAATATGGTTTTCAGTGTGTCGAGGCGTTTCGACACAGAATAAAATGTTCGCAAAGTTAGATACGCAACCGTAGCCCCAGCCATAAGCACGCTTTCGCGGACCTAGAATCTAGGGCGACCTCTCAATTTTTCTGCTCCACTTCCGCTCAACGACGCAAGCAGAAGTAGATGAGTCGTGGTTGCCGGCCCCGACTCGGTTTTTCCCAAGAAGAGAGGGTCCGGCTTGTTCTAAGCCCGGTGCCACACCCCCCATCACCCCTTAAGCTTTATGGTAAAACCCGAGGCGACTGTGGGAATGGTATCCGATAGGCTATCGCCCTGTCGAGTACGGATGTACTAATCAAATGCTGGAATCGACCATGGATTTTCTTCCGATCGAGGAGGAATCTCGTTTAGACTTAGTTTTACTCGGCACCCCTAAACGACAAAATCAGATGTTAACTTTTCCACAACCCTGGACTCCAGAGCGAAGGGACCACCCAATTCCAGAGGGGCGTGCCGCGAGTCGAGGAAGTCGGTTGTGGCGAAAAGATTGGGGATCTGTAACGTAATGACGAAACGCGCCCGCTGGGAAATCATCATTTTGCTCTGTATGTATCTCGGCTACATGAGTTTTATGGTCTGCAGGAATACAGTGATCGTGGCCTCGCCGGATATGATCGCTGACCCCACCCTCAACATGGATGAGGGGAGCTATGGGCGTCTCATGTCTTTTCACTCGATCGGAGGAGTCGTAGGCAAGGTGTTCACGGGTCTGGCTGTGGATAAGTGGGGCGGCCGCACGATCTTTTTGCTGATGCTGGCCCTGACGAGTGTGACCACGGCGGGTTTTGGTATGGTCAGCAAGTTTACTTCCATGGCGGCGCTCAACATGTTGGGGCAAGCCGCTAAGTCGGGAGGATGGCCGGCGATGGCCGCCATCATCAGAGACTGGTATCCCTCGGAGAAGCATGGACGGATCTGGGGAATCATTTCCACCAGTTCGCGGGTTGGAGTGATGACGGCCACGCTTTTCTTGGGGCACCTGTTGTCTACGGGGGTGGCTTGGAGAACGCTTTTTTGGGTCTCCGCCGGCATTGGGATCGCGATGATGCTACTGGGAATGCTCTTCTTGAGGTCCGGACCCCAGGACGTGGGGCTGAGTCCCCCTACCAGCCAAGGTTTGGAGGGACGAGCCGCAGACGAAGATCACCCCTTAAAGGAGCACACGTTCCGCCAAGCGCTAAAGGCGTTCTTTTTCAGTTCCCGAGTCTGGCTGATCGCGTTGACTATGGTTTTTACAACCATGATGATGGACTTCTTGAACTTCATTCCGCTGTACCTTTCCCAGTCGCTAGGTCTGAGTTCTGGGTCGGCGGGAAAGGCGGGCACGGCGTTTCCAGCGGGATGCTTCGTAGCGGTCTTAGGCGCGGGGTTTCTTTACGACAAGCTTTCCACTCGAGGGCGGGTGGTTGTCATCGGTGGATTGCTTGGCTCTGGGCTTCTCAGCATTCTCACTCTCTGGAGTTTGCCGGGATGGGATCTCGGACCCAACCGTGCCTACTGGTACAGTGTGGTCGCCATCTTTTGGTTCGGCTGCGCGGTGGCGCCCGCTTACTACCTTCCCATGAGCGTGTTCTCCATCAGCTTTGGTGGTCCGTTTTGCGGATTTCTGATCTGTCTACTGGACATCTTCGGCTACGCGGGCGCGACCGTTTTCAACTATTACGGCGGGACCGTTGTTTTGCGATACGGTTGGAACGGATTCTTAACGGGCCTCGCCGCCATCACGGTGACCGCTACCGTGCTTTTGCTCGCCTTTCTTACCCTCGAACACCGTCGATCCAAGAACCTGCTATAGTATAGTAGACTATGCGAACCCAACTCTATCATCCGGCTACGAAAACCCATGAAATGGGAGGTGTTGAACTGATCGACGCCTGGGAGAAGGGGACCGACTCCATTCTTTGGATCGACTTCCCGAACCAAAATCCGGTCGAAGAGAAAGCCGTGATGAAGGAACGCTTCCATCTTCACTCGTTGGCCGTCCAAGATGCGACGCGAGATCGGCATCCTCCCAAGTTTGAACGCTTCGATGATGTTCTTTTTATCATGCTGCGGGGATTGACGGCTGAAACAGAAGATATCGACTTCGGCGACCTCACGGTGGCCATCTTTATTGGGGAACGCTGTCTTCTGACTCGTCACTCCGAGACTTCGCCCAGCACAGACTGGCTGTGGGACAAGGTTGCCAAGAAGCCCGAGCAACTCGGTGGAGGGTCCCAACGACTGGCGGTGCAGCTTCTGGGCCGCGTCGTGAAAAGGTATGTTCCAATTCTTCAGGCGCTGGAACCGCGTCTTGAGGTCTTGGAAGTCGAGATTTTCAAGAACCCCAAAGATGAAATGATTGAGGAGTTGTCGATCTACAAATCCCGTCTCACACGGTTACGCAGAATCTTAACATATCACGATCAGGTGGTCCGACAGATCCGTGACGACGTGGACTCAGGGATATCCACGGAGTTGCGCCATGAACTGACCGACGTCCATGAGCATCTAGAGCGCTCTTTAAGCCTGGCTCAAATGTATTATGAGCTTTCTAGCGATTTGGTCGACAGCTACATCTCTTTAGCCTCGCATCGCCTGAACCACATCATGCAAGTTCTGACTATCGTCACGGTGATTTTCGTACCGCTCACCTTCCTCGCGGGGATCTACGGTATGAATTTCGAGCACATTCCGGAACTCAAATATAGGTATTCCTACTTCATACTGCTCGGCGTGATGTTGCTGGTGACAACCAGCTTGCTGGTATTTTTCCGCAAAAAGAAATGGCTTTAACCTCATACCGGGCCCTTCTTTTTGTTGAACGAAATTCTAATTCCATCCCCTAGGATGCCCTGTTCCGAGCTGTTTGGTTCCAGGCAGCCCTGAGGAAATGTCGAATTTCTAAGGATGGCTCTTTCTGCTCTATACCTGCAATTCGCTCTTTGCGGTACCGTCATCTTCGTTTTGGGAGCGGGCTGTCGTGAGAATGGAGACGCTGCGGTGCCGGTTTCGCCATCACCTGCGGCTGTAGCGTACAGTTCCTCCACTCCCGCCCAGACTGAGATCACCACAGCGGAGCAGGTTCAAAGGCTTGAGGAAGTTTCCCGGAGTCTCCAAGACGAGACGGCTAAGTCCTATGAGGATCGCGGAGCACGTTATCTGCTGCTGGCCGAAACGGGGATACAGGCGGCCTATAGGCTTTCCATACTCGACCTGAGCAGAGCCATTGAAATCGATCCAAAGAGCGATGCATACCGTTGGCGTGCGGTAGCTTATGCGGACTCCAATAATACGGAGAAGGCCTTAGAGGATTTCGCTACCGCAATCGGTAGGCATCCCGAAGACCCCGCGCTTTATCTCCGGAAAGGCCGTCTGCTCGCCGACATGGGGCGAGACGCCGACGCGATTCGCGCATTCGACAAAGCTTACGGGCACGGTGCGGTCGAAGCTCTTCTCCATCGCGGTCGGATGCGTCTGCGTCGCGGCGAAACGGAAGAAGCGAAAAACGATTTTGAAAAGGTTATCGGGGAATCCAAAGAGTTAGGCTTGAGGGAGTTGGCCAACAGCGAACTCGTCGCGCTCACAAAGGGAGATCGAAATCTCTCAACTCCCCGGGCGGATGGGGAGCCGTTCTCCCGGGAGTAGTGATGACGCCCTTCCACCGATACACGGTCTGCGCGATCGCTTCCGCTGTCTTATTGTCCGGTTGCTTCTTCAGGACGACTTCCCCGGGCGTCGCTCAGTCCGACCTTTCTTCAGCATCGCTACGGAGGTACCCGGCCGATGATGGAACCGGGCCGCCGCCTGATCTTCAAAATTTGACTCGCGGTCTGACTCCTCGACAGGCTGGACGCTTGATGACCATCGCGAACAATGTCCGCCCAAAAAGCAGCCAAGAGTTCCATCAGCGCGGGCTGCAGTATTTTTTGCTGGGAGAGAATGGGGTGCCGTCCGCGTATCGTTTGGCCATCGAGGACTTCACCGAGGCTCTCCTTCTCAACCCGGCTTTGCTTGGGCCTCACAGCAACCGCGCTCGGGCGTACCTTCGGATCGGTGCAGTGGAGGCGGCTCTGGCGGACTTCGAAAGAGCCGTCGACCTTGACGCGGAAAACCCGGAACTGCGCATTCGCCAAGCCAGCGTGCTGACGATCGCGGGAAGAGACGCAGAGGCCGTCTTGGCCTACGATATGGCTTACGCTCTGGGTTCAATCGACTCGGTTTTTAATCGCGCGAAGGCTCATTTGCGTCTGGGGCAACGAGCCCTTGCCTTGCGCGACTTCGCTATCGTCGCTGAGGAATCTAGAACTCCCAAAGTCGCTCGAGCCGCGATGGCTCATCTGCAAGGTATTCCTTGAGTGGGATTCTTTCGGTACGGTTCTTATCTGAGGCTCCTGCTCAGTGAAGAGGCCGGTCGTCGACCGCGGATATCTTGACTTTCACGATCCCAGAAAGGGCGAAGCTGCCAGCCTGTTTTGGCGTGCGAAGAGGCACGAGATGAGGCGACTTGGCGTTCTGGTAGCATAGCAGGTTCGTAGGCGTTGTACTCCCACTGACCTGGAGAGATTAAGCGACACACCATGGCGATGCGAGAGAGGTCGCGCGTGAAAGTGACGCTTTGAGCCTTCTCTAGGATTTTCACGGCATTTGTCTCTTTCAAGTAGGATGCCGCGGAATGGTCGACCAGGCTACGTTCATTCAACAACCACCACGGATCAAAGTGCCACCAAACGGTGGCCGCCCGGGCATCATCCTCGGAGGCCTCCTCCAGGGCCTGTAGGGAGATATTGAGCTGTAGGGGCCGGAGGATGGGTTTTGTGACGAGGCCGGGTCGCCAGTTCACGAGGTAGATGCGGGCCGGACTTTCACTCACAACCACCACTTGGCGCGTGGTTCCGGCACTGTCGAAAAGGGGAAAGAGACTGATGTTGTTGCGCAAGCCTAAGTCCGTGACAACCTGTTGACGATAGAGCGCTTTGGCACTCAGGTTGAACATCAGTTCTTCCCGGTCTCTCGTTCAAAACAGGCGGTTCCCATCCCCAATAGGCTTCCATTCATGGAATTCATCATGTCGCTGGGAATGACCATCAAGGCGCCCCGTTCTTTGATGGATTCGTAGGTCATATTCATGGCTCGAAGCTGTAGGGCGATGGGGTCGCGATGGTAGACCTTGGCGGCTTTTTCCATTTCTTCGGCCACCCGAAGCTCGGACTCGGCCAGAATAATACGGGCTTCTTTCTCTCGGTCGGCTTGGGCTTTGCGACTCATCGCGTCTTCGAGGGCGGCCGGAATTTTCATGTCGCGAATCTCCACCGATTGCACGGTGATACCCCAATCGCTGGTTTTGGCGTCAATGATTTTTTGCAGGTCAACATCGATGTTCTTGCGGTCGGAGATCATGCGCACTAACTCGGTCTGGCCTATCACGTCGCGCAAGGTAGTTTGCGCGGCCCAACTGATCGTGGTGTAGAAGTCTTCTACCTCAGTAACGGCCTGTTTGGCGTCGGTGACCACCCAGAAGAGCACGGCATCTACGTTGACCGGCACCGTGTCTCTGGTCAAAGCTTTCTCAGCGGAGAAAGACGTTGATCGGATCCGCATGTCGATGACGTCGACCACATTGTCGATGCCGGGAATGACCCACGAGACTCCGGGTTTGAGGACTCGTTGGAATTTGCCGAGGCGAAGTACGATACCTCGGTCCCATTCGTTGATCTGACGAGGGGACAAAAATAGGTAGAACCCGAGCAGCACGGCTGCGAAGCCGACGGGCGCGTTGACGATGCTCAGGGCCGAGGCCAGAGCCAGCATCAGAGTAAGAATGATCCAAGCATAGATATTTCCACTAGCTTTCATGAGGTGGAGTCTCCTTCCAAAGTGTCTCCACGAGATGGTGGAATTCTTGCAGGCTGAATCCGACATCTCTGCAGAGATTGATGAGCCGTTGAGTCCGTCTCTCGATATTTTTGAACTGAGAGGGAACGATGGGGAGTTCAGGCGGAGTGAGGGCGACGAAGGTTCCGGCCCCCCGCTGCAGCTCGAGAAATCCTCGGTCTTGCAAGTCGCGATAGACACGAGCCACGGTATTGGCGTTCACGCCGAGGTCTACAGCCAAGCTTCTTACGGTGGGCATTCGCTCACCAGGTCGCAGTTGTCCAGTGTGGATGAGAAGGTGGATCTGTTCGGCTATCTGAGTGTTATAGGGCGTAGAACAAAGTTTGTCTATATGAAAAACATATTCCATATAAGAAAAAGTGTACTAGGCGAGTGGTACAATGTCAAGTCGGTTTAAGATGAGGCTTTCCCTCTGAGGCCCCAAGTGTCTTAGCGCCTATTTGCCGGTTCGGGGACCGCGCAACAGTTTAGCAATAATCTTTCAGGGTCACTCAGGTAGTATGTGAGGAGAGAGTGTAGCCAGAAATTGTTCATCCACGACCATAACAATCGTCTTCGACAACACGTGACCCACCTGTCGACCGCCCCACGGAGCGAGGATGCGACCGACAACGTCCTCAGGATGACTGGGCCGTCGGATACCTCAGTACTTCTTGATGAGTTGGTCTTGGCGGGAAATGAGTCGTTGGGAAACCTCGACAACGTGGACTTCGCAGATTTTCGCAATGACTCCAAGCTTGCCAAGAAAATGCTCGCAGAGATCCGTCGAAAGGTTGAAAAGTTCCACCCCGAGGGTCACGGCAAAGCCTACAACGAGGATGTTCGTCGGGTGTTCAACGCGCGCTATGCTCAGGGTCACGGTGTACAGGTCCAGGCGCATCTCGATGGGTCCGAACTCTCCAAACTGCGCAAATATCTCCAGCGGGAAGATTCATCGCCCAACGTGGCTGATGCGGTTCGTTCCATTAACAGTTCCCTCATAAGTGGGCAACAGGACGTCGAGTTTCTGATCGGAGACGCTGAACGAGCGCTCTTCGCCGAACGAGGTGTCAAGGGTGAGCGTTTCGACACGGTTTTTTCAGGGCTCAGCCCAGAAACTCTCAAGAAGACCCGAGACTTCGCGGGCAGTTGGGCCAATTCTGAGAGCGGTAAGTTCCTCTCGGTCGCTCAAGGGACAAATTTCAACGAACTTCGGGAGTCCATGGCGCGCTCCATCTTGAGCGAACGAGGGTACCAGGGCGCCGAGACACTTGATCTCGACACCGTTCTTTCGCTCGTTCGAGATATCGACGTGGAGGGACCGACCACTAGCGCCACCATCAAGGTGGCTGTAAATGCCGCTATCCGCCAGGGAGAGACCAACTACTTCGAGTTGAGCCGGAAAGGCAACGAGGCTATTCTGCAAGAGTTGGGTCTAGACAGCAAACGCTTAGCGACCCTGAGAGTGAGCGACAAAGAGCTAAAGAACGCCTATCCCGATCTGGCTCCTGCCGAAGCGCGGGCCGTGCGGACCCGAGTATTGCGTGATCTGTTGAGAGTCTGCCCGGATGGCGAGCGAACGGCGGCCCTCGACAGTTTGAACGACGCTGACCTGATCGGGGCCGAGAAGGTCTTGTCGAAGCATTTCGGCCGTCGGATTCGTCATTTCGGTAGTGACGCTGTGGAATACACCGAAATGGGCGCCATGCAGCGCGCCAACTTGGCGTCCGGTTTGAGCAAACTCCCGGAGCAGGTGCGTAACACGGCTTTCGGCGGTGCTGCTTCCAGATCGGCCGCCAACCTTGCGAAGGTTATCGAAACTCAGTTCGGCGTTAACGTTCATCGCAAAGCAGGACGAGCCCCTAACGGGAATTCCAGTTATTCGCGCTACGTCCAGACTCCCCCGGTCCAGACTCTGACCGACCTCTATAACGCCTTGGCTTCCATGTCCAAGGATGGGAAACTGCCCCAGAACTTAGGACCCAGCACCACCGTCGCCTACATGGCCGGTGCCCCGAAATCTCCTTCGATGACCCCCGTGCTTTTAAGACAGACGGCGGACCCTGTCGGACCTTGGGACCGACCGGGTTCTTGGGTCCATCGTGAAGGTAAGAGCGGCTATTTCGGGGAGTGCAGCCAGGACGAAGAAGGCCACGACGGAATATTTCTTTTTGACGACGCGACCCTAGGACCCAACGGAGATGGTCAAGTCGGTGTCAGTCAGGGTGAAGGAACCCTCATTCACGAACTGTCCCATGCCATGCAGTTGGGGGGGACGCCCGGGGCGCCGACTTCCGAACGTGAAGCCTCGGATCGATTGCGCACGGCGGAATGGGCATCGCTGTCACGTTGGACGGAACCGGACATGAAGTTGGCGGACGGAGCGATCGACGACTATTTTTACTATTACGATCCGGCTGTACAGGTGTCGGTCCGAAGCGAAGTCGCGACCTCCTATGGGGCGAGCGATCCGGCCGAAGATTTCGCGGAGTTCTCTCCGTTTTTCTTCAAAGACCCCTCCACTGCGATGAAACTGTCCCCAACGAAATTCCTCTACCTGAACGGATTCACCGGCGGATTCTACGACGAGAGCCAGTTGGCTCGTATCGGAGAGGAAGCCGGGTTGAACGCCGAGGCCCTTCGGACCGCTCGCATCGATATGGAGGCCAAGGTGTCGCGGGCTCCGCTGGAAGCGGCCATCGCTTAGAGGCGACTTTTACGCTGGAGTCCACCTATTTTTCTAATATCTAGAATTCACGAGACATCTCGTCGTATAAGGGCTAGACTGACCTCAGAATACAGGTGAAAGGGACCGTGCAAATCAACGGCGCTCTACTCTAACCTTGGAGGTAAGAGAGATGAGCGTTCAAAACGAGGATTCCCTTCTCGATCACATCAGTGGGGCGGGCTGGGGGATCGCCCTTGTGCTGTTAGGCCTCGTTGTCACTATAGGAGACATCAGCTTAGGCGCCATGGCCGGGATACCCATGATTTTGATTGGCATCGTTCTTCCTATCGGATTGACCTATAACGCGAGAGAAGAGAGCCAGCGCCAAGAGAAGCGGCGTCGGCCTGAGCGCGATTCGAGTGGGACGTTTACGCTCACGTCCAGAAAGCCGCGACAAGACTAACCCTCGCTTAGGGCCAAAGCTTCTTGCCCACATTCCTTGGGGATCGTGTCCAAGAGTCGTGTCCGAGAAGTTCGGGAGGGCGGAAGAAGGCCCTGGTTGGTCAGGATCCACTCAGCCAAGTGGAGCGCAGCATGTCCGCTACCTGGCTGGGCCGCTCTTTGACGATGTTTTGCAACAGGTCCGAGGTCTGGACGCTGGTGCGATGCTCCCGATTGACCCCGAGTCCCGACTTGTTCAGGCCGTGGTCGACGATGCCTACCGTGGCTTGTAATGGTCCCGATGCGGTCTCGATGGAGGGTTGAGTGTTTTTGCGACTGGTCAAATATAGGTAGCCTCCGAAGCCTCCGACCATGAGGGCCGACTGTACGGCAAGAAGACCGAGCAAGGTGTTGGCCGATAGGGGATTGCGGTCAGCGCTGTCGAGGGCCAAAGGATTCGTGACCGCAGTCTGGGGTTGGATCATCGTGCGATCCCAAGGGGTGATGTCGACATAGACGAAGTCTCCACGCTCTTCTTTGACTCCCAATGCGCCCTTGACGACCTCTTTGAGAGACGCCGCTTCCGAGGCGGACATCCCATCGGCGAGGACGGAGGCTGTTACGCGGTCGACTCTGGCTTCCTTCATCAACTGGGCGAAATAGTTTTCTGTGTATTTGTAGTTAACGGCTTCTTTCTTGTTGCTGTAGCTTTTGTCGCCGTCTTTGTCGAGGGCTTTCGTTCCGGCGCCTTCCAGCATCTCTTGAACCAGTTGCATGCTGTCGCGTACCATGCCGTCGTCTTTTTCACTGCCGGGAGTATAGACTCGTTTCTCGACGGTGGAAAAATCGAGGTCGAGATTGACCAGCACCTTGGCTCGACCAGGAAAGATCTGGTCCAAGGCAGCCTGTAGTTTCGCTTGCTGGCGCCCTTCTTCGGCGGCGCGAACTTCGAATTGAGTCCCAGCCACTTCGAGCCTTCCTTCTGGGTCCAGAGGCACCAACGAAGAAAGGTCTCGACCTTGGGTGTCGCTGAGTTGAACGTTTTCGGGGCTCAATTCGGGACCCGATGCGGCAATCAACTTGAGGATCCCCCTGATGCCCTCGCGGCTGAGATCGTGGCCCGGGACCAGCGTCAAAGTGACGGAGGCCTTGGTTGACTTCCCATCGTCCTGAAAATAGGTCTTCTCAGGAACGGCCAGGGTCACTCGCGCATCGTTAATCCCGTCGATCGCCCTCAGCGCCAAAGTGATTTCTCCCGCCAGAACGCGTTGGCGAAGCGCAAGTTGCTCCAGGGAGGTGCGGGCCATGTTGGGCACGACTTCGTTCGCGGTGGTGACGGGATGCAGGGGCAGGTCCCGAGCGGCGAGGCCGGCGAGCGCTCTGGTCTTCTGGTTGGGGTGGAGAAGAATCCCATCGTCGGTGGGGGTGATCTCGTGGTCGATTCTCATATCCACCAAGGCTCTTGAGACTTCGGGGACATCCTTTGTGACCATTTTCGAAGGATAGAGTTCAATGTATCGATTGCGGTGATGGTGCACACCTAAGCCTAGGACTCCTATTAGGCAAGTGAGTACCCCGATGGCGATTCCCGACTTCGTGCGTGCCGAAAGGCCCCGCCAAAGCTCTTGAATGCTCGTGATGACTGCCGGGCGCTGCACATGTTTGGGTCCTGCTACCCCTGTGCGCTGTCCTCGTCTCATTCCTGTTTGAATTCCTGTGGCCATATATTCTCCCATCCTATTATCAAGCGATGGAGGCCTAAGTGGTAAGAACGAGCGACTTATTCCGTTGTTTACAAACGTTTAACAATTCTGGCACAGTCTCCACTCATGGCAAGACTTCAAGGGATTCTTTGTCACTTCGTCCGAACGGGGGGGCATGAAATTCGTGATTTCATCTCGTGCGGGGATTGTGAGCGGACTCCTCGCGTTTCAGTGTGCGATTGGGAGTGGCTGTACTGCTCCCGAGATCCCCCCTAAATCGATCAATCCCAGTTCGAGTCCATTGGGCTCCTTGGTCGCTATGCCGGCGACTCCAAGGGTCTCAGGATCGCCCCTCGCCCAAGAGACCCGTCTCGTCCTTCGAGCGGGAGAGGAAAAGAGAAGCTTCTCGCGCGAGGATCTCCTAAGGCACCCGTCCTTGGAAACGATCACCATTGTGGATCACGCGGCATATGATGGGCGGTCGCTCACTTTTGAAGCGATCTCTCTATGGGCTCTTTTCGACGGTCTGCCGGTGGCTGATGACGAAGCCCTGGAATACGACACCTTAGACGGGTTCAGTTCCAGTCTTCCGGCGACTCTGGCGCTCAACAGAGAGCCTTCGAAGTCGGTCGCCTATCTGGCGGTGGAGAGACCTGGCAAACCGTGGCCGACATTGGGAGGCGGCGAGGGCACCGCGGGTCCTTTTTACGTGGTCTGGCTAAACGCTGAAGCGTCATCGGTGGGACGCGAGCAGTGGCCCTTCCAAGTGAAGAGCTTTATCAGTAAACCGGCCTTGGAGAAGCGCTTTCCCAAGATATTGCCTAGCAAAGACCTCTCGGCCGACGACCCCGCGCGCCGGGGTTTCCAAGTCTTCGTTAAGAACTGCTTCGCCTGCCACACTTTAAACGACCAAGGAACGACCCGGATGGGCCCAGACCTCAATATGCCTCACGGTCCCACGGAGTATATGAAGGAAGAATATTTCCGGATATTGGTGAGGGACCCTCAGCGCTTGCGAACGTGGAAGGCTTCCAAAATGACGGGTTTTCCGGAGTCGATCCTCTCCAACACCGAACTCGACGAGCTTTGGCTCTATCTCTCCCACATGTCCGAGACTAGAACGAATGACTCGTCTTTGTGACCTGTTTTTAGCCAGGGCTAAACGCCAGAGCCTCATGCAGTAAAGGAGTCCCTCTCCTTTAAGGTAAAAATCGAGAGTGTAGAGCCCTTGATTGTTTAAGAAGTTTAGTCTAGGCTAAAAAAATGAAAAGACGATGGATCGGCTGCTGGTTGGCAGCGAGCGTCCTCCTGACTCTCTTGGTGTCGAGTTGTGCCAACAACCTTTCTAAGACGAGTTCGAAGGTTCGCCTAGGTACGGAGCCTTACGCAGTGGTGGCCACCACCGGAATGGTGGGAGACATTGTCAGCGCGGTCGCTGGCGATAACGCTAAAGTTGTGACGCTCATCGGTGAAGGAGTAGACCCTCACTTATTCAAGCCCACCAGGGCTGATGTGTCCCGTTTAGCCACGGCCGATGTCGTCTTCTACAGTGGTTTGCTTCTGGAAGGCAAGATGACGGACATTCTTTCAAAGATTGCCAAGGACCGACCCGTCTTCGCTGTTTCGGACGGGGTCGATTCGGACTACATCCTGACCCCTCCGGAGTTCGCGGGCCATCCCGATCCGCATCTTTGGATGGATGTTCAAGGATGGATGTCCGCTGTGGAGACAGTGAAGGCTGACTTGGTCGAGTTTGATGCCAACCATAAGGACCAGTATGAGAAGAACGCCGCGGAGTATCTGACCCAGTTACGGCAATTAGATGAGTATGCCCGCGAGGCGATCGCCACGATCCCTAAGGAGCGTCGCGTTTTGGTGACCGCTCATGACGCCTTTAACTATTTGGGCAGGGCGTACGGCATCGAAGTGCTCGGTATTCAGGGGATTTCTACGGAGTCAGAGGCCGGTCTGGCCGACCTCAACGCCATGGTCGACCTCTTGGTCGAGCGAAAGATCTCCGCGGTTTTCGTCGAAACCTCGGTGGCTGATAAGAACGTCAAGGCATTGGTCGAGGGAGCAACCTCCAAGGGAGCCAAGGTTACGATCGGGGGCAAGCTTTTCTCCGACGCCATGGGGGGGGCCGGAACCTATGAAGGGACCTATATCGGAATGATCGATCATAATGTCACAACGATCGTACGCGCCCTAGGTGGCGAGGCTCCCGCTGGCGGTTTTCAAGGAAAGTTAGCGGCGGGCCAATGACCCACGCCATTCCGTTAGGTCCGGAACACTGCGCCGAGGCGGCCTTATCGGTCCACGATATGACGGTGGCCTATCAAAGAAAGCCGGTTTTGTGGGATATCGACCTCGATCTACCGGCCGGACAGTTGATCGGCATTGTGGGACCCAACGGAGCTGGAAAGAGCACCCTCATTAAGTCTGTGCTCAACCTCATCCCTCGTGCCTCCGGTCGAATTTTGGTGTTCGGGAAACCTTACGCTGAACAGCGGGAGATGGTCGCCTATGTTCCTCAGCGAGAGTCTGTGGATTGGGACTTTCCGGTCAGCGCGCTCGACGTGGTCGCCATGGGCCTCTACGGAAAGATCGGCTGGTTTCGGCGGGTGGGGAAGGCTCAGAAAGCCTTAGCCCGCGACGCCCTGGACCGTGTGGGCATGGTGGAATATGCCGATCGCCAGATTCGTCAACTGAGCGGGGGCCAGCAGCAACGGGTCTTTCTAGCCCGAGCCTTAGTGCAGGACGCGCCTCTGACTCTAATGGACGAGCCTTTCGCCGGTGTTGACGCGGCCACGGAGAAAGCCATCGTAACTTTGTTAGGAACCTTGCGCTCAGCCGGGAAGACTGTTGTGGTGATCCACCACGATCTACAGACCATTCGAGAATATTTTGACTATCTCGTGATGCTCAATATGCGGATCGTGGCGGCCGGACCCACCGCGGAAGTTTTCAACGAGGAAAATCTACGCAAAACATACGGCGGCAAGTTGACCATGCTCGATACGGTGGGTCATGCACTGAGAAGTTCTCGAACGTGAACGCCCTTGGCACGCACTGGGACTTTCTTTGGCGAGTTCTCACGCTGTCTGACTACAACACACGAGTTGTGGTTCTGGGGGTCCTGGCTCTGGGGATGTCCGGAGGCTTCATTGGCTCTTTTATGCTTCTCCGCAAACGGGCCTTGATGGCCGATGCCGTCAGTCACGCCACACTGCCGGGAATCGGAATCGCGTTCTTGGTGATGGCTACCCAAGGCGGCGATGGAAAATGGCTGCCCGGCCTGCTTTTGGGAGCGCTCTTGTCGGGCCTTCTTGGGATGGCGGCCGTCTTGCTCGTGAAGCGATACACCCGAGTGAAAGAAGACGCTGCCTTGGGGATCGTCCTGAGCGTCTTCTTTGGCCTTGGAGTCGCGATTTTAGGCTTGATTCAAAAGATGAGTCGCGGTTCGGCGGCGGGACTTGAGTCATTTATCTATGGGAAAACGGCGTCCATGCTGGCATCCGACGCCTACCTTATCGGCGGTGTGGGCGCGCTCTCTTTCCTCCTTTGCTGTCTGCTGTTCAAAGAGTTCACCTTGCTATGCTTCGATCAGGACTTCGCAACCTCTTTGGGTTTGCCGGTCGTGGCCTTAGATGTGGGTTTGATGAGTATGGTGGTTTTGCTCACAGTGATCGGGTTGCAGGCGGTGGGATTGATTCTCGTGATAGCCCTCCTCATCATTCCGCCGGCGGCCGCCCGCTTCTGGACGGACCGCCTCCAGACTATGGCCATCTTGTCCGCCTGTTTTGGAGGCGTGGCGGGCGCGGCCGGTGCCGTTCTCAGCGCTTTGGCCCCGAGATGGCCGGCCGGGGCGGTGATCGTCTTGGCGAACAGTTTCCTTTTCGGCATTTCCTTTCTGTTTGGTACGGTTCGCGGACTGTGGGTCCGTATGCGATCTCAGCAATCTCTCAATCGTAAGATCGCTCGTCAACATCTGCTTCGCGCCGTGCACGAAGGCACCGAACTGCAAGCGTCCTCGGCAGTCGACTGGTCCTATGTTCTGGAGGCCCGTTCGTGGTCCGCCTCGGCTCTTCGTCGCGCGGTCCGGGCGGCGGCGCGAGAGGACTTGCTGGAGGAGGTCAACGGGCAGTTGATCTTGACCGCGAAAGGCGCGGAGAAGGCCGCCAGAGTCGTTCGGAACCACCGTTTGTGGGAGATGTACCTGATCACTTATGCCGACATCGCTCCAAGTCACGTAGACCGGGATGCTGATATGGTGGAGCACATCTTGGAGCCCGCTCTGATCGCCGAACTGGAAGCACTTTTAAGTTTAGAAGGGCCACTGGAGAGTCCTCATCCCTTGGGAGGGGTCGAGTCTTGATCTGGACGTCCATCGACACCTGGATTGTGGTGACTGCGATATTGAGCGCTGTGGCCTGCGCCTTGCCGGGATGCTTTTTGGTGCTCCGACGAATGAGCATGATGGGAGATGCGATCAGTCACGCGGTGCTTCCGGGTTTAGCCTTAGCGTTTCTGCTGATAGGCAGTCGTGATAGTCTCACCATGTTTCTTGGGGCGGCGGTGGTTGGGGTGCTCACGGCGGTTTTTGTAGAGGCCATCCGACGCTGGGGTCAGGTCGAAGAAAGTGCGGCCATGGGCGTGGTGTTTACCTCGCTTTTCGCCCTGGGCCTGATTCTTTTGGTGCGCGGGGCGGACCAGGTGGATTTGGACCCCAGCTGCGTACTGTACGGCGCTATGGAACTTGTGCCCCTTGATACGGTGAACGTTTCAGGAGCGGAGATTCCTAGGGCGGTCCTAAAAATGTCGGCCGTGGTTTTGTTCAACTTCCTGTTTGTGGTGGCGCTTTTTAAAGAACTCACCATCAGCACCTTCGACCCCGGTCTTTCCGACACGTTGGGGATCCGTTCCCAATGGATGAATCTCGCTTTGATGGCCGTGGTCGCGGTGACAGCGGTGGCCGCTTTTGAGAGTGTGGGAAGCATTCTGGTCATCGCTATGTTGATCGTTCCGGCGGCCACGGCACAGCTTCTTAGTCATAAATTAGCGACGTTGGTTGGCGTGAGTGTCTTGGTGGCTACCTTATCGGCTATTCTGGGACATGTTGGTGCCATTACGCTGCCTCCGCTGATCGGTTTTGAAGACACCAACACAGCGGGGATGATGGCGGTTGCCGCCGGCGGTCTCTTTTTGTTGGCGATTCTGTTCGCTCCTAAGAAGACTTAATGCGTTGGTACCAAGCCACGGACTTCCCAGGATGCTTGCTGCTTTTCCCGAAAGGCTCAGCAGATTGAGTCGAACACCGCCACGTCGTTTCGCCCCAGAGGGGCACTCTCTCAGTCCTGCAATGGAAGACTATCTCAAGGCGATCCTCGCGTTAGGTCGTTCTGGTGAAAGCGTCTCTACGCAGGCCTTGGCGGACCGCATGCGTGTCGCGCCGGCCTCGGTCACCAAGATGCTCAAGCGGCTTTCCGATGCTCGACTGGTGGAATACGAGAAGTATCAGGGCGTCAGGCTTACGGAGTCCGGTCGTCAAGTAGCGGTCGAGATCCTACGTCATCATAGACTGTTGGAGCTGTTCTTGACGCGCGCGCTGGGATACACGTGGGACGAAGTTCACGATGAAGCCGAACTCTTAGAGCACTATATTTCCGAGAAGCTAGAAGCTAGAATCGCTGAAGTCTTGGGGAATCCGGCCTTCGATCCCCATGGGTCTCCGATTCCGACTTTGGACGGAGAGTTGCTGCACACAGATCACACCTGGCTTGCCGAACAGGAACTGTATGTGCCCTATGAGGTGACCCGCGTGAGCGACTCTGACGCGGGCGCTCTCAAACAACTCGCCGACCACGGCGTGGGTCCAGGAATCACCGTCTCTTTGTTGGGCCGGCCACCGTTAGGCTCCTATCATTTGCGGGTCGGTCGGAAGGAAGTTCTCTGCGCGCCGGAGTTGTGTCGCAAGGTATGGACACGACCCGCGGATGTCTTGCGCGTTACGGCCAACCAGTTGGAAGTGGGGGAGAACGGATCCGTCTATCGCCTGCGGGGTAGTCACGAACGTCACATCCAAGCGTTGGGGGTCGATCTAGAATCGGTGCTGCAGAAAACTCCGAGCGGCTACAGGTGTGGCGACAAAAATGTGTCCCTGACGGGCGACCAGTCTCGTTGTATCACTGTGACCATCGAGCCCTGAGGTCCGATTCCTGATTGCCAACCTACACGAACTGAGGACGTTTCCTAAGTCGCCTGCGGATTGAGCTCGTCATCAGCTGAAGGGTCTTCGCTCAGGGCCGGTAGGGTAAAGAAAAACGTGGAACCTACATCGAGAGTCGACTCGACCCAGATGGTTCCGCCGTGGCGCTCCACGATTTTCTTACACAGTGCCAAGCCGATTCCGGTTCCAGGGTATTCCCCTCGGGTGTGAAGACGCTGGAAAATCAGGAAGATTTTGTCGAAGTAGTCGGAATCCATTCCGAGCCCGTTGTCCTGGACAGCGATCTCCCAAAGATCGCCTTGTCGCTCAGCGGATATCTTGAGCTGAGGCTCTCTGTCGCCTCGATACTTGAGTGCGTTGCTGAGCAGGTTCTGCAGAAGACGGGTGAGCTGAGCACGATCTCCCTGGACTCGGGGAAGTGGGCCGCATGAGACGGTTCCGGAGCTCTCTTCTAGGGCTACGCTCAATCCTTCCAGTCCAGCATCGACCACGGATTGGAGGTCGAAGGTTTCGTGCTTTGCGCTGTGCGAGTCGACTCGGGCATACTCCAGAAGATCTAAGATCAGAATACGCATGCGAGACGCACCGTCCACCACGTGTTCGATCAACTCATTGTCGAACTCGTCGAGCTTACCCTGAGCGGACAGTTGCAGAGCTTGAGCGCAGCCCGAAATGGCTCGCAACGGTTCCTGCAAATCGTGGGAGGCGGCGTAAGCGAAATGCTCAAGGTCCAGGTTGCTACGCTTGAGTTCGTTTTTCTGTTCTTCGAGTTCTAGCTCGAGTTGCTTACGCTTCGTGACCAACTGCACGAAAATGAGCATGCCGCCAACCGCGCCATCGTCGTGATGCCACGGTCTAACCTCCCATTGCAGCCACTCCACGTGCCCGGACCAAACCTCGAAGGGATCTTCCTTGCAGCGATGCACCTCGCCTTGAAGAACTAGTTGATGGACTTCCCGCCACCGCTGGGGAACGTGAGGGAAGATTTCGTAGAGGGACAAGCCTCTGTCGACGGCTTCTTGAAGCCGATAGTCCGCCAACCACCGCTGGCTGGCCACGATGTGTCGAAGATCTCGATCCAGCATAGCGATGGGAGCCGGGGCATGGATGATGAATTCTTTGAGGAGGCGCTCACTCTGACGGGAGGCGATTTCTGCTTCCCGTTGCGCTGTCACCTCTTGCAGAGTGCCCACGAGCCTCACGACTTTGCCGCTTTTGTTGAAGATCGGCTCACCTCGGGCTACCGCCCAGCGGATGTCGCCGTCGGCGGAGAGGATCTGAACATCGAGTTCGTAGCTTTGGGCGTGGTCGAGCAGTTGAGTGACGGCTTCACTGATCCTTTCCCACTCTCTAGCAGGAAAAAAGCACTCCTGGTCTTCGAACTTTGGGACGGTCTGGTTGGCAGGTAAACCAAAGATTCGATAGAGCTCGGCTGACCAGTGCACGTCGCCGGTGGCCGGATCCATGCTCCAACTTCCGACACCCGCGATGCGCTGTGCATTTCGTAGCTCTTTGGTGACAGAAATTAACGTCTCATTGGTTTGCTCGAGTTGCTGTGCGCGGAGTTCGACCCGTTGCTCGAGTTCCCGGTTCAGTGCGGCCAGCTCTTCTCGAATGTCCACTACGTCTTGAATGTCCGTGTTGCTTCCGTACCAGGCCAAGAAATTTCCATCCTCGTCCAGTGAGGGTTTAGCCAGTGCCTTGAACCATCGATAAACTCCGTCATGTCGGCGAACGCGGAATTCGGTGTTAAAGTGAGAGCGTGATTCGGCGGCTTTGGTCCACTCGGTGATCGTATGGTCCCGATCGTTTGGATGAACCTGACCCAGCCAACCGTGGCCATGCTGCTCGGTATCCGGTATGCCCGTGTACTCGACCCATTGCGGGCTCAGGTAGTCACAATACCCTTCAGAATCGCAGGTCCAGACCATCAAGGGCAAACTTTCGGCCAGGCGCTGAAGTCTCTCTTCGTTTTTGACGTTCACAAAGCGGCTCCGGGCATCACACAGGTTGTCACCTGTTTGGGCTCCAAGTAGTTCTTCAAGCCCCACTCCCCCAGGTCACGTCCGATTCCGCTGTCCTTGCAGCCTCCCCGTGGCACCTGCGGAAACGTCGGCTGAGAGCAGTTGATCCAGACGATCCCCGCGTTCAGGGCCCGCGCGACTCTGTCTGTCTTCGCGAGGTCCGATGACATCACCGAGGCCGCTAGTCCAAAAGTCGTGTCGTTGGCCAGCTTAATCGCTTCACTTTCGGTCTTGAAGCTTCTTACCGAAAGGACCGGGCCGAGAATCTCGTCCGTCCAAGCGGCGGACTCCAATGGAGGGTCCAGTAGGACGGTCGGTTCGTAGAAGAAGCCACGATCGAGTCCCTGAGGCCTTTTCCCTCCGCATAACAGCTGAGCTCCATCGTGGAGAGCCTGAGCGACGCTTTGCGACACCGTTTCGCGCTGGTCAGAACTGATCAGCGGCCCCACCTGGACAGCCTCGTCGAGTCCGGAACCGATGGTCAGTGCCAAGACCTTTTCTCGCAAGCGTTCCAGGAGTTCGGCCCTGAGGTTTGCCTGAACCAACAGGCGTGAGGTGGCGCTACAGACTTGACCCTGATTCCAGAAGATTCCGTGAACGACCCAATCCACGGCTTGGTCGAGAGTGGCGTCGTCAAAAACGATGACTGGTGATTTCCCAGAAAGGTGCAGGCTGACATTTTTGATATCTTGGGCGCAGGCCGCCATGATCGCGCAGCCGATGGGAACACTTCCCGTGAAGGCCACGTTTCGAATCTTAGAATGGCGGACTAGGGGCCCGCCGGTGTACGGACCGAGGCCGGTAACTATGTTGAGGACTCCGGGAGGCAGATCGACCCTGTGGGCGAGGCGCCCCAAGTGAAGCGCGGTGAGCGGCGTCAATTCCGAGGGCTTCAGAACGGCCGTACATCCTGCCGCGAGCGCTGGGGCTATTTTCCAAGCGGCTGCCAGAAGTGGAAAGGTCCAGGGCACGATGAGAGCGCTTGGTCCAACGGGTTCATGGTAGATTCGGGACTCGAAACGAGCGTCAGGAAGCGCTACGGACTCTCCTTGGCGATGGTCGATCTCCTCGGCGAGCCGCGCGTAGTACTCGAAGCATTCCACGGCGTTAGCCACATCCTCGCGAGCTTCCGATAGTGGCTTCCCGTTGTTACGAACCTCGGTGGTCGCGAGCTCCTCACTCTCTGAACGCAAGCCCTGGGCTAGGGCGTTCAGGGTCAACGCCCGCTCTTTTCCCGAAGTCTTGCCCCAAGATTCTTGTGCGAGGACTGCCGCCGCCACCGCGCGTTCGATGTCGCCTGGATTTCCCGCAGCGGCTTCGCAGAGAACCTCTTCGGTCGCGGGATCGATGACTGGGAAAGTGCCGCCGCCAGTCCCGGGTCGCCAGGTTCCGCCAATAAAGTGCTTTTCTTGATTCAAGGTCATAGAGTCTCGTTCCGAGATTCGTCGTGTTCTCAGTAGGGGCCTGTTGACGTCCCGCAGTACGAGTGACCCTAGGTTCGTGTTTGTGCACCGCGGTCTTTGAACTCACGAGATGCGGTGGGGACAAGGCCTGGCGTACCTTCCCAGAGAACTCGCATCGATGCTGTTGAATTTGACCTCAACGACTCAACGAAACGCAGTTTTGACATGTTGGAATGAGTGGTTTCCTCCAGACTACGTCGTGGATGGACGACTTTTGAGTCAGCTGACCGTGGACCATCCCAGTTGGGCGGGCGGGACCTGTTCACGGCTTGCCATGGACGGTAACGAACTGGTCGCTTTTCTGCTGGCAAGACCTCATCTAGGAGAGACGGTTGTCGACGCCCTGGCGGTGAAACCTGAATATCGACGGCGCGGTTTGGGAAGTGCCTTGGTCGACTCCCTTGGGCCTGGCCGCCTCCGCTTTGGCGGCGGACCAGCCCACTTTGTCCCCGGCCTTCCCAGCGATTGGAACTCAGCTCAAGAGTTTTTTCGCTCCCGGGAATTTGTACCGGACTGGGAGGCCGAGGATCTCCATCTGGAGTTGGGGGAGCGGCCCAAGGATTTCCTGTCCTGTCAGCCCCAGGAGCACGATTCGGTTCTAACCATGGTGGCTGAAGAATTCTCATCACGTTGGACCAGCGACACACAAGCCCGCTTCGAGAGCGGCGACACTCAAGACGTGATCCTCATTCGCGAAGGAGAGATGCCGGTGGCCTTTTGCCAGACTTGGCACTACAAGAGTCATCTTTTGGGTCCTAGCGTGTTTTGGTTGAGGTCCCGATGCGCAAAATTTGGCGGGATCGGTCCGGTAGGTGTGAAGGCCTCTCATCGAGGTCGCGGTTTAGGCTATCGTGTGGTTGAAGACGCGCTCAACTATCTGGCCCACCGAAGGGTTGAGGAAGTGGTGGTGGACTGGACTTCCATCGGACCGTTCTACGAAAAAAACGGCTTCCGGCGGTGGCGGACCTATCGCGGTTTTCACCGACCGGCGTCCCTAGGAGGTGCGACGGGTGGGTAGTCTCGATTGGCTGGTTCTCGTCATCTATCTGAGCTTAGTGGCCGGTCTCGGAGCCTGGGTGGGTCGCGACCAGAAGGATGGGGACGACTACCTGTTAGGCGGGCGGTCCATACCGTGGTGGGCCGCGCTCTTGTCCTTGGTGGCGACCGAGATTAGCGCTGCGACGTTTTTGGGCGCTCCGGAACAGGGGTATCGGAGGAACCTGACCTACCTACAGTTCGCGATTGGAAGCATCGCTGCTCGATTCTTTCTAGCGAACTATTTTATTACGGTGTATTACAAGGCCGGGGTGACAACGGTCTACGAATTTCTCGCCCGCAGGTTTGGTCCGATCACTCAGAAAACCACGGCGGGACTCTTCCTGGTCGGCCGGGTGTTCGCGGACGGTTCGCGTCTATTCATCGCAGCCATAACAATCGAGGTGGTGACCGGACTGCCTATCAGTGTGTCCATCGTTGTGTTGACATTGGTCACCATCGCTTACACCGCCGCCGGCGGGATCAAAGCTGTGATCTGGACCGACGTCATGCAGGCCTTTGTCTTAGTGGGAGCCGGCCTGATTTTGCTCGGAAGCCTCTGGGGCGACACGGGATTGCCGTTAGGACAGATCTTCGAGGAGTGGCAACGCGGCGACAAACTGGTCTTCTTCGGAACCTCTGGCAACATCTGGACCGACCCGTACCACGTGGTAGCCGCGGTGGTGGGCGGCTTCTTTCTCACCATGGCAACTCACGGAACCGACCACGATATGGTGCAGCGTCTGTTGACCTGCAGTGACGACGCGGGCAGTCGACGCTCGACCTGGATGAGCGGACTGGTGGGAGTGGCTGTGACCGGACTGTTCATGGCCGTGGGTCTGATGCTCTTCACCTATCTGGCGCACCTGCCCTCGAGCGAGCCATTGGCACAGAAGGCTGCACAGCTTAACGCGGAAGGGAAGAACGGGCATTTTCTCTTGTTCTACGCTCTGTCGGCGTTGCCAAAAGGAGTGGTCGGATTGATTGTGGCCGGAGTTTTGGCGGCCTCCATGTCGAGTCTTTCGTCGGCCTTCAACGCTATGGCTGCGACCTTTATAAGCGATTTCTATCGAGCGATGCGTCCTGGATTAACCTCTAAAGATGAGCTGCGTGCCTCCCGGCTTGTGACGGTGGTCTTTGGAGCGTTGGTCGCGCTGGTCGCGCTGGAGGTTTCCCGGTACAGTAAAACCCATCCCGACACCGACCTCCTGAGCTTGGCGCTAGGTGTTATGACGTTTTTCTACGGCGGTCTTTTGGGAATCTTTCTGGTGGCCCTGTTCTGCAAGACGCGCGGCAGCGAGACCAGTAACGTGTGCGCGGCGATAGCCAGTACGGTCGTGGTGTATTTTGTGAGCCAGCACACTCATACGGCTTGGCCTTGGTATATCGTGATCGGTACCGCGGTGTCCGCGGGCGTGTCGTTGTTGGGAGCGACACAGAAGAGTATGCCACCAGAAGGGCGCGTCGGTTCCGACCCGCCTCATAGGGTCGATTCTTAAAGGACCTTATCGACGCTTAATACTCTTCCAGGAATCCTCCAGTCGGCCGAGAATTTCCCATAGTGAAATATTTTAAGCTTTTCTTTTTGTGTTTGTTATTGGCCGGATGTCAAGGCGCTCAGGTCGACGCTCCCGTGGTTGGGGGGACGCCGGTGGGCGGCCAGGCTCCCGTCACCGCAGATGCCTCTGGAGCGGCCAGGTCTGGCAACCGCTCCTTTTCGTTCTATGTTCCCGGTGAGTCCGGTGAGCCGATCATCAAGGTCGACTCTCAGGGGCAGATTCAAGTCTCCGACGACGCTTGGAAAACCGAGCGCGTTGGAGGCGAGGTTAAGGTGCTCCGAGGCGACCAGTTGGTGGCCGTGGCGAAGCAAAAAAAAGTTGGCCAATGGGAAGTCGACGATGCTCAGGGGAATAAGATCGTCAAAGTGAAGTCTCGAGAGGACGGCGGCTTTAAAGTTGTTGATCCCGGGGAAATGATGCTGGTCAAGCTCAAAAAAAGAGACGACGGCTACAAAGTCGTGGATTCGGACGAAGAGACGACGCTTATCAAAGTGAGCGCCAGGGAGGGTCGAGTCAAAGTTAAAGACGGCAAAGAGACCGACCTGGCGAAAGTGAAAGGCACGTCGAACACGCTATTTATCACCTGGATGTCGATCGAGAAGCTCCCCCTGCCCGTTAGACTCGCCATGGCGACTATGACTTGGAGAGATATTGATGGCTAAAACATGTGGTGAGAACGCCGGATTTTTGATCGCCTCACCGTGCCAACGTAAGGCCGTCAATAAGTGTCTGCGCTGCGCGAAACCCATATGCGAGACGCACTCTCGAGCCTCGGCGGTGCGCGCGGGACAGTGCTGCATCACTTGTCATCGTCAGGCGGGGGCGAAGTATGAGAACAGAACCGACGACCCCTACCTGTACTCCGGATATTACTACGACGATTACTATTCCACTTACGCCTATGGCTCCGATGATTGGGACGATGACCGAGGGGCTTTCAATCAAGACGACTCCGGTTCGAGTGATGACCAATGGGAAAGCGATTTCGACGGTTCCTAAGGCTGTGCGCCGAATTCTCTTTTACGCTCTCGGAGGCGGCTTTGGTCACGTCACGCGGGCTTGTCATCTCGCGGGCGAGATGGGGCGGCGGGGGATCAGGACTCTGGTGCTCTGCCCGGATCGCTGCAGAAGCCATGTCGAACGCACTTCCCCCTGCCAGGCCACCGCGAACCTAGAGCGGTCACAACTGGCACTTTGGTTTCAGCGACGGCTTGTAGAGTTCGAGCCCGACCTTTTGGTGATGGACACTTTCCCGCGCGGGGTGCTCGGCGAGGTCGTGACACCGCCGGGATTGGCCAAGCTATTGGTCACCCGCTGGGTTGCTCCAGACTATTACCGGAAGCCGGTCGTGCGAAAGGCTTTACAGGAGTTTGATGAGATCTGCTGGACCGAGCCACGTTCCGATCTTTCCTTTCCCGGACTCGACTGCGAACCTGTGATGTCGATGACCGCTCCCCTCGGTCGGGTCGCGGCCCGATTGACCATGGGAGCCGATGAGCGCCCTCTCATTTTGGGGATGGGTTCTGGCGAGGATTCGGACCAGCGCAAAATTCTCCATAGATTAAAGAGGCTAGGTCGCCTGCAGCAATGGGATGTTCGATGGTTCAGCCGGGAATTGGGAACGTATGTGGAAGATTTGGCCAGTCTGCTCAAAGGGGCCGACGTGATCGTTTCCGCCGCGGGCTATAACAGCTACTACGAGATCGCGCGGGCGGGTGTCCCGGTCCTGTTTCTGCCTCAGCAACGAACAGTCGATGATCAAATGAAACGGGCTCGCGGGGTATTCGGGTTTTCGGGTCGCGGCGAGGTGCGGGTGCATCGATCCGACCAAGGTTGGGAGGCGAGCCTCCTTGAACTTATGGACCGACGAACAGCTTCCCGTGTGGCAGATTGTCCAGCGCCAAGAGGGCGCGATCAAGTGGCGGACGTGATGTCCGCCCTGCTGACCCTGGCATCTTCTCAGAAGGGAAAAGTCTTTGAAACTACTCTACGCGGCCTTTGATCCGGTACCGTGGCCGAAAGGTTCCGGAACGAGAATCGAGGCGACGGTAAGGGCTTTGGCCGCGGCCGGTGCCAAGGTCACTCTGCATACTCCGGCCCCTCCCAGAACTTTGCAGGGCTTCGCTGAAAGGTTAGACGTTGACGGCGTGACCCACGAACCAGTGCTGATCGACAACGAAAACTTTATTGATCGCGTTCTCAGCTTTCGCTCCTCCGTCGAGGAGTTGCTAGAGCGTGAAAGCTTTGAAGCCGCGATTTTTCGCTCACCGTGGGAAGGCGTCCCCATCGTCAAGATGGTGCCCCGGCTTGTCTACGAAGTGCACGGTTTTCCCTCAGTAGAACTGGTGTCCCACTATCCGGCCATCGCCAATGAGCCTCGACTTCTCGACCGCCTGATCGCCGAAGAGAACTATTGTCTCAGTCAGAGTCAGTTGTTTGTGACACCGTCAGGCACCAGTCGCCACTTTTTGATGCGCCGGGGGGTTTCTCCGGAAAAGATACGCATAGTGACCAACAGCGTCGAGCGCGCTACCACCATCTCGGAACCGGCGCTTCCCGGACCCCCGTATCGGGTCGGCTATATGGGAACTCTGGCTCCGTGGCAAGGACTTGGAGTTTTGCTCGAAGCGTTCGCTTTGCTTTGCCGAGAGGTGGACGCGACCTTGGTGATAGCCGGGACCCGCAAGGGGCGTTGGATGCGCGGGATAAGAGACCTCTCGCGACGTCTTAAGATCAGACGACGACTGGAGTTTCACGGTGCGCTTTCCAAAGAGCCGCTCTTCGAGGTGCTGGCGTCGTGTCACGCCTTAGTGGCGCCTCTGCCAAACGATCCGCGAAACGGATTGCAGGGCTGTTGCCCAATCAAAATTCTTGAGTACATGACCTGCGGTCGCCCCATTGTATCGACTGCCATCGCTCCGGTCTCAGAGATTCTCGTCAACGGGGAAACGGCGATCCTGGTTCAACCTAACAGCGCCACTGCGCTAGCCTCGGGTCTGCGCAACGTGTTGACCGACCCTGCTTTGGCAGCGGGACTAGCAGCCAATGCCTCGGAAGCGGTGGCTCGAGACTTTCCTCGCTCAAGATTCCAAACCCAATTGGCTGATGTACTGAGCCAAATTCGTCACCTGCCTGAGCGGCAACTTAAATGAGGGACTGAAAGAGCTCACGAAAGGCTTCGGACTCCACCTCGTGAGAGTGGTGATCTTGAACGTGTTGACGAGCGGCGCGTCCGATGTCGTGACGACTCGGATCGTCGAGGATCTTATCCATGGCGGCGGCCAGTTGGTCGAGTTGGTGCAGTTCGAGGAGGTAGCCCGTCACGCCATCTATCACGAGGTCGCAAAGGCCTCCAACTCGTGTCGAGAGCACTGGACGTCCACACGCCATGGCCTCTAAGACCGAGTTTGGCATACCGTCCCAAAGGGTCGGATTGATCACTAAGTCCGCAGAATTGTAGAGTTCGGTCAACATCTCGGGGTCTCTCGAGTAGGGGAGAAGTCGTACCTTGGAAGCCGCCTTCCGTTCGCGCACCGCCCATTTTCTGTATTCCGCTTCGGCCTGGCCTCGAAAGCCTCCGGCGACCGTCAGCGTCCAGTCGCCACGGAGGTCGAGTAGACTCGGGAACAGTATCTCGCTTCCCTTCTTGAGACGCATCTCCCCAGTGAAGAGAATATGACGCGGAGTGGCTTGACCGTTCAGGGGGCGAAAGCTGTCGGAGTCTACAGAGTTGGGAATAAAGTGGGCATCGTGACGTCCGGACAGGACGGTCGACTTGTGGGTCAGTTCCGTGCTCACGCCGACGACCGCTGTCGCCTTTTCAAGGGCCCAGCGGAGGGCATCGAGTTGCCCTGCGTGGTAAAGCGCTCGGTCCATGTCGTTTCCACGTAAACATAAGACAGAGGGGAGCCCTAAAAAAGCGGCGGTGAAGATGGCGACGAAGCCTGTAGGTACGGCGTAAAAACCCACGACCAAGTCGTAGGTGTTGGCCTGGTGCAGGGCCCGCATGGTGGTTTCTAAGAGTTGTCCGCTCTCAGCGCCCCGGTCGGTTTCTCCCATGGTGAAAACGCTGACGGTTCCATCGACCCTGGACTGGACCGTCCCCGGACTGAGATCGCGGGTGGCGTGGAGAACGTGGACGGTGTCGCACCAGGAGGCCAAGCCTTCGGTGATCCGTTGGGCCGAGACGCCCACACCGCCCTTCTGGGGCGGAAACTTGTGAGTGACGAAAAGAACTTTCAAGGGACGACCGCGGGTTTCAGCAAACAGCTTCTCACGTGGCTTGCTGACGCTGGTGGTGAACCTGGTGGAAAGTATTGACCAGAAGTTTAAGGAGCCCCTCGATCTCAAGCTGTTCAAAGGTGTTCTTCAGCGAGGAACTGGCCGCAATCTTCTGGCCTTGACCTTTTTGCTTAAGTTTGGCTATCTCTAATCGGCCGCCCCCAGAGACGGGACCGGTTGGCGCTAAGACGACAGCGGGACCGTCGGGCAGTTTGGCTTTCATAGAATAACGAGCGGTGAACTTGCTCTTGACTTTGGTTTTCGTCTTACCGCTGTAGCTGCGCTTAGTGCGCGTCGTGCGCTTGGTGAGTCTGTCGACATTCACCTTGAGCGAGGTTCCGTCCCGAAGTTGAACCTGTCCGTCAATTACGGTGCAGTCGAAATATTCGACTTTCCCCTTCGGCAAACTGAACAGTCCACCGAATTTTTCGGAGTGTGAATAAAACGCTTGGTGCGTGTAGGGTCGCAGGTCGAGAATGTACCGATAGGTAGCCTTCGGATCGCAGTCACCGGACAGAAATCTGTGCAATCTTTCCAGGGCTTGGTAGCGGCTATCGTCGATATCTCCGGACCGCCCTTTGGCAAAGACGATCAGACCGGCGATGACTGCGACTATTGCGATCGCCTTAGCCCAACTAGGTGGGTGGGCGTTCATGATCGTCGGGACGAAAAGGCCCAGTCCTCCTATAAGCGCAACGCCACAGCCGTACTTCCAGGTGTTCTCTGACGATTTATCGGAAGTTTCGAGTTCTTTGATATGGGCTTGGATCTCATCGTCAGTTCCTATGAGTGTGCGAACGGTTTTGGACATGGTCTCTGGGTTCTTGACAAAGGGGAGATTTCCTAGTTTGGGGAACGTTGAACGTTGATTTTTGGGGAGCGTTGAACGTTGAGCTTCACCGCTTGCCGAGAACACATCGCGTGGGGCGTGCACGGTCCTCTCAAGTGGTGGGACCTACAGAAGGTTTTTAGCACGGTGATCCTCAAGTTCGCCTCAGGAGGACTGACTGACAATGCCTATTGCTAATGATACCGTGGTTTCCATGACTTATATTCTAAAGAACGACAAGGGAGAGATCCTCGACCAATCGGGAGATTCGCCCTTGGTTTATCTGCACGGACATCAGAATATCGTCCCGGGCCTTGAGCGGGCTCTCGAGGGACTTGAAAAAGGAGCCAGCAAGTCCGTCTCGGTGGCCCCGGCCGACGGATACGGTGAGTACGAACCGAAAATGAAACTTAAGGTCCCGAGAGAGAAAATGGGGGACGACCTGCCACCGCTCGATACCATGATCCGGCTTCAAGACGGCTCGGGTCAGACTGTT